>JBFELT010000166.1:0-6980 GCA_041552015.1 Woeseiaceae bacterium
CGGCGAGCACTTCGGCCTTCGTCCATTTCTTGCCGCGATTGTTGGTGTACGCATACATGATGGAATCCGGGTCGTTGTTGTCGCCGGCGCGGCGCCAGACGGCGAGCACGGAATCGCCCATCGCGGTCAGCGAGATGCCGGAGACGACGTTCTGATCCTCGGAAAGTTTGACAACCTGGTTCTGCCAGGTCTGGCCCAGGTTGTCGGAGTCCTTGACCAGCACCTTGACGCTCTGGCTGCCCGACCCCGATCCCTCGCTGCCGGTAAACACCGCGAACGCGACGAACAGTTTGCCGGTCGGTACGTCACGCTGGATGGTGCCGAGCGCTTCGTTCTCCATCACCGTGGACAAGGTGATGGTGCCCTGTTGCTGCGCCTTATCGGGGAGAAAAACCGCGTCCGGCTTGTCGATGAATCGGCCGCTGCTGCCGGTGTCCGCGATGTAGGTGAATTTGCCCGGCTCGTAGAAATCGGCGTCTTCCTTGTTGATCTCGAGCCAGTGCTGAATGGCCAGCACGCCGCTGTTCTGATCGCGATCGCCACCGATGAAGTTGAACACAGCGATACCGGGCAGCGCGATCATGCGCGGGTCGGCGGCGAACTCGGTGCCGATAGGCGCAGGATGCAACGGGTGCCCGGGCGCAATGCGGCTCGTCCAGGTCGTGCCCGCGTCACAGCTCATGGCGACGCCCTGCCAGGCGTCTGCTATGCCGGGTACATCGACGGTGCGGTAATCATTGAATCCGCAAATGATGCAATCCGCGTCTCCCGGGCGAATGGCACAGGACGGTTCGTTTTGCTGTTTCAGTCCGAAATCCCGGATATCGGCAGGGTCCGGCGTCGGCCCGACAATGTTGACGTTGGCGCCGGGGTCGCCCGCGGTTAGCGTCTGCGCCGCGACCGTTTGTGCGAGCAGCAGGCTGATCGCCGCGACGGAACAGAAAGAAACTACGGAACGTAAAAGGCTGCTATTCATCGCTTGCGAACCCCCTGGTGGGACGCAGGGCGGTCGTACCCGCCCTATTTGTTGTTATCGCGGTCTTTGACTTTTCTTTGTTACGCCGCGTTTCAAGTATAGCGTACAAGCCCTTGACGATTATCAATTTCAGCGGGCCTGCCTTATGTAAGAAGCCGGAACTGCGAGCGGATCGACTCCGGCCGTATCTGGGCACCGAAGGCCAGATTACTGCGCCCCGAAGAACAGCTCCATCTCGTCGTTCAGCGTTTCCTTATCGCTGCTCTGTCGTTGCTCCATCTTGTCGATGATCTCAATCGTGTCGGCGTCGACCAGGCGAGTGTTGTCGTTGAGCACCGTCGGCGTGATCAGAACGATCGTCTCCGTATTGGTCTTGTTGTTCTCACGGCTGGAGAACAGTCGGCCAATGCCCGGTATGCGACTGACGACCGGGATACCGCGCTTGCTTTCCTCGACACGATGCTTGATCAGGCCGCCGACGAATATGGTCTGGCCGTCGGGTACGATCATCCGCGTGGTGACCTCTGTCGTGGATTGCGAAGGAATGCCGGTCAGCGGGTCGATCACGCCGGTGCTGACTTCGGGGTGGATATCCATCATTACCTGACCGTCCGCATCCACCGAAGGAGTAACGCGTAGGATGACGCCGGACTCGAGGAACTCGATACTCTCCGACGTCACCTGGTTGATCGTCGTAATGACGCTGTAACCGCGTCGATCGCCGACGATGACGGATGACTCCTTGCCCTCGACCGCCAGCAGTTTCGGTGACGACAGCGTTCGCACGCGGCCCTGCGATGTAAGTGCATCGAGCGCGGCCGTGATGTTGTCATTGGTGTAGGAGAGGAATAGTCCCGCGCTGGCCGAATTGTTCAGGCCTCGTCCGCCGAACTCGCCGCTGCCGCCATCGCTGCTGAAGAACTTGGTCCAGTCCAGGCCCGAGGAGTCTTCATTGGTCAGGGTGACTTCCAGGATCTTTGCCTCAATCAGTATCTGCGCGGGCTGTTTGTCGATCTGGCGAACCAGCGCGGCGATTCGACCCAGAAACCGGGGCGTATCCTCGATGAGGAAAATATTCTTTTCCTCGAACACCGTGATTTCGCCGTAATCCGAGAGATAGGGCTCGAGTAGCGACTGCATCTCCTCCACCGAGACGTACTGCAATTCGAAACTGCGTACCTGGGTGATCGAGTCTGGCGCGTACTTGCCGGCTTCGTTGTGATTCACGATAAAGTAGTTGCCGTTGTAATGCTCGACGGCAAAACCGGCGGCATTGGCGATGGCGTGGATCGCATCGGGCAACGTCATGTCGTACAGGCTGAATGAGACCTGCTCGCGTGAGTCCGTGGAGACGAAGATGTTGACGCGCCGCTCGCGCGAAATCATATCCATGACATCGGCCAGGTCCGCATCCTTCATCGTCATGCTGATGCGATGCTCCTCGTTGGCGGCATGGGCGGGCGCAAGGAGCAACAGGCCGAAAACCAGGGCCCCATGCACGAAACGTCGCGCGACTATAGCCAATCGGGTCATGTTACTCATCGTCTTCTGTCCGCTCGGGTTTTACGTAAACGTTTATGCTTCTTCCGTCTTTCGCGAACACGACGTGTCGTTCATGAACCGCGAGCAACCGGTAGCCCAGGTATTCGTCGCCGGGTTTCAGGATGCGTCCCCCGACGTTGGCGAGACTGTTGATGCGGCCGACCATGGTTGCCTGCAGCGGGAATACGGGGGCGGAGCCGTCAATTGGTTCGACAATGCCAGTCTCCGTGCGCACGACCTCGGAGGGCGGCCGCGAGAACGGATTGTGCGCAAGGGCCGGCGGTTCGTCCGCGATAGCCATGGGCGATGTTGCCAGCAGCATCGTGAGAACGAAGGCCGATGTTGCGAGCCTCATGGCTGTGCCCTGTAGGAAGCGAGGCTGACGGTCGTCAGGAGGCGCGGATTTGCATCGACGTTGTCGCGGCGTTGCATGCCGTATTCCTTGACGACGACGAACCCCAGCTCGTTCTTGGCGCCCCATAACCAGCGATAGATGTTGTCGTATTCGCCAATCAGCTCGACGTTGAACAGCACCTCGTTGAAGATTTGCACACGCTGTCCGGCGGCAGGCTTGACGCTGACCAGTTCGACTTCGTTGCGCCAGGAAATCTTCTGCAGCTTGCCGATGACGTAGGATTCGACCTGGTTCAGCGGCAGGTTCGCCATGTCGCCATGCAGGCGAAACTTGAGTTCCTCGATGCTCGCGTGACGCGCCTCGAGCTGCTGGTCCAGATCGATCGTTGCGCCGTTGGCGGCCTCGAGAACGCCCACCGCTTTCGCATTGGCGAGGTAGAGCCTGGCGGCGGGCAGCAGGGTCAGGGACACTGCCGCCGCCGTAATCACCATGCCCAGCCCGAGCGCGGCGAGACGAAATTCGCGGGCGTCGAGTTTGTCGATGGCGTCCCACATCATATGCGCTCCACGTCGCTGTTGAGCACGATGGTCAGGTCGAAGCTGACAACGCGGCCGTTGGCGTAATTCGTCAGTGCCGTCTTCTGCACACTGACGTCCTTGATGTCGGGCTGCTCGAAGAGCGCACGTACGAAGGTGGACAGCGCCTGGTGATCGAGGGCGCGGCCCTCGAGCACCATGTGCGTTTCTACCTGCCAGTCGGCTGTATCCGCCGGCTGACCAGCCGCGGGTACGACGACGAAGTAGCCGGTCTCGACGCCACGCGTCTCGCCGTCGACGACGACGCCGGCCCGGCGGAAACTCCAGTTTTCGAACCACACATCGTTGTCGACCATCGCGCGATCGATAATCCTGAAGATATCTTCGACCGCAGCACCGGCCCGCAGTCCACGCAGCAGTGACCAGCGCTGTTCGTACTCACGCTGTTTGCTCGTCAGCTGCTCCAGCTGCGTCTGCTGTTGCTCGGTGATGGCACTTTGCGATTTCAGTTCCGATATGCGCGCCGAGGCGTGTGCGGCCAGCTCGGCAAACACGCCGCCGGCCGCAAATACGGCAACGTTCAGTACGGCAAAAACGATCACGTAGCGGCGAAGTGCGGCACGCCGCTTCAGTCGGTCGCGATAGTCTTCGGGGATGAGGTCGAGTTCAGCCATTGAGCTTCATACCCCGCAATGCGAGCCCGGTTGCGACCGCGATTTCCGGTGCGAAATGTTCGGCAGAGTGGCGCGTGTCGTCGTCTTCGGATGGAAACAGGGCCAGTGGATTGGGGATCTTGGAGACCTGTGAGCCGCTCAGCCTGCTGAGCATCTCCTCGGCGCCCGGCCAGCGCGCGATGCTGCCCAGCAGGTAGACCTCCGTGACGCCGCGCCCGCGCGTCTCGGATGCCGCATATAGAAAAGCGCGCTTGATCTCATCGACCAGTTTCAGGAACTGCGGTTTGAGAATCTCCGAGAGCGTGTCGAACAGGCCGGTTTCGTCGAGCGCGTCGGACAATGGGTCGTCTCCGCCACGCGGATATACGCCCGTGCGTAGCAGCAGCTGGCGAGCGGTGCTTTCCGGCATGTCCAGCGTGTCGCAGATATGCTGCACCAGGCTCTGTTCGCCGATGGCAACCTCCTGGTCGAACAGCAGATCGTTTCCCGAGATCAGCGTCAGGTAGCTCGCGCGGCGCCCGGAGTTGACGACCAGTACCGTCGCGGCGCCGCTGTCTTCGGAGATCGCGCTCGTCAGGCGGCTGATGGCCAGCGGGCCAATCTCCAGCGCGCTGACGTCGAGGCCAGCCTTGCGTGCGAGCTCGAGGAAATCCACGACCTTGTCGCGTTCACTTATCGCCACCAGCGCGAGTTTTTCATCGCTCTTCGAGCGGGCGCGTACCGGCATGTAGTCGAGCACGTAATTGGCGAGGTCGCCGTCGAGCCGACCTTTCATCGCACGCAATATGGCCGCGGGCTCGTCTTTCTCACCACCAGCCAGCTGGTAGTTGATCGAAATGGTGCGGAACATGCCGGAAGGCAGCGCCAGCACTGCCTTGTGGCCGTGAAATCGGTCGGAGGCCAGCGCGCGTTTGATCAGCGAGCGAAACTGCTGCGGTTGCTGCAGCAGTTCGCGGCGCGTGCCGTTGATATCGAGTGAGGCCTTCGCGCGCACGACAGGCTTGTGGTTCGCGACGGCCTGCAGCTGCACGAGGTGTACGGCCTCGAGGGCGACATCGATGCCGATAGGACCGACGATCGCTGCGGAGGACCGCGGCCGAAACAGCGCGGCGCTGCGGGCGAGGACGCTCATGAGCCGTCGGCCCTGGCGCCACACACGGCGGCGCTCGCGTGCCCGGTACCCGGGATATCGCAAGCGGACACGAGACTGGCTGGACAGGTTGTTTCGACCAAGGCTTCGCCCCACAGCAAATAGACAGCTATCCCTAAATACAGCGGCGGAACGGGCTAAATCTTTAATATCCGGCCGGTTTTTCGTAAACGCGGTTCGACCCCGATGACGCCATGCGGGGCGAAAAGCACGCTTCGATCCCTGCTGCACAGAAGATCGGCTGGATAAACCCGGAGGGTCCGGCTAATGGACCTCAATCTGGACGTTGTCAAAGCGAACCTTGTCTGCACCACCCATGTTCGGCGAGGTCAGGAAGCGAATACGGGTATTCGGGGCAATGTAGGCACTGATGTCATGACTCGCCGATTGCGGACTGGCTTGCGTATCGGATGCCGGACCCGCGAAGCGGTCGATCTCAGTCCAACTGCTACCGCCATTGTCGGACACGTCGACGGTGACGTAGTCGTTGGCGTTGTCTAAACCGCTGCGCCAGTAGATGAACGTCAAGGTTGCGGAGGTGTACGCTGACAAATCGGCTTCCCGCTCGAGTCCCTCGCCGCCGTTGTCATTATCCTGGACTTGAACGAGGTAGCCGCTAACGGGAGCGGCCGTAACCCGCTCATCGCCCCTGTTTGGACCATCGGCTTCGCCAATTTCCAGCCAGTCAGTAGCCCAGGACAGCGTCCCATCGTTGCCTCCGTAGCTTCCTGCCGTGTTGAATTCGTCGCGGAAAATGCCGCCACCGCCATCACCGCCACCGCCATCATCGCCGCCGCCATCACCGCCGCCACCGCCACCGGCGCCAAAGTCGATATGCAATAACGGGGCGCCGGCCGGATCGCCTTCGAATGCCTCAGCCGTGCGAGTCCCTGTGCCGCTGATGATGATGGCCAGGGCGTTGCCGCTCGACCAGCCGGATCGGTTCACGATTTCCTGGATTAGCGGTGAAATGTCCACCGTGCGCTGATCCGGGCCGCGCTCGCCGACTGTCGTCCATTCCGGCGGTGTCCAAAGCACGGATGCCGATGTCCGCGGGCGTGATGTAATGTTGTACGCAGCGGTCGTAAATTGTGCGGCGTTGTCCACGGCCTCACCTTCGATAGTCAATGATGCTCCCCCACTATCGAGTTCATCCACCTGGAACTGTATGTAGGCATTCGTGATGGACTCACCCTGAGGTATCGCCACATTCGGGAAGCGAATACCGACGATATCTGACGGTTGACCGGTTGCGGCGAGATTGTCGGCGAGCTCGAGATCGCTGCTCGTGACCTCCATCTCGCCACTGCTGGTGAGCTGCTCCGCATCGTCGCTACCGTCGGTAACCTGGATATCGACGCTGCCGCCGCCCAGGCCGGCACCCCACTCGAGGGCGCGTTGCAGGATCGTGAGGCCGTCGGCGGTGAGATTGCCGGGATCGAAGCCGGCCCCGCCCCAGGGCAACTGCACGCGACGCCCCGCTGCGTTTCCACCGCCATACAGGCTGCCACCGGCGGCTATCGATATAAGCATCGGTTCGGAACTGACGCTGGCAAGCTGCTGCAGATCGGGTGCGAAACTCCCCGTCACCCGCGCCAGCGACTGGCTCGACGAAAATACAGTGAGCGGTCCTGTGCCGAATGTCATCGTTATGTAGTGCGTGTTGTCGTCGATATTCAGCACGTTGCCACTTTCCCAAGCGATGCCGGAGGCCAGGCCGAACTCGTCCGACAGGTTGTCTTCCGAG
>JBFELT010000167.1:0-6922 GCA_041552015.1 Woeseiaceae bacterium
CATGGAAAGGCCTGCACGAGAAACAGCGGCGCGGGCGTTTTCTCCAGGAACACATCAACCGGTCGCTCGATGAGCGCCATCGCATCCGCAAAATTGGCCTCGAGAAATGCCTTGACCGACGTACGCTCTCGCAACGATTCGAACGAGCGCTCGCCTGATTGCCTGAGAAACAAGGTACAGGTGAACGTTCCGTCCGGGTTGGGTAACGCGATCAGCATGAAGTCCTTGCGCGGCCAGATATGCAGCGCATTCTTCTCCAGCCTGTGACTGCCGTCCGCGTTGGCCGGAATGTTCAGCTCGATGTAGCTCTGCGGCATGAAGGTCTGGCTGTCACTGAAGCCCGGCAGGCTATGGGCAAGCCTGCGTACTTTGGAGTTCGCGCCATCGGCGCCGAAAACGAAGTCCGACTCGACGACCATCTCGCTGGCGTCGTCTAGCCTGAACGTGGTCGTCGCCGATTCGAAATCGATATCGATGAGGCGATGTTCGAAATGTGTCGTGATGTTCGGCTCGTCTTCGGCGATGTCGAGCAATTGCTCGTTGATTCCGCCTCTTGAAACCGACCAGATGGCGTCGCCCTGCTGTCCGTAGGCAAGCGCGCTGATCTCTCCACCGACGCCGTGAATTGCCCGGTGATACATGGGAATTGCCTGCTTCTTCGCGTCGGCGCTGATGCCGATTTTTTCGAGCGACGACCATCCGCGATCGGACAGGGCGATGTTGATCGACCTGCCCTGGTAAATGCTGGTCTTCCTGGAATCCGGCCTGCCCTCGTAGAGCCCGACTTCGTAACCGTGTCGCGCCAGCGAGATGGCGAGCAGGGCGCCAACCGGACCTCCGCCTACGACCGTGAATGCCTTGCTTGTCATTGACTGCTATCCCTGGCCCAGCAGCTTGCGCATGACCGTGCCGAACGTAAACACGTCGCCGAACGAATTATAGAGCGGTACCGGCGCGATCCTGATAATGCACGGCTCACGGAAGTCCGCGATAACACCCTGGGCGACCATGTCATCGAACAGTTTTCGCTCGCGGCCGGCGATATTGATGGATATCTGGCTGCCGCGCTGATTCGGATCGCGAGGCGTGATGATGCTGATCTGTGCATCGGGGAACTCGGCAGCCAGCGCGTCGATCGTGTATTCGAGGTAGCCGGTCAGCTTTTCGCTCTTGGCTCGCAAAGCCTCCATTCCGACATCGGCAAAGATGTCGATAGCCGCCTTCATGGCCGACATGCCCAGCACCGGCGCATTGCTGAGCTGCCAGCCTTCGGCGCCCTGTATGGGCCGGAATCCGCTTTTCATCTGGAAGCGCGTCGTCTTGTCGTGCCCCCACCAGCCGCCGAATCGTGGCAGCTCCGAATCCGAGCCGTGGCGTTCGTGAACGAATATCGCCGCCGCATTGCCCGGACTCGAATTCAGGTACTTGTACGAGCACCAGGCGGCGAAATCCACGTCCCAGTCGTGCAGCGCGAGCGGCACGTTGCCGGCGGCGTGCGCGAGGTCGAAACCGGCGATGGCCCCGACGGCATGTGCCGCCCTGGTCAGGGCCGCCATATCGAACAGCTGGCCCGTGAAAAAATTCACGCCGCCGAAGAAGACCATCGCAAGCTGGGCCGCGTTGGCTTCAACGGCGGCGAGGATATCTTCCTCGCGGATGGTCCATTCGCCGTCGCGCGGCGCAATCTCGATGATGGCGTCATCGGGATTGAAACCGTGAAATCGCGCCTGCGTCTCCAGCAGGTAGCGATCCGACGGAAACATCCTGGCTTCGCTGATGATCTTGTAGCGCTGTTTCGTCGGGCGGTAGAACGAGACGAACAGGAGATGCAGGTTGGTCGTCAGCGAGTTCATGCAGACGACCTCGGATTCTTTGGCGCCAACGATTTTCGCCATCGGCGGCGTCAGGCGTTCGTGGTAGCTGTACCAGGGATGCGTCGCGTGAAAATGGCCTTCGACGCCGTAGCGCGCCCAGTCTTCGAGCTCGACCTCAACGGCGGCCTTTACCGCCTTTGGCTGCAGGCCGAGCGAATGGCCCGAGAAGTAGGCCAGCTGCGGCGTTCCCAGGTTGGGGAAGTGAAACGCCTCCCGGTAGCGCCTAAGCGGATCAGCCTCGTCCTGCGCCTTCGCGAACTCGAGTGTCGGCTGATAGTGCATCTCAGTTCGCTGTCTTCGGCGGAATGGAGACCCACCCTTTCGGCGGTTCCTTCCCCGGGTGCACGGCGCCGCAGCCCGGACAGCTGCGCGCCTCTTCGTCAGCGTAAAAGGCCTGGTACAGCGGCGGAAGGTCTCGCACGATCGATACCAGCTGCACTTCGACCCTGTGAACGAGATCGCCGCACTCGAAGCAGTACCATTCGAACGCGTCTTTCTCGCCTGCGGGACGCTTCGGCTCGATCACCAGGCCGACGCTGCCTGCCATCGGGCGCTGCGGCGAGTGCCTGACGTGTGCCGGGAGAAAAAAGATGTCGCCTTCGCGAATGACGATATCGGAGAACTCGCCTTCATCGAAGACCTTCAGCACCATGTCCCCCTCGAGCTGGTAGAAGAATTCCTCGACTGGGTCGTCGTGGAAATCGGTCCGCTGGTTCGGACCGCCGACCACCGTAACCATCATGTCGGTGTCTTCCCAGATCTGCTGGTTTCCGACGGGGGGCTTCAGCAGGTGTCGATGCTCCTCGATCCAGTCCTGGAAGTTAAACGCCGCTAGCTTCGTCATCTCGGTGACCCTCGCAATAGTCATCGTTGCCTCGAGAAACAGCATAAGCCTTTTGTCGCATGGGAGCTTCCTCAGCCCTTGAATGTCTGGAACAGCATACGTATGGAGACCAGCAACAGGAACATGCCGAAAATCGCGCTGAGATGGCGACGACTCAGGGCGTGCGCAATTCTTGCCCCCAGCGGCGCGGCGAGCACCGTCGTCGGCGCGATCAGGGCAAAGCCGATCAGGCTGACGAAGCCGAGACTGCCTGGCGGCAGCTGCTCGTTGCCCCAGCCCGACACGACATAGCCCAGGGTGCCGGGAATACTGATCAACAGGCCGAAGAGCGCGGACGTGCCGACGGCGCGGTGTATCGGTTCGCTCATCAGCGTCAGCGACGGAACGCTCAGGGTGCCTCCGCCAATCCCCATCATCGTCGATATGGTGCCGATCGATGCCGGCATCAGCAACGTCAGCGGATTGCGGGGCACCTCCGACGTGATGGTTTTCTGGTCGAGCGGCAGCGCCATCTTGATCGCTACGAGCAGCGCAACCACGCCGAATACGCCGGAGAGAACCTGGCCGCCCACGCGGCTGGCAACAAACGTCCCGAAAACGGCACCGAGGAAGATGAATGGCATCCAGCGCTTGGCGAGAGCGACATCGACGGATCCGCGCCGGTGGTGCGCGCGTGCGGAGGAAATCGATGTCGGGATGATTACCGCGAGAGACGTCGCGACGGCAATGTGCATTCGGAATTCAACCGGAACCCCCGTCAGCTCCAGCGCCCATTCGAGCACCGGCACGATAACGATGCCGCCACCGACACCGAGCAAGCCGGCAAGGATGCCGCCCGCGACGCCTGATACCAGCATTGCAGCCGCGAGAACGATGAGGCCCTGATCAACCACCAGGGCCTATCTCGGGATTCGGCATGGCCGCACGGGTGGAATGATCACGTTTCTTTCCTCTTGCATCCAGGCGATCGGTATCATACGCGCTGAGGGGAAATCCATGAAATCTGCGCGCATTACTGCCTACACAGAGAATATCAGCGACATTCATGTTGCCGATGTACCGATTCCCGAACCCGGCCCCGGGCAGATTCGCGTACGCATGCTGATGAGTCCGGTCAATCCGTCCGATCTCAATTTTATCCACGGCACCTATCACACGTCGCTGCAACGCATTATCTGGAACCAGGGAACAAGCAGTCCTGACAGGCTGTTTTACGATCCGGCGCACAATAACGCCTGCCCGGAGCCGCCGTACGCGCTCGGCGGTGAAGGCGTCGGCGTCGTGGACGCGGTGGGTTCCGGATTCCTGGCGCGCCGCTTGCGTGGCAAGCGGGTCGCCATCGCCGCCGGGCCGCCGAACGGGGCGTGGCAGGAGTTCACCGTCGTCAATGCCGCCAAAGCGGTGGCATTGCCCGATGAAATCGGCGACGAACAGGGCGCCATGTTCTTCGTCAACCCGGTGAGCGCCTACGTGCTGGCTCGGGAAGTGCTGCGCGTCCCTCGCGGTAGCTGGCTATTGCTGACGGCCGCCGGTTCCGCCCTGGGCAAGAGCGTGGTTCGCATGGGCAAGATCTTTGGCTTCAAGACGCTGTGCGTGCTGCGCTCTGGCGTCCACAGCGAGGAACTTCGTCATCTGGGCGCCGATGCCGTGGTCGAGACAGACCGCCAGGATCTGCTTGCCGAAGTCCACGAGGCCACCGGCGGGTTGGGCGTTGGCTATGCGGTCGACTGTGTCGGCGGCGAACTCGCCGCACAGGTGGTTCGCTGCCTGGGGTTGAACGGCAGGCTGGTGCTGTACGGGACGCTGGGAAACAGTCCCCTGCAATTACCGATCCGCGACCTGATGATGCCGGTAGCGCACATCTCTGGTTTCCTGCTCCCTAACTGGATGCTGCAGCAATCGCCGCTCAGGTTATTGTCCGTACTGCGCGCGGTAAAGCGCCTGACAATCGACGGCGTCTTTGCGACCAGGGTTAGCGATTTTTATTCGATCGACAAGGTTGCAGAGGCCGTAACGGCGGCACAGCAAGCCGGTCGCAGCGGTAAGGTCATGCTGCGCATCGCTGAGCAATAGCCAGTTGAAGCGTAAATAATGTGAAAATTGTCAGCGAATGCGATAAACAGGATAAATAGAGGTCAGACCCTAATAGAATCTACTCTGACCCCAATTATTATTGGAGAGACATAATGCAAGTAGTCGCAAGCAATGATGTCGATGTCCGGTCATCGGACGCCTCGATGCTGCGCCGGTGCTTCGAATCGCAGCGGCAAAGCTTTCTGCAATCGGAAACAGAGGGTTTCGAGGAGCGCAGGCAGCACCTGCTGAATCTGAAGCGGATGATCAGCGAGAATCGTGAGGCGATCATCGACGCCATTAGCCAGGACTATGGCAATCGCTCACGACACGAAACGCTGTTTGCGGAGATCATCACGGCGAACGACGGCATCATCGACGCGATCAAGCACCTGAAGCGCTGGATGAAAGTGCAGCGCCGCAAGGTCGACCAAACGCTGTACCCGGGTGGCAAGGCCCGCGTCATTCCGCAGCCACTGGGTGTTGTCGGCTTGATCATCCCCTGGAATTTCCCGATCAACCTGACGTTCTCGCAGCTGGCGGCCGTGTTTGCGGCGGGCAACCGCGCGATGGTGAAGATGTCAGAGAACTCGATAGCGCTTTCCCGGCTGCTCATGTCCCTCGCCCCGAAATACTTCAATGAAGACAAACTCGCGTTTTTCGAGGAAACGGGCGGCGTCGGCATCGAGTTCTCGAAGCTGCCGTTCGATCACCTGATATTTACGGGCTCCGGTACGACCGGTAAAGCGGTCATGTCGGCCGCCGCGGCCAACCTGACACCGGTTACGCTCGAGCTCGGCGGCAAGGCACCTGCGGTCGTCGCGCCCGACTACCCGATCGCGAAAGCCGTCGAGCGCATCCTGTTCGTCAAGCAATTCAATGCGGGACAGATATGCACAAACGTGGACTACGTGTTTGTACACGAGAGCCAGGTCGCTCGTTTCGTCGAGGAATCCAGGACCTGGGCCAGGCAGCATTGTCCGGACATTCGCAGTAAGGACTACACGTCGATCATCGACAATCGCGCGTTCAGGCGGGTTTCGGAAACGCTCGAGGACGCGCTCGCGAAAGGGGCAGAGGTCGTCAACCTGCACGGACAGGAGCCGCAGGCAGAAGACCGCAAGTTCCCGCTGTGCCTCGTATTGAATACGACAGAGGACATGACGATTCGCAGGCGAGAAATCTTCGGCCCCTTGCTTCCGGTTCTACCCTATCGTGAACCGGAAGAAGTCATCGACTACGTCAATGGCAGGGACCGGCCGCTCGCACTGTACCCCTTCACACGCGACAAAAAGCTTGCCGCGCGTTACATCGATCGAATCATGTCGGGTGGTGTCACGGTAAACGACGCGCTGTTTCACGTGGCGCAACACAATCTTCCGTTTGGTGGCGTTGGGCCAAGTGGCATGGGTCACTATCACGGCTACGAGGGATTCATCACCTTTTCGAAGCTGCGACCCGTCTACTACCAGCCTTCATTTTCGCCGGCCAAGTTCCTCGCACCACCGTATGGGAAGTTCGCCGACCGCATGCTGAAACTGTTGGCCAACCAGAAGAAGTAGAAAAGATTCGGTGTCAAGTAAGCTTTGGGCCAAGTCCCGAATGCTGGCGAGCTGTGGCGGCGACGAACTCCGAGACCTCGCGTGCCGCAGGCGGTGAACAGCCTGACCTCGATACGTTGATTGCCGCCGCCGCACAGGCAAACTCCAGTCCGTTCCCCAGTGTTTCGATGCTGATGTCGGCCGTCGAACCGGACAATTCGCCACTGCGGTAAAGGAACGCCAGAAGTGCTGCATGAAACGTGTCGCCGGCGCCTACCGTATCGATCACTGTCGCGACCGGATACGCTCCTCTGCTTACCGTTCCCTGCGCGCCGATCACGAGGGCACCGCCGGTACCTTCTGTAAGGACCAGTAAACCGGAATTCATCTCGCCGAAAATAATCCCGGCGCTTTTTCTGGCGTCCGAGTGAAGGCCGAACGCTTCGATGTCTTCGTCACTCGCCTTCACGATGTCCGCAAACGGCAGCAGTGAGCGAACGCCATCGAGGTACTTCTGCGTATCGATGCTGGCGCGAAGGCGGATATTGATGTCCACGCTGACGAGGACGCCCCGCTCATGCATCAGCTCG
>JBFELT010000168.1:0-6902 GCA_041552015.1 Woeseiaceae bacterium
CACAGCGCCTCGAGATTTGCCATGGTGCCCCCGCCCGTGAGGTGCCCGAGCGGGTCGTCCCAGCCGAACATGTGACCAAGCCCGATGACACACTCCTTTTCCATCGCGGAGCTCGCTCTGCCGCCGTCAAGGGCGTGGTTGTTCGGATTGACCCAGAGCGACATCGCGTACGCGATCCGCGCGACAGGGTGCGGAGGCTTCAGCATCTGCCCGGCGTACTGCGGATGGTAGTAGGGGTAATTGTCCTGCATGCGCTTCGCAACATCCTGCAGCACGGCCTGAACTGCGTCGACGTCAAAGTCCGTGCGGAAATCGGGCAAATGCGCGTAGCCCTCGCCCAGCTTGCTCAGGGCGTCCTTCAGCAGCGTCAGCTCAGTCGGGTCGATCATGTTCGCCTTCCGGTTACCTTCGCCGCGCAGCTTACCGTAAACTTCACGCATGGACCTTATTGCGATTGCCGCGCCATTTTTCCTGCTTGCCCTGGTCGCGGAGCTGGTCGTGGACTGGCGCAAAGGCAGTGGCTTCTATCGCAGCAGTGACGCAATCAACAGCCTCAGCGCCGGAATCCTCAGTACCTCCATCGGCTACTTCACGAAAATCCTGCCGCTGATAGCCTGGGGCTTCGTGCTGCGCAATTTCGCGGTAATCGACATGCCGCTGTCGTGGTTCGACCTGTCGTTACGCGGCCTCGCGCTGTGGCTGGTCGCGGCCCTGGCCTGGGATTTCTGCTACTACTGGTTCCATCGCTTCAGCCACGAGATCTCCGTGCTCTGGGCGGCGCACGCCGTTCATCATCAGAGCGAGGACTACAACCTGTCGACGGCGCTCAGGCAGACCAGCACCGGCTTCCTGTTCGGCTGGATCTTTTACCTGCCGCTGTTCGTCATCGGGTTTCCGCTCGAGGTGCTGGTCACCGTCAACGCGGCGAGCCTGGTGTACCAGTTCTGGGTGCATACGCAGCTGATTCGTCGGCTGGGCCCGTTCGACAGGATCCTCGTGACGCCGTCGAATCATCGCGTTCATCACGCCCAGAACGAGCGTTATATCGACAAGAACTACGGCGGCATTCTTATCCTGTGGGATCGCCTGTTTGGCACCTTCGAGGACGAGGCCGACGACGAGCCTGTCCTCTTTGGCGTGCGCAAGCCGCTGGCGAACCTGAATCCCTTCTGGGCAAATCTGCAGGTTTACGATTACCTGCTTTTCGACGCCCGCAAGGCCCGGCGCTGGCGCGACAAGCTGGGCATCTGGTTTCGCCGCACAGGCTGGCGACCCGCCGACGTCGAGGCGCGGTACCCGAAACGGCGAGCCGATCTTTCCCGGTTTCAGAAATTCGATCCCGAAACGCCGCTCGCGCAGCGGCACTACGTGATGGTGCAGTTCGTCGTCGCGATTGTCGGCGCGCTGCTGATCTCCGAGCTGTACCTGCGTCGTGGAGCGACGGCGGTGCTCATCCCCTGCGTAGCGCTGTGGCTGCAGCTGTATACGATCGGGCTGTTGAACGAGGGCAGGGTCCATGCGCGGCGCATCGAACTGCTGCGACTTGTTTTCGCGGTTCCGTTGCTGTTCCTGTTAATCGGGCAGGGCGCTGGCGAGCCGCAGGCCCCGACCGTCAGCTGGCTCATGGTCGGGTCTTATTCGATCGCGTCGGCGGCCTGGCTGCTGCTGCTGCCTGGTCAGACAGAGACTAGAAAATTAGTATAAATAACAGAAGATTAGATCATAAACCTACAGTAGTTTTTCATACAAAGGCAGTTGCTAATGTCATCCAGGACCAACATCCACTCAGGTGCACCCTGGGAGCAAATAGTCGGATACAGCCGGGCAGTACGGTTCGGTTTACACATCGCGATCTCCGGCACGGCGCCGGTCGGTGCCAGCGGCGAGGTGGTGGGTGTCGGCGACGCGTACCGGCAAACGCGGCGCTGCATCGAAATCATCGCGGAGGCACTGGAGCGCGCAGGCGCCGGCCTGGCGGACGTCGTGCGTACGCGTATTTACGTGACGGATATTGAGCGCTGGGAGGACGTGGGCAGGGCGCACCAGGAGGCATTCGGTGAGGTGTTCCCCGCAACGACGATGGTTCAGGTCGCAAGGCTCATCGATCCGGCGATGCTCGTCGAAATCGAGGCGGACGCGCTGCTGGCCGACGGCTGAAGCGCGTTCCGGGTATCAGCGATCAGGTCGGGTCTGCCAGGCGAATGAGTTTCCGGGTGTCTGCGATAGCGCTGATCCTGGCGAACCTGGTGCCGCTGGCAGGCGTGTTGCTGTTCGGCTGGCGGGTTTTCGATGTGCTGATGCTGTATTGGGTCGAGAACGTCATTATTGGCCTGGTCAACCTGATGCGCATGGCCGTTTGCCGTGACGGCAAGAAGTGGTTTCTCATGCCGTTCTTTGCCGTTCACTACGGATTGTTCTGTTTCGGGCATTTGATGGCGGTCACCGGCCTGTTTGGGGATTCCGTCGATGCCTTAGCGTATTTCCATGGCGACGCGAGCGGCGCATGGCGCCGCACACCCCTGTTGATAGCCGTCCTGTCGATCGCGGCCAGCCATCTGTTTTCCTTCTTCAGTAATTTTATCGGCGGCGGGGAATTCCGACGCACAACCGCGAACGAGCTCATGCAACGGCCTTACGGCAGGATCGTCGTTCTGCACGTGGCGATCATCATGGGGGCAGCGCTTGTTCAATGGCTGGGGAGCCCTGTCGGCATGCTCATTGCCCTGGTGATGGCAAAGATCGCACTGGACCTCCGCTTGCACCTGTCCGAGCGCGACCGGTTTGCGCGCGGAACAGCCATGCATCGATAGCGCCAGGCGAAAAACCTGCATCTGCTATTCTGCGTGACAATTACCGCATCACCCGTCGTAATCGGCTATCTCCGGTTCGGCGGCAGTCCGCCAATCAGGGTCTTATGAACACGACAATAACGAACAGGGGCCGGCTTGGCTCATTGCTTGCAGGCCTGCTGCTCGCCGCCTGCGCCGACAGCCCGCAGCTGATCCCCAAGAGCGCCGCCATTCCTGCCGGAACAGATCTCAGCGGTCACTGGCAGCTGCGCGTAGAGCCGGGTTCGCGGCCGCCGGCGGCCGATGAACCGCGCATCAGGATTCCTCCTGCGACGTCGTCCAGGAATCCGCAGCGGCGCGTCTCATCCGGCGCGAAACGCTAGGGCAGGACGTCGGTTAGCGTGTTCCTGGAGTCCGGTGAGTCGCTGAAAATTACGCAAACCGCATCCGGCTTGTTTATCAGCTTCGATCGCGCGGTCGTCGAGGAGTATCGATTCGGCGAAGACCGGATCGTTGCCGTTGGTCCGATCGAGGCGCAGCGGGTATCGGGGTGGCAGGACGGGCGTTTCGTCACGCAGACCGCCGATGACGCCGGCGCGATTCTTTCGGAGTCCTGGGAGCTGAGCGAAGACGGCAAGGTGTTGCTCAGGCAGATAACGGTGAGCAAGGGCGATAAAGAGGAGTTCTCGGCAGAGCAGCACTTCGACAGAACTGACGGACCGAAGAACTAGTTCGTCGGCGTGTAGTTTCTCAGGGTGGCTTTGACGCGCAACTTGCCCTTGCGGTGTTGCTCGATAATCACCGGCAGGTAGCCGAGTTCCCTGACGCACCACAGCGTCGTGACGCGAGACGAATTGGCCGCCTGGTGCTGGATACCGATGGCGCTGAACGTTCCCGCCGGAACCTTAACTGTCTTGCTGCCAACGTTGCGAATATTCAGCACTTTCTGCTTGTCGACTTCGAACATCCGGTATTGCTCACCAGGCGTGTCGTTCAGAAGGTCCTGCATGAGTTGGTACTGGATCGAAATGCGGTCGTGCGAAAATCCCGCCAGTTCCGCCTCGAAGGGCGCGCCATTGACCGTGCCGCTGGCACGGTTCGAGGCCCAGTCGAATTGGATGTCCGCATGGACCTTGTCACGCGACAGCGTGTCGTCAGAGCGGTAGGCGATCGGCTGGAGCCCGTCGGGCCCAACGGCGAATTCGGACGACTCGGCGATTTCACCATGCGCCACGAGGCGCGACATGCCGGTCGGCTCGATGACGTGTTCCGCCTTGTAGCCATTGTCCGTTTGGGTCAGCGCTGTTGTCAGGCGACCGCCAACGACGCTGATCCTGACGTTGTACTCCGCCACGTGCGGCGTCAGCACGCCGCTGGCTTGCGCCGGCACCGCCGCGAGGCCGATCGCGAGCAGCAGCGCGAAACGTACGCGGTATCGATGCGAGCTGTGGACAGCCTGATTTCTCATTTCGGGGGTCCCGTAAGTAGCTGTTCCGATTCTCTCATCAGGGACATGACTGCTTCCTGAACGAGCGCCCGCTGTGGTTCGAGCTGGTCGAGGGGTACGTCGGATGGGATCTCACACGGTGCTCCGATCGCGAGGACCACGCGCGAGAAGGGCTTCGGCACCATGAATTTGTCCCAGCGATCCAGGTACCAGGCTTTCTCGGCGGCACAGGCGATGGGGATGACCGGAACCCCGGCGATTCTCGCCATCAGTATCGCGCCCATCTTGAACTCGTGCTGCGGTCCACGCGGCCCGTCGGCGGTCGTGATGATCGAGTAGCCGCTCTTCATCATGCGCTGCATGTCCCTGAGGGCGAGGGCGCCGCTCTGATTCGCCGAGCCCCGGATGACCTCGGCACCCCATGCCCGGGCGATGCGCTCCGGCACCTCGCCATCAACCGAGGCGGAGACCAGGAAGCATGCCTTGAAACCGCGCCTGATCCACGTTCGCACCAGCGTCGAACCGAGAACATGATGCTGGTGCCAGTAGCAGGGCGCACACACCGTTCCCGCGGCGATGAACGGCTCGATATGCTCCGCCCCGACGATTCGTTCGACCCGGTAGGTCGAGACCAGGAGTCGCATGATGCCGCGGAGCAGCGGTACGCCGAGGAAATAGTACATCCGGCGCCAGATTGTCATGCGCCGAAGCGACGACGTGCTTCGTCGAGACTCCACCGAGTCGAAATCTTTGGGGGATGGCTTGTTCAAGTCGGGGCCTGCAACACAAGTGCCCGAGTTTGCAGTATCGGTTCTGCGCCGGTCAATGTAATATTGCGCCTGCACTGACACGGCCCAGCCAACCCACCTCAGATGACAGAACCCCAGCTCGCATACCGGCGACCGCCTGGTCCGGACCAACCCGTTACGCTGGGAATCGACCCGGAAACGCTCGCTACCCTTACGGGCCTGCAGCGCGACTACGGCGATATGGTAAGCATGACCAGGCCCAACGGCCGACTCGCCTACTTCGTCAACGATCCCCGCGAAGTGCGGCGGATCCTTGTGCGCCGGCATGGCAAGTACCACAAGGGCCCCGGATTCGAACGCGTCAAGATGCTCCTCGGCAATGGCCTGATTGTCAGTGACGGCGACGTATGGAGACGTTCGCGAACGATGATACAGCCAGCGTTCAGCCGGCAGAACGTGCATCGCCTGATGGCCGTGATGGTCCGTTGCTGCGACCGGCGAGCACTTCACTGGGCCGGGATCGCGTCGCGCAAGGAATCACTGAACATCACCGCCGAGACCTCGGATTTCGCGCTGGAGCTGATCCTGATCAGCATCTTCGGCGACGATTACGATAACTACATCCTCACGCAGGGCGAAAATCCCTTCGCGTTTCTGAGTCGCGACTCGACGCGCGATCTGGGCGTCGTGCTGAAGGTCCGTCGGCTTCGCGAACTCCTGATGACGATTATCGAGGCACGACGCAGTCGGTCCGACAAGGATTGCTTCGACTTCCTGTCAATGTACCTGCAGGCGGTCGACAAGCAGGGCAATGCCTTCACGGACGCGGAACTCCTCGACGAACTCATGACCCTGATCGTGGCCGGATTCGAGACGTCGGCGAATACCCTGAACTGGGTCTGGTACCTGATCGCAAAACACCCCGATGTCGAAACCGCGCTTATCGACGAGGCGCGCCGCCTGTTGCCGGGCGTATCCTCGGTCAGCGCGGAGTCACTGGCATCGATGCAGTTCACGCAGCAGACGCTCGAGGAAGCGCTGCGGCTGTATCCGCCGGTGTGGCTGTTCACTCGCCGTTCGCATGACGAGGACGAACTCGACGACTACGACGTGCCTCCGGGAACGGACATCTATCTGTCGCCGTACATTCTGCACCGCAG
Source organism: Woeseiaceae bacterium (assembly GCA_041552015.1). Taxonomy (GTDB): domain Bacteria; phylum Pseudomonadota; class Gammaproteobacteria; order Steroidobacterales; family Woeseiaceae; genus UBA1847. The sequence continues at coordinate 6,146 of JBFELT010000168.1, forward strand.
CGAACATTACTGGCCGGACCCGGACACATTCGACCCGGGCCGATTCGGGCCGACCGACAAAGCGGACAAGGATCGTCCATACTTCCCGTTTTCCCTGGGGCCACGACGCTGCCTGGGCGAGTATTTCTCGTTTCTGGAGATGAAGGTGCACCTGGGACTGTTATTGCCACGCTTTCGTCTGCGCCTGCTCGATGCCGGCGAGCCCGGGCTCGAGCTGGGAATCAATCTTCGTTCGGCGACCGATATTCTCATGACACCCGAGGAGCGCTGACACCGGTATGGAGCTTTACGACACGTTGACCGGGCTGTTGCGCGAAGCCCGCGGCAAGGATCGTGAGATTCGGTTCATCGATGGCGAAAACGATGAGGCGATCTTGAGTTTTTCCGAGCTGTGGGAACGGGCGATGGCACTGCTCGGCTCGCTGCAGGCGCGCGGTATGCGTCCCGGCGACGAACTGATTATATTCAGCACGTCGAACGAGAACTTCGTGGTCGCGTTCTGGGCAGCCGTAATAGGCGGTATCGTGCCGGTTCCTGTCGCCGTCGGTATCAGCGACGAGCATCGATTGAAGCTGTTTCGCATTGTCTCGCAGCTGCAACGTGCGACGTTGTTCACGGAAATGGGGCTGCTCGAGCGGCTCCTCGATTTCTCGAAGCAGCGGCAACTGCATGACATCACCACGCTGCTGGAAACCCGTACCGTCCTGATGAGCGACATCGAGCCGGCCGCGCGCGGCGACGTGTTCGAGTCGACGCC
>JBFELT010000169.1:0-6891 GCA_041552015.1 Woeseiaceae bacterium
CGACGATCGAGTCCATGCGCGCCTCGCTGTCGCCGCGGGCAATGGCCGACGTTCGCGCCCGCAATTCTTCCTCCAGATCCGACTTGCTCACGGCGCTCGAATACAGCTGGGGATCCAGCAGCTCATCGAGCAGCGCAGGCTGGCGGGCAATCTGATCCGCAACGTAACGACTGCGAGCGCAGAGATCCACGAGCCGGCGCATCGCCGCAGGATTTTCGTTCAGCAGGGCCAGGTAGGCGCTGCGACGAAGGACGTGTGCCACCACATCCAGAACGCGTGTAAGTGCCGTCAGTGGCTCGCTTGACCGCAGGACCTCGCACAGCAGTGACGGCATGAATCGGCTCAATCGCTTCGCCGCAATAGCGTCGATCTGCTCGGTCGCAGGCGCGTTGGCAAATGCAACGACCAGGCTCGCCAGCGGCGCGGCGTCACTGCAGCCCTCGCGAGTCAGCAGCTCCAGCCATTGTGGCTCGTCCCAGGCAGATTCCCAGGCGCGCTGGAATCGCTCGCGCAGTGGCGTATCGTCGCCGTCGACGGGAACAGCGACATGCCCGAACTCCTGCGAGATCGTGGCACGATGTTTCGCGAGGTCCTGCAACAGTGCCGTCCAGCCGGCGTAATTCATCGCAAGACAGAGCCGCTCCCGATCCGCGCTGCCTTGCGGAAGATCGTGGGTCTGTTGATCGCGAATGGCCTGTATGAAATTCTCCAGCCGCCGCAGAAACCGGTAGGCATCGAGCAATCGCGCGGCACTCGCGGCACTAAGCCCGCGACGACTGACCAGTCTTGGCAGTATCTTCTGTAGCTCCCGGCCCTGCAGCGCGGTGTCGTTGCCGCCACGCACCAGCTGAAAGGACTGCACGATAAACTCGGCTTCCCGAATTCCCCCGGGGCCAAGCTTTATGTTGTCCGTCAGTTCCCGGCGTGTCACCTCGGCGGCGATCATCGCGTGCATCTCGCGCAGCGACTCGAACACCCCGTAATCCAGGTATCGACGATAGACGAACGGCTTGATGAGGCCGTTCAGCAGCTCATCGACTACCGCCTCTGATGGCTGCGAGCCAACAATGCGCGCCTTGACGTAAGCGTAGCGCTCCCATCCGCGTCCGTGCTGCAACAGATAAGACTCCAGCGCCGCAAAACTGACGACCGGCGGGCCGCTCTCACCAAACGGACGGAGCCTGGTATCGATACGAAAGACGAAACCGTCGACGGTGACTTCGCCAATCAGCGCGACAATCTTTCTCGTCAGTCTGCCAAAGTACTCCTGCGCGCTTATCGACCGGGCGCCATCCGTTTCACCGTCATGTGTGAACAGGAAAATCAGGTCGATGTCGGATGAGAAATTGAGTTCCCTGCCACCCAGCTTGCCCATGCCGAGGGTGACCAGCGGCACACGCTTGCCGTCGACGTCGCGAACCGAACCGTAGCGCGGCATGAGCGTCCTTTCGGCGCAACGCGTCGCCGCGTCGAGCGCCAGGTCGGCAAGCAGAGAAAGCTGCTGCAGCGTTTCGTCGAGTCTCGCCAGACCAAAGATTTCCCGCCACAGGATACGCAGCATGCTTCGATTGCGAAACCGGCGCAGGTCCGACTTCAGGCCTTCGATGTCCTCGGCCAGACTCGAAATCTCGAACTCTGCTTCGAGATCCGTTTGCTCGCGAAACGACGAGACGTTCGCGGCGAACCAGGACCAGTCCCTGAGGACGACGGCGGCGCCGAATTCGCTGCAGGCCACAAGTCGCAACAGCGATTCGATGTGCTCGCCCGGCAGCTCGGCCAGGTCGTGCTGTTCCTGCAGCCGTTCGAGCCACTGCCTGACCGGCGCCTGCAACTGCACCGGCAGCGAGCCTGTCGCCGCGCTGGCGAGCTTATTTTCGTTGGCGTGCATGATTCCAGTCTATCGAAAAAATGACTGAACTCCGGCACTATTGACGATGTGACCGACAAACATCTGCTTATCGTTTACTACTCCCAGTCCGGCACTACCGAGCGCATGGCAAGAGCGGTAATTTCGGGAGCCACGCATCCCGACGTCAGCGGCGTCGAGGTGCGCGTCAAGACGGCGCTTGAAGCCGACGCCGACGATCTTCTCTGGGCTGACGGATTTATTCTTGGCACTCCCGAGAACTTCGGCTATATGAGCGGCGCCATGAAGTATTTTCTCGATCGCGTCTTCTATCCCTGCGAGGGAAAAATCGATGGGCGACCCTGGGCACTGTTTGTACGGGCCGGCAATGATGGCGCCGGCGCCATTTCCAGTATTCGACGCATTCTCACGGGGCTGGCGGTCCGGGAAGTGCAGGAGTCGGTGCTGATCAACGGCCCGTTCGATGAGTCGAGGCTACGCGACTGCGTGGAACTGGGGATGACCATGGCGGCAGGCCTGGAGGCGGGGGTATTCTAGCCGGGCCAGGAACGCCCTCGCCGATTGTTTCGCGGCTGCGTGCCTGGCTACAGCGCCCCGGATTTCCTGAAATCAGCAAAGCCGGACAGCACTTCCTGAATCGGCACCGGCTTGCCAACCAGGTGGCCCTGGGCAAAGTCCACACCTATTTTCGTGATCAGCTGCCGCGTCAGGTCCGACTCGACGTACTCTGCAACAGTCTGCAGTCCCATGACTTCGGCGACCTGCGTAATGGCTGCCACCATCGATTCGGAAATCCGGTTTTCGCTAATATCGCGAATAAAGCCGCCGTCAATCTTTAACGTATCGACGTTGAAGTTCTTCAGGTAGGCGAACGAACTCAGTCCGGCCCCGAAGTCGTCGAGCGCGATCGTGCAGCCGTGAGCCTTCAGACGGTCGATGAACGCCTGCGCCTTCGCAAGGTTGGAAACCGCCGCCGATTCCGTGATCTCGAAGCACAGCGACTGCGGTGAAATCCCGGCGTGGCTCAGCTCTCCCTCGACGAAACTGAAGATGTCGTCGTCACCAAGTGATTGTCCGGAGAGATTGATCGAAAAAATCGCGCCGTTCGCTTCGATAGCGTCCCTGGCGTCGATGAGCGCCGCCACGGTTGACGAGACCACCCATCGGTCCACGCGCGGCATCATGTGATAGCGTTCTGCGGCGGAGAACAGCGCGTCGGTCGGAACGGCATTGCCCTCGGAATCGACCATGCGCAGCAGGATCTCGAAGCGTGGATTACTCGAACGACCGTTCAGACTGACGATGGGCTGCGCCCGCAGTTCGAACCCTTCGCCGTCCAGCGCCTGCTGTATTTCCGAGACCAGCTGCATGTCGTCGTACCGCCGGATAATGCTCTGGTTGCCTTCGTCGAATACCTCGATGCGATCGCGACCATGGTCTTTGGCAGATTCGCAGGCCATTCGCGCGGTTGTCAGCGCACTGCCGTCTTCGCCACTCGCGTGCGAAAACTCCGCAATGCCAACGCTCATCGTCACCTGCAGTGACTTGTCGCCCTGCAGGTAACGCAAGGCAGACCGTTTCTCCCGGATTAGGTTGGCGAACTCCAGGGCAGCATCCGAGTCGGCATGCGTCAGCAAAATACAGAACTCGTCACCTGCCAGCCGCGACAAGACGGCGCTGTGAGGCAGGTCTTCCTCGAGAAGCCGCGCGAAGCGAATGATTACCTCGTCTCCCGCTTTCCGATTGAAATTGTCGTTGATCAATTGCAGATTATCGAGGTCGAAGTAGATCAACTGGTGCGTATCCGAGGCCGACGAAAGTCCTTTCCAGGACTCCGCGAGTTGCGCCTCGAATCCGGCGCGGTTCATCAAGCCGGTCATCGCATCGAAGGACTGCTGCACGACGTGCTCGACTTTGCGAACGATGTGCGACATGAAGCGCCGGTCGCTGTGCGAGAAGTCGGTGTTGTCGACACGACCCAGCTGGGCGAAAACACCTTCAAGGTTACCGTGCTTGTCCGAGACCGGGCTCAGCAGTGCCTGATAGCGCTGCCGGGCCTCATTCTGCGCATCTTTCATGGCAGGGATTTCGAACACTCGTGGTTGTCGTTGCCCTTCGAGTTTCGGCATCAGCACATCGACCAGGTACCGGTCGAGCATCTTGCGATTGATGTTCTTCCAACTCGAGTGCGTCGCACTGATACGGATGCGCTTGGAAGGAATCAGCAGGACGTTGTAGTTGATGCCAAGATAGCGACCGCTCTGGCCAACCAGCTGCGCGAGACTTGCATGGCTCCGCGAGGAGCCATGGATCTTTTCGTCGACATCGTAGACGAGTTGCAGTTCCTTCTCGATATCGCGCACGCGGGATTTTGCATGAACCAGGCGATCCGAAATTTGCAGATTTTCACCAATCAGCTCGGCGGCGGGCTCGAGGATAGTCTTGAGCAGATCCGGGTCGAAGGACGAAGACTGTCCGACGTTCTTCGAAAACAGCGAAACCAGCAGGCCTGTGATAGCGCGCGCCTCATCGTAGACCGGCAGCAGCAACACGGTCCGGGCCGAGGGCAACGTCTTTTTCAGCACCTCGCTGCCGTCCCTAAGTCCCAGGATAGCGCGCTCGGAGAGTTCGGCCACGAAGTTGTCCGTTTCGAAGTCGTCACTACCCTCGCTGTTCCACACGCACTGCCGTTCGAGGTTGTAGAAGCCGAAAGCCTGCGCTTTCGGCACCAGGGAACGCAGCAGACCGGCTGCCTTGCCAGCGTTACTTGCCAACGTCCTGTTCAGCTTTTCGTCCGGCACGGGCGCTCCAATCCATGATGCGCGACAGCAGCGTTCAACGATGCCACCGTATGCCGGGGAACGCTGTGATATAGGTCTCAGCTGTAAGCTGTTATGCGAGTCCTTTCAGCGATTTACGTACCATTTGGACCATATGGTCGCGTTTCCCGGTGCCACCGGTCCGGCTTGCTGCCTTATTGCCCGGCAAGCCAGTCGTCGTCGGAGCCCTCGTTGACACCCTCGAACAGGGGAGTGCTCAGATAGCGCTCACCGGTGTCGGGCAGCATTGCGAGGATCACGGAGCCTTTGGGGGCCTTGTTCGCGACCGCGAGTGCCGCGGCGAGCGTTGCTCCGCTGGAGATACCGGTAAAGATGCCCTCCTCGGCAGCCAGCCGGCGTGACGCCGCTATCGACTCCTCATCGGTAACCGGCACAAGTTCGTCAAACACGTCGCGATTGAGAACCTCCGGGATGAAGTCGGGGGTCCAGCCCTGGATCTTGTGGGGGCTCCATTCTTTTCCCGCAAGCAGCTGGGCGCCCGCGGGCTCCGTTGCCACGATTCTCACGTTCGGCCTCGCCACCTTCAAGACCTCGCCGACACCGGTCATCGTGCCACCGGTACCGTATCCCGATACCCAGTAGTCCAGCCGCCTGCCGGCAAAATCCCTCAGGATCTCGGGGGCCGTTGTATGCCGGTGAAACTCCGGGTTTGCCGGGTTCTCGAATTGACGCGCCAGGAACCAGCCGTGCTTTTCCGCCAGTTCCTCGGCCTTCCTGACCATGCCCGTGCCGCGCTCCGCCGCCGGCGTCAGGATGACCTTGGCACCCAGCCCGCGCATGATCTTGCGCCGTTCGATCGAGAAAGAATCGGCCATCGTCGCGACGAACTGGTGGCCCCGCGCAGCGCAAACCATCGCCAGCGCGATACCCGTGTTGCCGGAAGTTGCCTCGATCACCGTCTGTCCCGGCTTCAGGGTTCCGCGCGTTTCCGCATCGGTAATGATCGCGTAGGCGAGACGATCCTTGACCGAGGCCATGGGATTGAAGGACTCCACCTTGACGTACATTTCAACGCCATCCGGCGCCATGCGATTGAGGCGCACGACCGGTGTGTTGCCTATGGTTTCCAGAATGTTGTCGTAGATCACGTTGTTGTCCTTATTGTCCGATCATGCGCTTTTTTTAGCATAGATCGGCGACAGATGCGTTGCCCCCGGCTGTCGTGACGATGAAACCGCTGCGGTGACGGGCTCTTTGAGGCCAGCGACGTCTCCAACTATCAGGATGGCCGGCGCCTCGATACCTTGCGCCTCGGCCAGCATGGACAGTTGACCCAGTCGACCCCGCAGTACCCTTTGCCGCGGCAGGGTGCCGCGTTCGATGATGGCGACGGGTGTGTCCGGCGAGCGTCCGTGCGAAACCAGGTTTCGCATCAGCTCGGGCAGGCGCTTGACGGCCATGTAGAACGCCAGCGTCTGTCGATCACGCGCCAGCGACCCCCAGTCCAGCTGGTCGATCGAGTCCTTGCCCTGAGCCGTCACGAAGACAACCGACTGGGACAGGTCGCGGTGAGTCAGCGGAATACCGGCGGCGGCGGCACACCCTGCGGCGGCCGTAATGCCAGGTACGACCTCGCAGGGCAACTCGGCCGCGCGAAGCGCTTCGAGTTCCTCTCCGCCTCGCCCGAAAATAAACGGATCTCCGCCCTTCAAGCGGCAGACGCGCCTGCCGGAGCGAACCAGCGACACGAGCAATTCGTTGATGCCTTCCTGGGTGTTCGTGTCACGGCCGGGAAGTTTGCCAACCGAAATGAGCTCGGCATCCCGCCTCGCGAATGACAGCACCGCGTCGGACACGAGGCGGTCGTGCAGAATGACGTCGGCGGCCTGCATGATCTGCACGGCACGGACCGTAAGCAGGTCCGGATCGCCGGGGCCGGCGCCGACCAGCCAGGCCTGGCCCGGCTCGGGAGGCTGCGCTTCGAAGTTCAGCAGGATTCTTGCCACCTCCCGTTCGGCCTTGTCGACGTGTCCGCCGATGGCCAGAGAGCCTGCCGGTCCGTCGAAGACAGTCTCCCAGAATCGTCGCCTGCCGAGCAGGCTGTCCAGACGCTCCGCCACGCGGACTCGCCAGCCACTGGCAAGATCGGCCAGCCTGCCCAGTTCTTTCGGTAGCAGCATTTCGATTTTTTCCCGGACCCTCCGCGCCAGCACCGGCGCCGTAGCCGCCGACGAAATCGCAACG
>JBFELT010000170.1:0-6773 GCA_041552015.1 Woeseiaceae bacterium
GGGCTCTCGAATCGAGTATGGCTCTTGCAGAAGGATGGCGCCAGGGCCGTTTTGAAGCTTGATGTCGAAGCCCGGGCAGCGCATCTGGGCACGAGGCTACAAGAGGCCGCCGTGCAATCGGCAGCCCAATCAGCGGGCCTTGCCGGCGCCGTCCTTTTCGCGGACCAGAACGTGTACCTGACCGAGTACGTTGTGGGCAGCCAGTGGCAGCCGTCGCTGCTCGATCAGCAAGCGGGAATCGAGCAGCTGGCCGCATCGCTGCGGCGACTGCACGGCCTGCCGACTACGGGTCGTAGCTTCGACGGAATCGGCGCCGGCAGGCACTATGTGAGCACGATCCAAGACCCGGACAGTGAAATCGTCAGGCTGTGCCTCAAGGTGATTGGTGCAGCGCGCCTGCCAGATTACCTGTGCTGCTGTCACAACGACCTGGTGGCTGAAAACATAGTTACGACGCCCGGCATCAGGTTCCTGGATTGGGAATACGCCTGCGACAACGATCCGCTGTTCGACCTGGCAACGATCGTTGAACATCACGAGTTGAGTGATGAGGTCGCGTCGGCCCTGCTCGACGCGTATTTCGCTGGTGGCAGCGCGCCCTGGCAGTCGAGGCTGGCCGAGCAGCGTCGGCTGTACGTCGCCCTGCACTATCTATGGATGGCCGCCCGGGCCGATAGCTCCGCGAAGTCCCTGCAGCGGCTAGCCGATCGCCTTGCTACCAGCTGTTCCTGAGCTCGCGCAGCTTCAGGAACACGGAGCGTTCGTCGGGGCTGTCGCCCAGTTCCGGAAACTCTCGTGCCAGTTTCTCGACGATGGTCGGGCTGTGTAGCCGGAAGAAGGTATTGATGTCGCGCTCCATCGCCATGGTCGTAACGAGTGCGTCGTCGGGATCCTGCTTTGCGTACGCCTCGAGCATTCGTTGCGCGGTGGCGTTGTCCGGTTCACGATCGAGCGTGAAGCCAAGGTTATTCAGCAGGTAGTCATGCCCCGGGTATATCCGTGTGTCGTCCGCGAGCCCGTCCAGTTGCGTCTTGAAGGTCTCGAACAGCTCGGCCGGATGCCCGCCGTTGTGACAGTTGCCGGCGCCTGCGTTAAACAACGTATCGCCGCTGAACAGGCCAGGCTGGTCGGTATGGGACAGCAGGCAGATATGGCACATCGTATGCCCCGGCGTGTCGAGGCATTCGAGCTCGACCGTCTTGCCGACCCTGATCAGGTCGCCGGCGCCGACGCCGACATCCACGTTTGCGATACGGTGCTTTGCATTCCTGTGAGCGATGAGCCTGGCCCCCGTCGCTTTCACCAGTCCCTTGTTGCCGCCCGTGTGATCCCCGTGCTCGTGCGTATTCAGGATTTGCGTGATCTTCCATCCCTTTTCGTCGGCGACCGCGAGGCATTTCTTGAAGTCGAGCGGATCGATCGCCAACGCCTCGCCCGTTTCAGGACAGGCGATCAGGTAGTTGAAGTTTCGATAGGCATTCGCGGTCCAGATTTGTTCGACGATCACGGCAAATCATCCGTCTCGTTCCGATCGTAGACCTTCTTGCCGCCAACCCAGGTCTGGATCACCTGGATATCGTCGATCTCTGATGCGGGAACCGTGAAATAGTTTCTGTCGATCACGATGAAGTCCGCCCATTTGCCGGGCTCAAGGCTTCCCAAGCGATCTTCCTGGCGTGCGGCGTACGCGGCTGCCAGGGTGTAGGAGTGCAGCGCTTCGGCACGGGTCAGCGCCTGATCCGGATACCATCCGCCATCGGGCTCACCGTCGCGGCCCTGCCGGGTGACGGCGGCATACAGGCCGTGGAAAGGATTCGATAACTCGACGGGAAAATCCGAGCCGTTGGCGACGACGGCGCCCGAATCGAGCAGGCGGCGCCAGGCGTATCCGCCGAGGATTCTTTCAGGTCCGACGCGATCTTCCGCCATGTTCTTGTCGCTCGTGGCGTGGGTCGTCTGCATCGACGCGATAACGCCCAGCTCGGCGAAGCGCGGGATGTCGGCGAGCTGGATGATCTGCGCATGCTCGACGCGGTTGCGCAGCGGCGACGGCTTGCCCTGTTGCGCCTTTTCGAAAGCGTCCAGGGCCATGCGATTGCCGAGGTCGCCGATGGCATGGATGCCGACCTGGAACCCGAGTCCGTTGGCTTTCTTCACGAAGGCGTCGAGCTCATCCTGCGTCCAGAATGGCAGGCCACGGTTTTCGGCGTCGTCGGAGTAGGGCTCGATCATGGCAGCCCCTCGACTGCCGAGCGCGCCATCCGAGTAGAGCTTGACGGAGGCGATCTCGAGGTGGTCATTACCGTAGGCGAACAGCGGCTTGCCGATGGCATCCAGTACATCACCCGCACCGGCGGTCATTGCGTAGATGCGCATATCGAGTTCATTGCTATCGGCCATCGACAGGTAGACCTCGGCATTCATGAGGTCGATGCCGGCGTCGTGTACGCCCGTCACGCCCTCGGCAAGCAGAGCATCGATAGCGCTCAGCAATGCCGCGCGGTAGTCCTCTTTGCCCGGCGGCGGCAGATGCTGCTCTATCAGATCCATTGCCATGTCGATGAAGATGCCGGTGGCCTGGCCATTGGCGTCTCTGATAATCCTGCCGCCCACCGGATCCGCGGTATCGTTGTCGATTCCCGCGATCCTCATGGCCGCGCTATTTGCCCAGCCGGCATGTCCATCGATACGTCGCAGCCAGACAGGCCTGTCGCCGACAACGGCGTCGATCTGGGCGGCCGTCGGAAACTCCCGGACCGGCCAGAGCACCTGGTTCCAGCCGCGCCCCAGTATCCAGCGCTTGTGAGGATCGCCTGCGGCGTATTCGCCGATGCGCTTCGTCGCATCGGCGACGCTGGGCGTCCCGGTCAAGTCGAGGTTGCTTTTCAATTGTCCCAGGCCTAGTACATGCGCGTGTGCGTCGATCAGGCCCGGCAATACCGTCGATCCGCCACCGTCTATGCGCCTTTCTGCGGGGCTGTCCTCGAGCAGATCCTCATCGCCGATAGCAACGACCTTGCCCGCATCGTCGAATACCAGCACCGAGAATTCACGGAGGCCCCCGGGGCTGGAGGTGTAGCCTGCGACGTTGTGGAGCCACGTCTCGGCGTTCGTGCCGCTAAAAAAAAACATTAGAAAAGTAAAACAAGTCATTGATTTAATGAAAGATTTGTACACTGATTGATCCTTGGTAAATTGCCGTAAGCGCCCGTCGCGAAGCGTATGATCGCGATGCGAAATCGCGGCTGACACGATATCATGGACCTCTTTCGAACGCGGCATGTCAAACCCTGCCGAATTCACCTGGAGTAACACGATGAAGAAGCTGATCAGCAGCTTGTCTGTATTGTTTGCCGTTTCCGCACTGATGACGGCGTGTGGGCAAAAGGCGGAGGCTCCCGCCGGGATAGCGCAGAGCTCGAAAATCTTCGACATGCCTTACCTGATGCGCGACCTCGACAATGGCCTCAGGGTCATCGTCGTGCCTACCGACTACCCGGATATCGTATCGATCCAGATTCCCGTGCAGACCGGTTCGCGCAATGAAGTCGAGCCCGGCAAGACCGGTTTCGCGCACTTCTTCGAGCACATGATGTTTCGGGGTACCGAGGCCTACCCACCCGATGTGTATGGCGACATCCTGAAGAAGGCCGGTGCCGATCAGAACGCCTATACGACGGATGACTACACCAACTACCACATTACCTTTACGAAGGATGATCTCGAAAAGGTCATCGAGCTGGAGGCCGATCGTTTTCAGAATCTCAAATACTCCGAGGAGCAATTTCGCACCGAGGCGCTTGCAGTCAAGGGTGAATATCTCAAGAACTTCTCGAATCCGCTGCAGAAATTATTCGAACGCATCAGCGACCTGATGTTCACGAAGCACACCTACAAGCATACGACCATGGGTTTCATCGAGGACATCGAGGTCATGCCGGACCAGATGGACTATGCGCGACTGTTTTTTGACCGCTGGTACCGGCCCGAGAAGACCGTGATCATACTGGTGGGCGACGTCGATGCGGAGGAATCGTTCGCGCTCGTCGAGAAATACTGGGGCGCCTGGGAGCCTGGCGACTACGATGTCGACATCCCCCGGGAACCGCCGCTTGCAGGCCCGAAGTATGAGCATCTGGTCTGGGATGGCCCGACGCAGCCCTGGCTGGTCATGGCCTACCGTGGCCCGGCGTACGTGCCGACTGAAAAAGACATGCCGTCGCTGGACCTGATCTCGGCCATCTACTTTTCGCAATCGTCGGATCTTTACCAGAAACTCGTCATCGAGGATCAGTCCGTCGATCAGCTGTTCGCCTATTTCCCCGATCAGAAGGATCCGGGGATGCTGCTCATCGCCGCCAGGCTGACTAATGGCGAACATGCGGTCAGCGTTCGCGATGCCATAAACGCGACCCTGGTCGAGGCACGCACTCAACTCGTGCCGCAGCAAAAAGTCGACGAAACCAAGTCGCGGCTGCGATACGCATTTACCGCGCAGCTGGATAATTCCTCGGGCATTGCGGAGATGCTGGCGAGCGTCGTTCACTTCTCGCGCACCCCGGAGACCACCAACGAGGTCTATCAGACCTACGACTCGCTGACGGCGAGCGACCTGAGGAACGCGGCGAACAGGTACTTCGTCGACAGCCAGCGGGTGACTGTTACCTTGTCGAGTGATGCCGGCATTGCCGGGATCGACGGCATGGCCTCGGTCGACGAACGCGTCGCTGCGGCCGGCATGGCGGCATCGGCACCCGCTGTGCCGGCGGCGCAGGCCAAGGCAGATCTGCCGCTACCCGTGGTCGACCAGCCGGCGCCGGTGTCGTTCGTCACGAATCAGTCCGCGACGTCGCCGCTCGTCGATGTTGCATTCCTCGTTCACAGCGGCGCGGGTTTCGATCCGCAGGGCAAGAAGGGTCTCGCCGCACTGACGGCGGCCATGGTTTCGGACGGTGGTTCCGAGGCAATGAGTATCGAGGAAATAAACGACGCAATGTACCCGATAGCCGCCGGTTTCTCGGCCCAGGTCGACAAGGAAATGACTCGACTGGCCGGACAGGTGCACAAGGATAACCTCGATCTGTGGTATTCGCTGGTACGGGGGCAGCTGTTGTTCCCGGCCTGGTCGGAAAGCGACTTCGAACGTGTCAGGACGCAGCTGATCAATGGCATCCGAACCGACCTCGTTGGCAACAACGATGAAGAACTGGGGAAGGAATACCTGTACTCGGCGATTTATGGTGGCGCGCATCCGTACGGATCGTACAACCTGGGCGACGTAAGCGACCTGCAGTCGATCACGCTCGACGACGTCAAGGCGTTTTACGCCAACAACTACACGGTAAACAACATCACGGTGGGGCTCGCCGGTGGCTATCCGGATTCACTTGCGACGGCTATCAGCAAGGACCTGCAAAAGTTGCCGGCCGGCGAGCGACTGACACTCAGGGTGCCGGCCGCGCCGATGCCGGATGGGCATGAGGCCGTACTCATCGAGAAGGAGACACCGGCGGTGGCGGTGTCGTTCGGATTTCCCATTGAGCTCAGGCGCGGTGACCCGGACTGGGTTGCGCTGTGGCTGGCGAGATCATATTTCGGCGAACATCGCAGCTCCAACAGTCACCTGTACAAGCGCATCCGCGAGGCTCGCGGTATGAATTACGGTGACTATGCCTACATCGAGTACTTCCCGCGCGGCATGTTCCAGTTTCACCCTGACACCAACCTCGGACGCCAGCAGCAGATCTTCCAGGTCTGGCTGCGACCGCTGCGCGACAACAACGATGCGCTATTCGCGACACGTGCGGCGATGTTCGAACTTGAGAAATTGATCAACGAAGGTATGAGCGAGTCGAATTTCGAAACAACTCGGGCATTTCTTTCCAAGTTCGTCAGCCTGCTGATGGATGGTCAGTCGAGACAACTGGGCTACGAGCTGGATGGCCAGTATTATCAAACCGGTAATTTTGCATCCTACGTGCGTGACGGGCTGGAGAAGCTGACGCTCGCCGATGTGAATCGGGTGATCCGCGAGAATCTAAAGGTCGACGACATTCAGTACGTATTCGTCACGGCGGACGCCGAGGACCTGCGACGGCGCCTCGTGTCCGACCAGCCGTCACCCATGCGCTATGACGCCGAGAAGCCGAAAGCGCTGCTCGACGAGGACAAGATCATCTCGGAGATGCCGCTGGATTTCGATGCCGACAAGGTGACCATCGTCGCCGGCGATGATGTGTTCAACTGATGAGCCTGGTCAGCTTCGAACGACAGGGGCGCCGCAGCTATGGCATTGCTGTCGATGGTGGCGTTCGTGAGGCCGGTCAGGAGCTCCGGGCTCGCTACACCGACCTGCGATCCGTGATAGCAGCGGGCGCAAGCCGCGAATTGAGCGAGGACACCGGCGGCAGCGAGTTCGGCGCCGATGCCGTGCGTTTTCTGCCGGTGATCCCGAATCCCGACAAGATCCTCTGCGTGGGGGTCAACTACCTGCCGCACATCCGGGAGATGGGCCGCCAGGTGCCGGAGCATCCGGTGGTCTTCGTGCGATTCCCGGGCAGCCTCACGGGCCACGCGCAGCCGATCGTGCGGCCCGTTGTTTCCGAGCAATTCGATTTCGAAGGTGAGCTGGCCGTCGTAATAGGCCGGCGGGCACGCCACGTATCGCGGGAATCTGCACTCGATTACCTGGCCGGCTATTGCTGTTTCATGGATGGCTCGATTCGCGACTGGCAGGGCCATACGCCGCAGTTCACGCCGGGCAAAAACTTCGA
>JBFELT010000171.1:0-6758 GCA_041552015.1 Woeseiaceae bacterium
CCTGGGAACTGTGCGAGGAGTTCCTCGCGGCGCTCGCGCCCTACGGCCTGAAGAGAAGCGCAATGTACCCCGTGTACGGACTCGCCGAAGCGACGGTGGGCGTGTCGTTGCCAACCCCGGGGCGCGAGTACTCGCGTATTACCGTGGACAGGCACAGTCTGCGCGTCGGCGACGCCTATCGCGCCGTGGAGCCCGGCGATCCCGACGCGATCAGTTTCGTCAAAGTCGGGAAGGCGATTCGCGACGTCGAGATCCGCATCACGGATGACAATGACAAGGCGCTGGAAGACGGCGTGATCGGCAATATCCAGCTGTTCGGCGGCAGCGTCACCGAACGCATTTATGGCGATCCGCAGGCCACCGCGGAGCTGTTTACGCGGGACGGTTGGCTGCGAACAGGTGACTGCGGCGTGTTTGTCGACGGTGAGCTGGTCATCACCGGCCGACAGAAAGACATCATCATCGTCAACGGGCAGAATTACTATCCGCACGATATCGAGGAAATCGTCGCGCGCCTCGATGGCCTGGACCTGAACAAGGTGGTCGTCGCGGGCGCGACACCGAAAGGGGGTCAGACCGAAGAGCTGATCGCCTTTATCCTCTACCGCCAGGATCCCGCTGATTTCGTGCCGATGATTCGCCGGGTGCGGGACCTCATCGGGGAACAGACAGGCCTCGAGGTGCACAAGGTGATCCCCGTCGGCCGAATCCCGAAAACAACCAGCGGCAAGGTGCAGCGCACGAAACTGCTGGAGTCCTATTTCGACGGCGAGTTCGATGATGTATTGCAGCAGCTGGCTCCGGCGGATACCGCGGAAGCGTCAGGCGCGTCTGACCCGCTGATCGCCGAACTCGAGAAGATCTGCCGGGATTTCTCCAAGGACCGCAGCATCGGGCCTGACGACAACCTCTTCGAAGTCGGCGTCAGCTCGCTGACGCTGACCGAGATCGTCCTGGCGATTGACGAAAAATACCCGGGCAAGCTCGACATCAGCGACTTGTTCGACTACCCGACGTTACGAGAGATCGCGGCGTTCCTGAAAAGGAAGACCTCATGAGCTATGCACGCATTACCGGGACCGGAAGTTGCCTGCCCGAAAAGGTCGTAAGCAATCAGGATCTCGAGAAAACCATGGATACCTCGGACGCGTGGATTCGTGAGCGCACCGGCATCAAGCGCCGGCACATTGCGGGCCCGCATGAAACCAGCTCTTCGATGGGGCTGGTGGCGGCCAGGCGGGCGATGGAAATGGCGGGGCTGGCGGCGGATGACGTCGACCTTATCGTCGTCGGAACCGCCACGCCCGACAAGATTTTTCCGGCAACCGCCTGCATTATTCAGCGACAGCTCGGCGTGCGTGGATGCCCGGCATTCGATGTGAGCGCCGCGTGCAGCGGCTTCATCTACGGTCTGGATATCGCGAATCGCTTTATTCGAAGCGGCGGGGCGAAAACGGCCATCGTCATCGGGACCGAAACATTGTCGCGCATCGTCAACTGGCAGGATCGGGGTACGGCAATCCTGTTCGGCGACGGCGCGGGTGCCGTCGTGCTTGAAGCCAGCGACGAACCGGGTGTGCTCTCGACGCACTTGCACGCCGATGGCGAGTACGAAGAGCTCCTGCACGTGGAGCAGGGTGTCTCTGTTGGCTTTGACATCACCCGTGCGGGCGGCGCCTACATCAAGATGGAGGGCAACGCCGTTTTTCGGCGGGCCGTTGCCACGTTCGACAACATTGCCCGGGAGACGATTGCCGACCTGGACGGTCACCTCGACGACATCGACTGGTTCATACCCCACCAGGCCAACATGCGAATCATCAAGGCGGCCGCCAAGAAGCTGAAGATGCCGATGGAGCGTGTCATCGCGACGGTCGATGAGCACGCGAACACCTCGGGTGCTTCGATTCCGCTGGCGCTGGACCTCGCGATACGTGACGAGCGCATACAGCGAGGCCAGACGCTGCTGCTGGCCGCTTTCGGCGCGGGATTCACCTGGGGCTCGGCAATGCTCAAGTACTGAGTTTGCCGCGGAATACGGGCGTTCAGCGCGTCAATGTCGGGCGCAGCGTAGCTGAATTCGACATAATCCGGAAAAGACCGTCTTTGTGACGATTCCAGTGTGATCTGCTTCACACTTTTGAGGGCTCACTGTCTCTATAGTGCGACAGAACGGGACTGTCTCCAAACAGAGACAGATGAAAATATGCCAAGAAAATCCATAGACATAGCCATCGACGAAGCGCCGCTTTCCGAATCCAACGTTTCGCTGCGGCTCGCTGAAATCCAGATGCGGTGCCGGGAACTCCTGGATGACGACAGCTCGCTTCAGTTGAGCCTGGAAGAGCCTGGTCGATCGACAGACGGCTTCAACCCCTACGATCGAGGCTAGCCCGACGATCAGGCTGGCCCGACGAACGGAGGCTTAGCCCTACGTGTCGCTGCCGGCCACGGCTTCCTGATGCAGCTGGCGCAGCAAGCGCAGTCTCCAGATCCAGATCGCAATGATCAGCGTCGCGGCGAATGGCAGCGCGGCGACCGGCCGTAACAGCACAAGGAAATCATAGAATCCGTGCAGCACCGCGGCGAGCAGGAAACCGGTCACCGCGGCGACCCCCACGGGTTTCTGCGCCAGTCGGGCTCGTGAGATCCAGTATGCCCAGATCGATGCGAATAAGATGTGTACGACAGGCCCCGCGAATCCCCGCGCGGCGGCCTCGAGCGGCGTCAGGAAATCGAGATAGTTGAGGTTTTCGGCCGAGGCATAACCAAGCCCGATAAAAGATGCGTAAATGATCCCGTCCATCGCTTCGTCGAATGCCCGAAACCGAAGTACGACAACCAGGAACGGCAGCATCTTCGCGAACTCCTCGATCGGACCGATGGCCAGCAGCGCGTAGGCGAAAAGAGCCAGCGTGTCTTCGTCGGCCAGCGCGACCGCGTCGTAGCGCAGGCCGAGCGGCTCGAGCGCAACATAAAGCCCCTTCGACAACAGCGCTGCCAGCAGTCCCAGTCCGAAACACAGCACAAGGTTCCCCGGTGGTTCCGGCAGGTGCCGGTCCTTGTGATAGTGGTAGCTCGCCCAGAATACGACAGGCAGGACGATGGGCAGCAGCAGGGGTACGCTCTCCATGTACCGGATTGTCCGTAATCTCCGGCATCCGCGCCGACATGGCCGTCACAGTTTCAGGCCGACAGGCTATCGAGCAAGTGACTGGGCCGCAGGGCACGGCGTTTGCTAGTATTCATGGCTTGTCACCGCAGGGCGCCAACGCGTAAGGAGAACTACCCTGGCCATCGAACTGAGAATCAACGGGCAGCCGCTGTCGCTCGATGCGGAGCCGGACATGCCCTTGCTATGGGCGATCCGGGATCTGGCGGGCCTCACGGGAACGAAGTACGGCTGTGGCAAAGCCCTGTGCGGTGCCTGCAATGTGCACCTGGACGGACAGGTTGTCCGTTCCTGCGTGATTCCGCTGTCCGCCGCGGCCGGACGCGACGTGACGACCATCGAGGGCCTCGACAGCGAAGGCAATCACCCGGTACAACTTGCGTGGCGGGAATTCAACGTGGCGCAGTGCGGATACTGTCAGCCGGGGCAGATCATGAGTGCCGTCGCGCTGCTCGAAAGGGTCCCGGAACCCAGCGACGCAGACATCGATGCGGCGATGAGTGGCAACCTGTGTCGCTGCGGGACCTACACCCGAATACGCGCGGCGATTCACAAAGCGGCGGAGCGGCGGAAATGAGCGAGCTCCGGCGCGTCAGCCGACGCGAGTTCCTGAAACGTACCGGACAGGCCGGCGGTGGATTGATTTTTGCCCTGACGTTCACGGCCGCCTGTGGCCGCCAGGGGCCTGTCCCGGGCGTTGCGGAGGCGGAGTCGGTCGCGCCAAACGTCTACGTGAATATCCGCAACGACGGAATCGTCGAAATCATCTGTCATCGCTCGGAGATGGGGCAGGGCATTCGAACCAGCCTGCCCCAGGTGATCGCGGACGAGATGGAGGCCGACTGGGACCGCATCGAGTTGATCCAGGCCCTGGGCGATGAAAAATACGGCGATCAGAATACCGATGGCTCGACGAGCATCCGCAACCAGTTCGACCTGCTGCGCAATGCCGGCGCGACCGCGCGCGAGATGTTGATTGCAGCGGCCGCAACCCGGTGGGGCGTTGCGGCACAAGAGTGTGAGGCGAGGCAGCATGCCGTGCATCATGCGGCCAGCGGTCGCAGCGCGGGATTCGGCGAGCTCGTGGACGTGGCCGCCACGCTCGAGGCAATGCCGGACGCACCCTTCAAGTCACGCGCCGACTATCGCTATATCGGCAAAGCCATGGACACGATCGACGGCCGCGCATTTACAACCGGAACCGCGATCTATGGCATCGACACGGTTCGTCCCGGGATGCTGTACGCATCGATCGAACGCTGTCCGGCCTTCGGCGGTACCGTTGTCTCGCTCGATGACCAGGCGGCGAGGGCCGTGACCGGGGTCGTGGATGTCGTGCGGCTTCCCGATCCGACGTCCCCGCTCGCTTATAACCTGCTCGGCGGTGTCGCCGTCCTGGCAAGCAATACCTGGGCGGCGCAAAAGGGCCGCGAGGCACTGAAGATCCAGTGGGATCTCGGCGCGAACGCCGGTCACGACTCTGCGGCTTACCGGGAGGCACTGGTGAAGTCGGTCGGATCGCCCGGCCGGACGGTGCTTGCGCGAGGTGATGCGGATGCGGCGATGAAGGCGGCCAGCCGCACCCACGAGGCTGTCTACTACGCGCCTTATTTGTCGCAGGCCCCGATGGAGCCGCCGGCGGCGGTCGCCGAGATCACCGACGATGGCGGCTGTGAGGCCTGGGCCTGCACGCAGAATCCGCAATCGGCCCAGGACACGGTCGCCGCCACTCTGGGTATCGACAAAGACAAGGTACGCGTGCACGTGACTCTGCTCGGCGGCGGTTTCGGCCGCAAGTCGAAGCCGGATTTCATCGCCGAAGCGGCCTGGCTGGCACGAGTATCCGGCAGGCCGGTCAAGGTTACATGGACGCGTGAAGACGACATACGGCATGGCTATTTTCACTCGGTCAGTGCGCAGTACCTGAAGGCCGGGCTCGATAAGGATGGCAATGCGACCAGCCTTCTGCATCGCAGCAGTTTTCCGTCAATCAGTTCGACCTTCAGTCCGGACGTGAAGGGCCCCAGCAACGGCGAACTCGACCTGGGCTTTGTCGACCGCCCGTGGTCCATCCCCAATATCCGGCTCGAGGCCTGCGATGCCACAGCGCATCTGCGGATCGGCTGGCTGCGCTCGGTCTGCAACGTATTTCACGCCTTCGCCGGCTGTGGCTTCATTGATGAACTGGCCTACCTGGCGGGCATGGACCCGCGGGATCACTTGCTGAAGTTGCTCGGCGCACCGCGCAGGCTGGATCCGGCCGACGACAATGCCATGTATGGTAACTACGGGCATCCGCTCGACAAGCACCCCATCGACACCGCACGGTACGCAGCGATCGTCGACAGGGTCTCTGAAATGGCCGCTTGGGGCCGGAAATTGCCGGAAGGGCGAGGGCTGGGTATTGCCGTTCATCGCTCCTTCCTGAGCATCGTCGGGACCGTCGCCGAAGTCAGCGTCAACGAGCGCGGCCGACTGGTCGTGCACGATATCTGGATGGCGATTGATGCCGGCACGATCGTCAACCCGGACCGCGTGATTTCTCAAATGGAGGGTGCCGCGCTCTTCGGCATGAGCCTCGCGCTGCACGGGGAAATCACCGCCAGCGGCGGCGCGGTCGTCGAAGGCAACTTCGACAGCTATCCTGTCGTGCGTATGAGCGAGGCGCCGAAGGCCATCCACGTCCACATCATGGAATCCAGCGCCGCGCCTGGCGGAGTCGGGGAACCCGGCGTCCCGCCGGTCGCGCCGGCCATCGTCAATGCCTACTTTGCGGCGACCGGCAAGCGGCTGCGAGAGCTGCCGTTACGAAAAGCCGGGCTGACCTGAGGCGTGCGGCCGGTTGCGGCGTGGCACGTGCTGCTGGCCGCGATGGCGGGCGCCGCGCAATGCCTTGCGGCCCCGTTGTTCGACGATGCCTCGACACTCGAGGTCACGCTCGAGGGCCCGCTGTCGCGTGTGATCGAAGATTCCGGGGATCGCCGTGAGCAGGCGCTCTCACTTTCGCTGAATGGCAAATCGATAGCGGTGGAAGTGCGAATGCGCGGCAAGAGCCGAACCGTGCACTGCGGGTTCCCGCCGCTGCGCCTGAATTTTTCGCCGGACTCTGTCAAAGGCACTGTATTCGCAGGGCAGGACAAGTTGAAACTGGTGACGCACTGCAGGGGCAATGCGGACGGCGAGCAGAATGTCCTCGAGGAATATGCGGCGTACCGGATACTGAATAGCCTCACGGAGCTGAGCTTTCGGACGCGCCTGCTGCGCGTGCGTTACGTCGATACGGAAACGCCCGCGGCCCCGTCGCTGACCCGATTTGCCTTCCTGGTGGAGTCCGACGAGGAGTTTGCAGCCAGGGTCGGGGGCGAGACGCTCAAGCGTCGCAATGTTTCGCGGACCATGCTGGATCCCGGGCATGCGGCCCTGGTCTATATCTTTCAGTACCTGATCGGCAACACCGACTGGTCCCTCGTACGGGCCTTTGACGACGAGCATTGCTGTCACAACGGCAAGCTGTTCAGCGTCGGTGAGAGCAACTATTACGTGCCTTACGACTTCGATATGTCGGGACTCGTCAACGCGCGTTACG
>JBFELT010000172.1:0-6684 GCA_041552015.1 Woeseiaceae bacterium
GCGCTCCGCGCTGCAGGCGCCAAGGCACAGTAGGATGGCGGTGAGATAAGCGGTCTTGTAAGCCATGCGTGGATATTTCGCTGGTCTGAGGGGTCGAAGATTGTAACAATAGTCGCGCTGTCCGGCGCGATATATTGGGCAGTCCCGGTGACAAGGAGCAGGCATATGAGCAACAGCAACCCTCCGGCCGACGAGGCATTCGTTGCCGATAAAGGCACGCAAAGACCCGTTGAAGAAAATCTCAAGGCGCGCGGAACCTGGATGAGGCTCCTGTTCATGGTGATCTGTGCGTTCCTGATCAGTATCGCCAGTTTCGTCGGCACTTTCGTCGTGGTGCTGGGTTTCCTGTGGGTGCTGTTCACCGGCGACATCAATCCGCAGATTCGCCAGGTAGGGCAGAGCATCGCCGCCTACGTCTACGAGAATATCCGCTACCTGACCTTCAACACCGAGGAGCGGCCGTTTCCGCTCGGCAACGACTGGCCATCCGGCAAAGCCGTCGGCTAGACAGACAACTCTCGCTGGCCCGGCTGCCAGTGAGTCAGGTTGATGTGCGCGCCGCCGATACCGAGCGCACGGACCCACTTGGCGGCGGCATCGAGCGTAACCCAGGTGCGCACCTTGCCTTTGGTCGTTTCGGCCGTGATCGGGCCATTGGGCGTCTTCGCCTGGATATGGAAGTGTGCGCCACAGGCAATGATGTTGATGTTCCTGATAGCGCCCGCGGCGACCATCGCCCTGATCATGCGTTCATCCATTCTGTTTCCCCGGAAATAGCTCGTCGTGTTCTGGTACGGCGATGCCGGCCTGCTGACAATGCCGGCGTATCAACATTTCAATCATGTTTGCCACGCTGCGATGTTCGCGCGCCGCGGCCTGCCGCACGGCTTCCTTGAGGCCGGGCTCGATTCGCAGGTTCAGCGTGGAGATCTTGGTGCGCGTCATGCGTTACATTGTATATTAAATAAAACGATAATGTAACGCACTTTGCGTGGTGACGGAGGCCGAGAGGAATTCTCCGATCGACACGCGGCCGGCGGACTATAATGCCTGGCGCGGCGATCGCCGCGGTACTGTATGCCACTCGATCCTGGAGGGCCTTATCATGGAGCAGACCGTATTCATCATCTGCATGTTTTTCGGTGTCACCTCGGTGGCACTCATTGCGCTGACGCTGCTGGGAATCGTTCTTGGGCGCATTAAAGCCTAGCGGCGATGGTCACGACATGCGCGAGCGCCTGACGATCACCAGCGTCAATGTGGGCAAAGCCGAGCGCATCGGGCAGGGCGACCAGGCGATGCTCACCGGAATTTGCAAACGCCCGGTTGCCGGTCCCGTGCAAGTCGGCGAGTTCGGGCTGGACGGCGACGAAATCCTGAACGGCCAGCACCATGGCGGCATCGATCAGGCGGTATATGCCTACAGCGCCGACGACTACGCCTGGTGGTCCGACTCGACGGGCCGCGACTTTTCGCCCGGGCTATTTGGCGAAAACCTGACGATAGCGGGGCTGCCGAGCAACCTGGCTATCGGCGATCGACTGCTGATCGGAGACGTCGTGCTCGAAGCGACCTCGGCTCGCATACCTTGCGCAACGCTGGCAGCCCGCATGGACGATCGCGGCTTCGGGCGGCTGTTCCGGCAAGCCGAGCGGCCGGGCGTCTATTTCAGGGTGCTCAATCCGGGTGAGCTCAGGGCGGGGGACACGGTGACGCTGGTTGAGACGGGCGATGCGACGATTACCGTACTCGACCTGTTTCGCTTCGCCTACGCGAACAGCCATGACGCGGGGCGCTTGCGGCGAATGCTGGACGCGCCGATCGCCGAGCGAGTCAGGTCCCGGGTTGAATCGGCGCTGGCCGCGCTCTGACGACGCCGGAAGCCGATCAGGCGGTTTCAGACAAGGCGAGCAGTTCGTCCCAGGCGCCGGATTCCTCCGCGCGTTCGACGTTGCGGCGCATTTCCTCGATTCTCTCGTTCATGCGTTGCTCGAGCGCCCTGAATCTCGGGTCGCTTCTGAGCGGTTCGATGATCGGGTCCTCGTCAAAGGCCCACGGGTCGAAACCCTGCGAGCTGACAAAGCCCGCATCGACGGTTGCCGACAACGCTTCGATGGCGGCACTGAGCCTTCCCTGCATTGTCAGTATTTGCACGACCTTGATGCCGTGACCCGCCATGCCCGTACGGGGTAATTCCTCGACCACCGGCAGGGCTTTCTGCAACAACGCCTGGGCATGCCTGGGCCGGTTCCGTTTCTGCTCCACGAATGCGAGGATCACGGCGGTATCCACGTTCTTGGCGTCGATGGCGGCATCACTGTCACCGCCGAGGAGCGGGTGGCTCTGCGATATGTAGTCGTAGGCGCGCTCGTAGTCGCCATTCAGGACAGAGGCGCCCACTAACAACGGATAGGCGAAGTCCCTGGGCAAGTCGGCCATGTCCGACATGGCTTCGATGTTACTGATCGCCCCGTCATAGTCACGCATGATGTAGTGCCAGTAACTCTTGCCGACCGGGTAGAGCGGATGATCCTGCGGAAAATTCTCCATGAAGTTCATGATCGCCTCGGTATTGCCGAAGTCCCGGTATATGCCGATCAGCTGGCCGCCGGACATCGGGTCTTCGCTCAAGGCCATTTCCTTCAGCCCCCAGGCCAGCGCCTCATCCAGGCGGCCGAGTTTCTGCATATGGTTACTCAGGTAGCTATAGGGCGTCGACCAGTCGGGAAACAGTGAAATTGCCTGGCGCAGCATTCGGGTCGTTTCGGCGTTCTGCCCGCGCACGGCGTAGAAGCTGGGCAGGTTGACGTAGGGGATGCGACTGAGCGGGTCGATGGATAGCGCCCGCGTCAGCAGTTCGATCGCCTCGTTGACGTCGCCTTCGCTGGTGCGCAGGGAGGCAAACCAGACGTAGGTATCCGCGAGGCTGGGACTCAACTCGATTGCTCTCTGGAACGACTCCGCGGCATCGACGTTTCCCTGGTCCGAGCGCGTTTCCTCCCAGCGCATCATCTGCAGCAGACCGCGCACGGCGTAGGCTTCGGCGAGTTCGGGATCGATGCTGAGCGCCTTGTCGATGGAGTTCGCCGCCATGGCATAGGCATCGCTGACAGCAATCGACTTGTGATTGGAAAGCGTAACCAGCAGGGTCTGAGCCAGCGCGGCGTGCGCCTGAGCGTAGTCGGGATCCAGCTCGATGGCATTCATGAAGTTCTGTCGCGCCTGTTGCAGCGATGCAAAACTGCGGGTGGACAGATTGGCGCGGCCTTTCACGTACTCGGCATAGGCCGAGATATTGTCTGTCGGCGCCGCCACCATGCGCCGCTCTTCCTCCGGCGTCAGTGCGGCACGCAACGCGGCCGCGATGCGTGTGCTGATCTCGCTCTGCACGTCAAAAACGTTCTCGATGTTCAGTGCCTTGTCAAACGTCGCTGCCCAGATATGCTCATCGGTAGCGGCGTCGATCAGCTGCACGTTGATCCGCACCTGGTTGCCAAAACGCTGCACCGCGCCCTCGACGATGGCGGCAACGCCAAGTTCCTGTCCGATCTGGCGAATGTTCTTGGACGTATTCCGGTATTCACCAACGGAGGTCCTCGAGATAACACGCAGCGATTCGATAGCAGCAAGGCGTGTCAGGATGTCGTCGTGAATACCGTCGGCGAAGTATTGATTCTCTTCGTCGGTGCTGCGGCTCGAGAATGGAAGAACGGCGATCGAGTTACGCGCTATCGCGAGCGGGGCAGCCTCGTCCTTCCTGATGCCCGTGAGATTGAACGTGAGGGAAACGCCCAGGGCAAGTACCAGCAGCCCGATAATTGCGACGTTCATCGTTTCCCGGGAGCGCGGCTTGTAGTCCGATCGGTCTATGTCGCGCTCGCGCCGCACGCCATCGGGCGTAATTTCAAAAATCCAGGCGATGATCATCGCGATGAAGAAACCGATGATCACGATCACCACGTAGGTTCGGAAGACCCATTCCGGTGCACCGAAGGTGGGTAGCAAGACCGAACCCGCCTCGATCAGGATCCAGGAGACCAGCGCGTAGGCTGCGGCCACACGCAATACATTGCGCCGCCGGAGTTCTGAGAGGAGACCATTCATACGCCGATTATGACGCGATTCGACACCTGCCGCAGCTTCGGAGTTCCGGGATACCCGGCGCCCTCGATTGTTTCGAGATGTTTCGATGCCGCCAAAGTGCATACGGCGGCTTTTGTTCGGGAGTAGAATAACAGAATGACCAAGGTACTACTGATCGACGACGACAAGAAGCACTCCGAACTCCTGCAAGCCTACTTCAAGCGGTTCGGCATCAATCTCGTCTGCGCGCATGAAGCCCAGAGTGGCTTTCGCCTGTTGAATCGGGAGGACCCGGACTTGCTTTTGCTGGATGTGATGTTGCCCGGCAAGGATGGCTTCGAGATCTGCCGCGAGATTCGCAAGACCAGCAAGCTGCCCATAATCATGCTGACCGCTCGTGGCGAGGTGATCGATCGTGTATCCGGCCTTGAGCTCGGTGCAGACGACTACATCGGCAAGCCGTTTGAACCCAGGGAGCTGGTTGCTCGCGTGCAGGCGCTATTGCGGCGTGCCGATTCGGGCGGGGCGGAGGCCGACAGGTTGTCGTTCGAGGGAATATCTATCGATGCGGGTGCGCGAACCGTGGAGGTCGATGGTAAAGCCGTGGAGCTGACCTCGATGGAATTCGAACTGCTGCTTATTCTTGCCAGACGGCACGGCAAGAAGCTCTCGCGCGACGACATACTCAGCGAACTGCGCGGCATCGACGCCGCGATACTGACCCGGTCTGTCGATATCATGATCAGCCGATTGCGCGGCAAACTCGGAGACTCGGTGAAGCCGCCTCGATTCATACGGA
This sequence comes from Woeseiaceae bacterium, assembly GCA_041552015.1. Taxonomy (GTDB): domain Bacteria; phylum Pseudomonadota; class Gammaproteobacteria; order Steroidobacterales; family Woeseiaceae; genus UBA1847. The sequence continues at coordinate 4,883 of JBFELT010000172.1, forward strand.
CTATCTGGGGGCGTGGTTACTCTTTCGTCGGCGCACCCGTAGCGGATGCTTAGACGCTTATCCCGATCGCTGTCCTTCAGGTTGCTGGCGATCTTCGTTGTACTGGCGGCGCTGTTTGTCTATGGCACGCTGGTAGCGTTGCGCTGGGTATACAACAGCGATGAGATCCGGGGGCTGATCAGCGGCCACCTGTCCCTGCATGTTCATTACGTCAGAGAGGACATCGGTACGCCACCCCGAATTGACCGCGCGCTGGCCATAACCCGCAGCGTTCCGGTGGATATTCGCATCCTGGGGCCGAGTATCGACTGGGCATCCGACCCGAATTTCCCACCGCTCGAGAGCCTTGACTTCGGGCCCAGCCCGCGCTTCAGTGACGATGAGGACGCCTGGGTAGATGAACTGCAGGGACTCGAGTTCGCCGTGCAGGGCAAGCATCGCTTCCTGCTCATCCATCAGGACGACTACCAGGTAGTCGTCGCGTCACCGCGCATCGCGGATGTCAGCAGCGGTCCTGACCTGATCACGATCATCGTCAGCCTGGGCTTGATGTACCTGATGATCGGTTACGCGGCGGTCAGCTGGCTGTTCAAGCCGATACGCGCGATTCGCGCAGGGGCAGCCCGTATCGGCCAGGGCAATTTCGACCATCGGCTGCAAAACATCCGCCACGATCAGCTCGGTGACCTGGCGTCCGACATCAATCAGCTCGCCAGTGACGTGCAGCACATGCTGGACGCGAAACGGGCGCTGTTACTGGGGATCAGCCACGAGTTGCGAACACCCCTGTCACGCATGCGCCTGCAGCTGGAGTTCCTGGAGAACGACGCTGACCGGGAAGCCCTGAAGGTGGAGATCGCGGAGATGGAGAAGATCGTCGTCTCCCTGCTCGAGGCCGAACAACTGAGCTCACGGCATGCAACCTTGAATCGGTCCTGCGTGAATGTGCGCGAGCTGATCGAGAAGCTCGTTGCCGATTTCTTCGAGCGCGACCGTCAGCGGCTGTCGATACGATGCGAATCCGACGAACTCCAGGCCAACGTCGATGAGGCGAGAATCACCCTGATGCTCAAGAATCTCATCGGCAATGCATTGCGTTACGTGCCGGATCCCGGCGGCAGGGTAGAGGTCGGCGCGGCAGTCCAGGGCGACGAACTCGTACTCCGGGTGGAGGACAACGGGCCCGGTATGCCGAGCGACCAGGCCGCGCACATCGGCGAGCCTTTCTATCGAGGCGACCCGTCACGGACTCGCGATACCGGTGGCACCGGCCTTGGTCTTTACCTCGCGCACCTCGTTGCAGAGGCACACGGCGGCTCGCTGCGCCTCACCAATCCGGACGAGCCTGGCGCCCGCTTCGAATGTCGCATCCCGACCGGACTTGACATAAAACCCGCATAGCCTCCAGAAAGCGTCGCTTAATCAGACACTTGGCGCTTCAGCGGCGAATTGTTTGCGCCCTGGTCCAAACGATATCATAATGATATCAAAGTGAGGCGGATAGTCGGGAGAGAACCATGATTCGTGAACAAGTCAGAGCCGTATCCTCGGGATACCTGATGATAGCCATCCTTCTTGCCGCACAGCTGCTAACCAGCTACGCGATTTTCGCGTCGGCGCGTGCGATGTCCGTCTCGGGGCTGGTCGTCGCCGTGCTCGCGTCCATGATCGTCCTCGTGTGCTGGGCGGGCCTTTTCCTGGTCCATCCGAACGAAGCCAAGGTCATGCAGCTGTTTGGCAAATACGTTGGCACTACGCATGATTCGGGCCTGAAATGGGCGAATCCCTTCTTTGCGAAGACA
>JBFELT010000173.1:0-6653 GCA_041552015.1 Woeseiaceae bacterium
GCCTGGTTGTCGTCATCAGCGACTTCGCCGGATTCACCCTCGGCGCGCAGTCCTATCTTTCCAGCGTGGCGCGTCACAACGAGGTGCTCGCCGTATTTATCAACGATCCGCTCGAGAGAGATCTGCCACCGCCAGGCCGTTACCGACTCGTCGCACCGAACGACGAACTGGCGATCGATACCTTCTCGGCCGCTGCACGACGCGACTACCACAACGCGTTCGAACAACGAAAGACCGAGCTCGAAAAGTTCTGCCAGCGTTACGGCGTTCACTTGATGCCAATGTCGACCGACGACGATCCCGTCAGCGCACTGCAACAGGCCCTGGGACGGAGGACGCGCTGACGATGGAAGAGTCGCAGCTGCCGCTGAGAGACCTGCATCTGCCGGAGCCGCTCGGCTGGTGGCCGCTGGCCCCGGGCTGGTGGTTTATCCTGTTCCTGGTCTCGGCAATACTGGCGTACCTGTTCTGGCGCGTGTTCAGGACGTGGCAACGCAACGCTCCGCGCCGCTACGCTCTGCGGGAACTTGCGCGTTACGAGGCCGAGTATCTGCAGCACAGGAATCCGGTCACACTCGGCAAGCAACTCTCCGAACTGCTGCGACGCGGCATGCTCGCCTATGCGCCGCGAGACGAGGTCGCCGGCCTCACGGGCGAGCCGTGGCTGAACTGGCTGGATAGCGGTCTGCCGTTGCCGTATTTCAGCACGGAAGGCGGTAAGAGCCTGCTGGCGCTTCCTTACCGGGATCCGGACGGCGACTTTTCGGATGTCGATGTCAACGCGCTGCTGTCGGCTGTGCGCATGCGCCTGCAGACGCCGCCGCGAGGTGCAGCCTGATGTGGTCGCTGGCCTGGCCCTGGGCACTGCTCGCCTTGCCGTTGCCGTGGATTGTGCGTCGGTTGTTGCCGCAGGCGCGAGGCCTGTCGCAGGCAGGCTTGCGCGTGCCCTCGCTCGGTGGTTTCGAATCGTTAAGAGATCGCTCGGACGCGGAACAACTGCTCAACTGGCGCTTCTGGGTTGCCGTTCTCGCCTGGCTACTGCTGGTGCTGGCGGCCGCGAGACCCGAGCGTATCGGTGACGAGCTCGACGTGCCGGTGTCCGGCCGCAACCTGATGCTCGCGGTCGACCTGTCGGGCAGTATGGATCAGAAAGACTTCGAGCTCGGCGACCGCCGTGTCGATCGCCTGACGGCGACCAAGGCCGTTGCGAGCGATTTTATTGCGCGCCGCGAAGGCGATCGTATTGGCCTGATACTGTTTGGCGAACGCGCTTACCTGCAGGTACCGCTGACGCTGGATCGGGAGACGGTCAACGTCCTGCTGATGGAAGCCTTCATTGGCCTGGCCGGCGAGAAGACCGCGATAGGCGATGCGATTACGCTGGCTGTCCGACGCGTGCACGAGCAGCCCGAGGACGCGGGCGACCAGGTGCTGGTGCTGCTTACCGACGGCGCCAATACGGCGGGCGAAGTCGAGCCGATCAAAGCCGCCGAGCTGGCACAACAGGTGGGCTTGCGCATCTACACGATCGGAATTGGTGCCGAGCAGATCGAAGTCTCTTCGCTGATTGGTGGTCGCCGCCGCATCAATCCGTCGGCGGATCTCGATGAGGCGACGCTGACGAAAATCGCGGAGCTGACGGGTGGCCGTTATTTTCGCGCAACCGATACTGCGAGCCTGCAGGACATTTATCGCCTGGTGGACGAGCTCGAGCCTGTGGAAGAGCCCGAGTCCGGTTTTCGGCCGGTCAAGTCTCTTTATTACTGGCCACTGGGCGGCGCATTCGTGCTGGTGTTCATGATGTGTGTAGTCAGCCTGCTGCAGCGCCTCCTGCGCCGGCGACCGGCAGAGGTACACGCCAATGCTCGCTGAGTTCCACTGGCTGCGTCCGGCCTGGCTGTTCGCCGTGCCGCTGGTCGTGTTCATTGCGACTCTGCTCGCTCGCGGCCGTCTCGGACCCGGGAACTGGCGCGACGTGATCGACCCGGCACTAATGCCCTACGTGCTCTCTCGCGCGCCCGGTCGCGGCATCGATTATCGCTGGTGGCTGCTGGGCCTCGGCGGAGTGCTTGCCGCGGCAGCGCTGGCAGGACCCGCCTGGGAGCGCATCGAGCAACCCGTGTTTCGCGCGGAACAGGCACTGGTAGTGGCACTGGACCTGTCGCGGTCCATGGACGCTCCCGATGTTTCGCCCAGCCGGCTCGCGCGTGCTCGCCTGAAGATCCTCGACATCCTCGAGCGACGCCGCAGCGGGCAGACCGCACTTGTCGTCTACACCGCAAACGCGTTTACGGTCACGCCGCTGACGACGGACACCGACACCGTTGCGGCGCTGGTCAACAGCCTGAGCACGGACATCATGCCGAGCCGCGGCAGCTATCCCGAAGTCGGTATTCGAAAAGGCCGGCAGCTGCTGGAGCAGGCGGGCGTTGCTTACGGAGAGGTGCTGCTGATCACGGACGGCGGCTCGTCGGCAGCGGCCGAGAAAGCTGCTCGCGAACTGAAGAGCGCAGGCTATTCGCTGTCGATACTGGGCGTCGGCACGGCGGAAGGCGCGCCGATACCCAGGGCCTCCGGTGGTTTCGTCACCGATAACCGCGGCCAGATCGCGGTGCCGCGACTGGAAGAGACCTCGTTGCGCAAGCTGTCCGTTGCCGGTGGCGGTCGTTTCGCCGTGCTGTCGACCGACGATCGCGATCTCGAATTGCTGCTGTCAGGGCAACTCGACGCGGCGCCGGCCTCGGCGTCGGATGAATCCCTGGCCACGGATCAGTGGCGTGAAGAGGGGCCCTGGCTGCTGTTGCTGCTGCTGCCGATCGCGGCGCTCGCGTTTCGGCGCGGCTGGGTAATGGTGGTTCTGGTGTTCGTACTGCCACTGCCAACGCCGGCGGAGGCTTCGCTCTGGGATGACCTGTGGCGGAACAAGAACCAACAGGCACATGAGCAGCTCGAAGCAGGCAATCCTGAAGAGGCCGCCGCGCTGTTCGAGGATCCAGAGTGGCGTGCGGTGGCGCGCTATCGCGCCAAAGACTATGCGGGCAGCGCGGCCGGGTTTGCGGAACGCGGCGACGCACGCAGCCTCTATAATCTCGGCAACGCGCTGGCTTTCCAGGGAGAGCTCGATTCGGCCATCGACGCGTACGAGCAGGTGCTGGAAATACAGCCGGACGACGAGGATGCGGCCTACAACCTCGAGCTCCTGAAAGCCCTCAAGGAACAGCAACAGGAACAGCAGGAAGATCAGCTGGACGATCAGCAGTCGGCCGAGAACCCGGGCGGTGACGGCGAGGCGTCGGATTCGGAAAGCCAGGCCGACCAGCAGGGCTCGGATGGCGCATCGCAGGCGGACAGCGAATCCGAGGGCGGCGAGCCGTCACAGGGCGACGAGGAGATGAGCGAAGAGGACCTGGAGGCGCTGCAGCAGGAACTCAAGCGTGCGGCCGAAGAGGCCCAGCAGGGTGAGCAGCCGCAGCAATTGTCCGAGGCGGAGCTGGCCGAGTTGCGTCAGCAGCAGGAACAGCAGCAGGCGATGGAGCAGTGGCTGCGGCGCATTCCGGATGATCCGGGCGGCCTGCTGAGGCGTAAATTCCGACATCAGTATCAAAGGTCGGGTAAAGACCAGGACGGCAACGATGTCTGGCCGGATGACGAGGTACAACCGTGGTAAAACGAATGCCTGAAGGGCTGCGACGATCGGCCCTGACACTGTTGATCGCGATGCTCTACCTGCCGGCGGCGTCGGCCGCCGTCCGGGCAACGGTCGATCGCCCGGCGGTCGACCTGAACGAATCCTTCATGCTCGAGATTACCGTCGATTCCAATACCGACCAGGAGCCCGACCTGACGGTGCTGGAAAAAGATTTCTACGTCGGCCAGGTCAGCCAGCTGAGCAACACGTCGATCTTCAACGGTGAAATCCGGCGCAGCCGCAGCTGGACGATCGCGCTGATGCCGAAAGCAACCGGCGAGCAGTTTATTCCGGCAATCGTCATCGGCAACGAGCAGACCGCGCCGGTGCGGATCGTCGTCAACGAACCTGCCGACGCGCCGCCGGGCGAGGCGGACGTATTCATCGCGAGCGAGGTCGATCAGTCCGAGACCTACGTTCAGGCGCAGATCCTGTATCGCATCAAGGTGTATCGCGCGGTTGCCACGCGCCAACCCGCGCTGCGAGAGCCGACGATCAGCGGTGCCGAAGTGCTGGTCGAACTGGCCGGCGACGAACGCAGCTACGAGTCGATCCTGAACGGCAAAGCCTACAATGTCGTGGAGCGCGTTATCGCGATCTACCCCCAGGAGAGCGGCGAGATCAGCATATCGCCGGCGCGCTTCGAGGCACGCGTATTGCGCGACGGTCGCATCACCGGGCGAAAGGTTTTCCAGTCGGATACACACACCGTCAAGGTCCTGCCAATTCCGGCGCCCCCCGCGGATTATCCCAATGCCACCTGGCTGCCGGCGCGAGACGTTCAGCTGAGCGAAGAATGGTCCCGTGAGCCGGACCGAATCACGGCCGGTGAGCCGGTGACGAGGCGGGTGACGATCTCTGCGCTCGGGCAGATCGAGACACAGATACCGGCGATCGACCCGCCGGCCATCGACGGCCTCAATATCTACGCGGACAAACCGGAACTGAGTCGCCGCATCCAGGCAGACGGTATTCGCGGTGTTCGCAAGGATCAGTACGCAATGATCGGCGTCAACGCCGGCGATATCGAGCTTCCGGAACTCGAGGTGCCCTGGTGGAACATCGATGCCGGCGAGTGGCGCGTCGCGACGCTGCCGGCGCGTACCATCACCGTGAAGGCGGATCCTGCAGCGCAGGTGGCGCAAGCCGCCGTCGCCACCGCGCCTCCGCCCGGCGGCGACGCAGCAGTGCCGGAGCGAAGGCTGGTGCCGGACGACTTCTGGCAGCGTGCAAGCCAGCTGCTCGCGGCGGCGTGGCTGCTGACGATCTTTGCCTGGTGGTGGTCGTCGCGCGGCGCCACTCGCAAACGCCTGCCTCGCGAGCCGCAGCCGCCGCCCGTTTACAAGCAGCAGGCGAAGTTACTAAAGGCGGCCCGCAAGGCGGCGTCGGCCGGTGACGATGCGGCACTGCGCTCCGCGCTGCTCGAGTGGGGGCGTCTGCAGTGGCCCGACGACGCACCGCGCAGCGTTGGCGCACTTGCCGAGCGAGTAGCCTCGCCACTGTCGGACGAGTTGCGACGACTGTCGATGGCGAGCTACGGTCCGGGAGGCCGTGACTGGGACCGCGAGGCGCTGGCGAAGGCGCTGCGCTCGATCGTTACCCTGAAGGACGATGCCGAATCACGCCGCCAGGACGCGCTGCCGCCGCTGATGCCCCCGGCAGTCTGATACGCCGCGCAGCGTCACGAATTGCCGTTAGCCTGAACGCCAGGTCTCATCGATAGGGGAAGCCTGAACGGCAGTATTCTGCTCAGCCGATCAGGCAGGATGCGGCCATTAGCTGCCTCTTAGAACTACCGTTCTAAGCCCAAGATTCCGTCGACAAACATTTGGAAATCGAGGTTAAAAATAAACCGCTCGCTTTCCCACGCCCATTTCATTTGTCGGGCTCTTCTCTGAGCATCGTCGACAGTCTCGGTCCCGCGAGCGTTGCCAGAATACATTGAAATTTCCTGAACTACAGCGTTGTAAAGCGCCGGATCCAACGTCCCATTGAGATGCTGACGGTGCACGTTCGACCATATGTGAAAAAGTGAACGCCACATTGCGAGCATCTGTACCCGATCCTTGGGCAGTGCATCGTTGGGGTTTTCTGCATTGGCGACCATCGCTTGTGCAAGTTCTGGACTTGATGCAATCATAGAATTGTGTTCCCGAAAGGCTTCCTTCACGGCTGCATTGGTCGCCGAACGGGTGGCAATAGAGTTTTGCCTTACCTCGATGCCAACGAATATCAATGAAGCAACGAGCGCAAGTAGGCCCACTGCCTGTATCCAATCATTCAGTTTTGCCGAATCCACAATTCGCACTCCATCCACACAAACCTGAGATGCAGGGCAGGACATCTGTTTCGCAATGACCGCTTTGGGTCATTTCCAGCCGTTGAGTATACATCGTGGACAAGGTCTTCTTTCGGGCGGACAGCGGCCACTCAAAAGCATATTTCTTGGCAGCTCCAAACTAAATGCAATTGACTGTCAGCTTCGCTCAATTGCGGCCGTTCAGATCGCTCGATATTGAGTAAATCGAAGAGCCGCTTTCGGCCAGGGGCCGCCGCTCAGGGCAGTGTCTATCCTGACGCGTTGCGCTAGCGTTCGAGAGGCCCAGTGCGCAGGTGGCTTAACGGCAGTCGATCAACTTCTGCCAATACGGCCGCCAACTGAGCTGCGGCGTGTTCGACAAGTAGTCGGCCGCGCTCCGCATCCGCATCGCGAGCGTTTCCTACGACACCGGCCGGGTTCAAGTCCTGTGCTTGCCATGCGATCGTCGCAGTTCCAGGGAGCTGTTCGAACTCTTTAGTAAGACCAGCCATCGTGGACTGAAAATTCTCGGCCTTGCTCATATTGACGAGATCGGGCCGCAAATAGAGCATGCGCGATGTCTCCACGCTACCGCCGTGAATTCCGTATCTTCTTTCCTCCGCGGGAAACAGGTTGCCAGGCACGTCTGAACTGAGATTCGCGATA
>JBFELT010000174.1:0-6616 GCA_041552015.1 Woeseiaceae bacterium
CCGTGCGGCAATCATAGAATTTCAAGTCGCTGTCCTGTTCCGATATTGAGTATTAGTTTTCGAGCTTTTTGGCGGCCGCGAACACGGTCTTTGAACTCTGCTCGAACAGCAGGTTTCTCGCCTCTTCGTTCTGTGCTTCACTGCGTGGCCAGTCCTTGCCGAGATCGATGCCGCGCTGCACCGCGGGGCGCACCTTCAGCGCATCGAACCAGCGCCGCAGATGGGTGAACTTGTCCAGATTATTTCCAAGGCGCCGATACGGCAGCACCCAGGGAAAGCAGGCGATATCTGCAATAGAGTATTCGCCGGCAAGAAACGCGCGATTCCGCAGCCGCACGTCCATGACGGCCAGCAGGCGATCGTACTCGTTGCCATAGCGCTGCAGGGCGTATGGAAACTTTTCTTTCGCGTAGTTCACGAAATGACTCAGTTGCCCCGCCATGGGCCCCAGGCCGCCGGCCTGCCAGAATAACCACTGCAGAACATCGAAGCGTGCCGCCTGTTCCCCGGGGAGCAGCATGCCGGATTTTTCCGCCAGGTAGATCAGGATCGCGCCGCCTTCAAAGACGGAGATGCCTGTTTCCGTATCGACGATCGCCGGCATCCGATTGTTGGGGCTGATGCGAAGAAAATCAGGGGAGAACTGGTCACCGGCGCCGATGTCCACCGGCTTCACATCGTAGTCCAGCCCCACTTCTTCCAGCATCACCGAGATTTTCTGTCCGTTTGGCGTGGGCCAGTAGTAGAGCTCGATCATGCGGCGTTTTCCAATAGGGCTTGTCGCGGGGCGCTCGCCGTGCAGGCGGCTGGCCTCGCAGTATATGATGTTTGCCTGCAATCCTCTGCAGGAAACCTCGGGTCAACAATATGACAACAAGCTCGTTCAAACGCCACTCACTGACTGCGCCGGACTCGCACGACATTCCTGTCTACCTGTGGGAGCCACAAGGCGAAGCGACGGCGATATTCCAGCTTATTCATGGGCTTGGCGAGCACTCGGCACGTTACGAGCGCTTCGCGATTGCCGCCACGGGTCGCGGCTATGCCGTCTGTGTGCACGACCATCGCGGGCACGGACCGCATTCGACGCATCCCGGCTACTTCGCGGCCGCAAACGGCTGGGAACTGCTGGTGACCGACAGCCACCTGGTTACGCAGTATTTGCGACGGCAATTCGGGGAGAAGCCCATCGTGCTGCTGGGCCACAGCATGGGTTCGTACATCGCGCAGAGCTATGCGATGCGTTACGCAGACGCGCTGAGCGCCCTGATCCTGTCTGGCTCGACCTGGCCGTCCCGACTGTTACTGAGAGTGGGGCGGGCACTTGCGCAACTTCTGTCCTGGCGCCATGGCAAGGCCGGGCAGAGCCCGGTACTCGACAAGATTTTTTTCGGCGACTTCAACAAGAGGTTCGCGCCCGCCCGCACGGAGCTCGACTGGTTGTCACGTGAGCCGGCAGAGGTCGACAAGTATATTGATGACCCGCTGTGCGGTGGCCCCTACACCACGGGATTGTGGATCGACCTGTTCGCCGGTCTGCTGCAGATCTCGACCGACGATGCGCTTCGCAAGATCCCGTCGGCCCTGCCCATTCTGATTACGGGTGGTGGCGATGACCCTGTCGGCGGTGCCGACGGAATGAGCGCCCTTTCGGCCCATTATACGGCGACCGGTCACAGCAGGCTTACCACCAGGATCTACGCGGAAGGACGCCACGAAATGCTCAACGAGACCAACCGCGACAAATTCACCGACGACCTGTTGCAGTGGACTGCCGGGGCGCTGTCGGATCGGCCACTGGACGCCGAGTAGCCCAGGCATCCGTGTCAGGTTCCTGCCGCCGTACTCGACCGGACAGGACACTAGCTCGCGACCTTCCTCGCGGATAGATCGGCAGGCAGATGGAATGAGAGATAGGTCCGGCCTATCGCAAAGGCCTCTTCCAGGCGCTCTTCGCTGATATGACCTTCGGTGCGAATCGCGTCGGCGAAAACGACATCGCAAAGCTCGGTCAGAAAACCAAGCTTGTGCGACCAATGCGGCCGGTCCGGTATGACGAAATAGCGATCGAACAGGTCAACGAGTACCTGGCTCATTGCCTGAACGGCACGTCGATAGCTGCCCGGCTGATTGGCTCGCAATCGCGGCAGGAGCCGCAACGTGTCGGCCGTCGCCGACCAGTACTCTGCGCCTCGCCGAACGATAAAGTCCGCGAGCACGGTCCAGTCTTCGGGTTGAGCCTCCGGTGCGCCGCTGCGAAGGAACGCGACGAAATCTTTGACCCATTCCGTCGCGAGATCCTGGTAGAGGTCTTCAATGCCGTCGTAAATTCGATAGGCCGATCCGCGAGATACGCCGGCCGCCTCGAACACGTCGCTGAACTTGAGGTCCTCGTAGCGCCCATCCAGCATCAGGCGTTGAGCTTCAACCTGCAGTTTGCGCCGATTCTCCCGGCCCCGGGTCCGAAGCTTCGGTATCTTGTCTGCCGATCTGTTCATCGCCCCCCCGACAACGCCGTGCTGTGCAATTGTAGCGAACTGCCCATCCCAAACCAATGATGCCTGCCGGAGGTTCGCGAGTGCTAGTATCCGGCTGGACCAGTAGGAATCCGGGGTAGTATGGCCACAATCAGCGCTGTGCCGGCATGCGACAGAAGCAGGCAGGAATCGACATGGTAGCGACTGCGGGCATCAGGTTTCTGGATCGCGATCCACCCGAGCAGCCGTTGCACGAGGTCCGCGAACTAGTAGCAGACCTGTACGGCCTGGCCGGCCGTTTTCGCGCGCTCCGCAGCGAACGCGATCAGAATTTCCTGCTTGAAACCGAGGGCGGTGAGCGTTTGGTTTTCAAGGTGGCGAACGCTGCCGAGAGCAGCGGCGCGGTCGACTTCCAGATTGGCGCCTTGAAGCATATCGCCACGACCGCCCCGGCGCTGCCCGTGCCGCGCGTAGTGCCGAACCGGCATGGCCTCGATTCCAAGGAGGCATTGTTCTCGAACGGCCGCCGTCACATCGTCTACCTGCTGACCTACCTGGATGGCGCTCTGCTGTCGGAGTCCGGCAGCGCAACAGATGCCGTGTTTCGCCGGCGGCTCGGTGCGTTCATGGCGGCAGTGGATGTGTCGCTGCGCGGCTACTTTCATCCGGCCGCCGTTCAGCAACACCCGTGGAATTTCGAGACCTGTTTGCGCCTGCAGCCACTTGCCGTTCATATCCGGGACGAGCAGCATCGCTCGGAAATCGACGAGGTGTTCGAGTACATGCGCGACCCGGTGATCCCCAGGCTCCGGACCCTGCGGCACCAGGTGATTCACCAGGACGCGCATGACGACAATATCCTGGTCGATGCGAAGAATCCGACGGCTATTGCCGGGCTGATCGATTTCGGCGACCTGCTGCACGGCACGCTGATTGCCGAAATCGCCGTGGCCGGCGACGGCGTCTCGCATGGTGGCGACGATGTCGTTACGCCGGTCTGCGAAGTCGTCGCCGCATTCGATGCCGTTTTGCCGCTCGACGACGACGAAATCGATCTTGTCTTCGACCTTATGCGTGCCCGCAACGCCATGACGGCGACCATCGCCGCCGCGCGCTCGGCACTGACGCCGGATCAGCCCGCGCATATTGACTCGCCACTACGGTTTGTCGAGCATTTGCGGGCACTGAACGGTGTGGGGCGCGCAGAATTCAGCCGTCGCCTGCGGGCGGCGTGCCGGTTTCCGGTGCGCTGCCCGGAATCGCCGGACGAGGCGCCGGCCCGCGAACATGAGGACGCCCTCATCCAGTCGCGACAGTCCTTGATGGGCCGCAAGGCCACGCACTTCTACGACCGGCCGATGCACTTCGAACGTGCAAGCGGACCGTGGCTGTATGCGACCGACGGCCGGCGCTACCTCGACTGCTACAACAACGTGCCCCAGGTCGGACACTGCCATCCGCACGTGGTGCGAGCCATATCGAGACAGGCCGCCGTGCTCAACACCAACACGCGCTATCTCTACAGCAGCGCGATCGAGTACGCGGAGCGGCTGACCGGCACTCTCGCGCCTCACCTCAGTGCCTGCGTGTTCGTCAATTCGGGCAGCGAAGCCAACGACGTCGCCTGGCAGATGGCCAAGCTCGTTACCGGCAAGAGCGGCGCGATCATCATGGAAGATGCCTATCACGGCGTAACCGATGTGATACGCCAGTTTTCGCCGGGTCGACCGGGCGCTGAACTACCGGCGTTTCTCAGGGGCCTGATTGTCCCCGACCCTTACCGGGGGCCATACCGTGAAGGCGACGCCGGCCTGGTCGAGCGCTATGCTGCGGATGCCGATCGCGCGATTGCCGAGTTGCAGGACTCGGGTCACGGGACAGCGGCCTTCATGATCGATTCCGCGCTGTGTTCCAGCGGGGTACCGAATGTTCCGGACGGCTACATGCGAGCTGTCGAAGCGCGCATTCGAGCCGCGGGAGGCCTGATGATTTGCGATGAGGTTCAGTCGGGCTTCGGACGAATGGGGCAATGGTGGGGTCACGAACTTCATGGAGTCCGGGCGGACATTGTTACAATGGGCAAGCCCGTCGGAAACGGGCACCCGCTCGGCGTTGTAGTGACGACGGACGAGATTCTCAATCTGTTCATCGACAAGACGCGTCTCTTCAGCACGTTTGGTGGCAATACGGTCGCCTGCGCCGCCGGCAACGCGGTGCTGGATGTTATCGAGCAGGAGGATCTGATCGAAAACGGCAGGAACATTGGCCAGTACCTGCGCCAGCAGATCGGACGCCTCGCGGGCAGGCACGAGATTATTGGCGACGTTCGCGGCCATGGCATGGTATCGGGAGTGGAATTTGTGATTGATCGAACAACACGCATGCCGGCTACGCGGCAAACCGCTCGCCTGCTCGAGCTCATGCGGCAGCGGCAGGTGCTGGTGGGAAGCGAAGGTCGCGACGCCAATATCCTCAAGCTGCGACCCGCGCTGGTATTTCGCAAGCGGCATGTCGATCGCTTCATCGACGCACTCGACCGCAGCCTGGCCGGCCTGTGAACGTTCGATCCGACATCGAAGTCGCGCAGCAATTCCTGGCGGACAATCCCGACATCGAGATTATCGAAGTCCTGCTCGTCGACCTGAACGGCATGCACCGGGGGAAATGGATTCCCCGGCACAAGATCGAATCCGTTTTTTCCGGCGGCCTGCGCATGGCCCTGACCGGCGTGACGCCCGACATCTGGGGCAGAGACGTCGACGCGCTGTGCGCCAGCACCGGCGATGGCGATGGTATTTGCGTGCCCAGCGTCAGTACGCTGCGGCGCCTGCCATGGCTCAAGCGGCCGACGGCGCAGATGTATGTGCATTTGACACACGACGGCGAGCCCTGGGGCTACGATCCCCGCGTCGTGCTGAGCCAGGTACAGAAGCGATTCCAGGATCGTGGCCTGACACCCGTTGTCGCACCCGAGCTGGAGTTCATGCTGCTGTCCACGGAGCGGGACTCGAGCGGTGTTCCGCTGGTGCCGCGAACGCGCCTGGACGGCCACAGCAAGGTTGGCGGACAGCTGTACAGCACGGATATCATGCACGAGTTCGCGGACGTGCTGCATGAAATGCGTGACGCCTGTGACGCCATGGATCTGCGGCTCGATACGCTGGTCAAGGAACTTGCGCCGGCACAGTACGAATTGAATCAGCATCACATCGGCGATGCCCTGCAGGCAGCCGACACGGCGCAGATGCTCAAGCGAGTCATCAAGGGGGTCGCACTCAAGCACGGCTACGTGGCGACATTCATGCCAAAGCCGTTCGCGAATGAAGATGGAAACGGCTTCCACACGCACATCAGCGTTCTGGACGCTAACGGAAAGAACATCTTCGACGATGGTACGCCGCTGGGCACCGACGAGCTGCGACAGGCGATTGCCGGTCTCTGTGCGACGATGCCCGACCTGATGCTGGTATTCGCACCGCACCGCAACTCCTACCGGCGGTTCGTGGTCGGCTCGCACGTCCCCCGGGCACCGACCTGGGGCTATGAAAACCGGGACGTCGCCCTGCGCATTCCGCTCGGCGACCCCGAAGCCCGGCGGATCGAGCATCGGGTAGCCGGCGCCGATGCCAATCCCTACCTTGTATTGGCCGCGATCCTCGCGGGCGTGCTGTATGGCCTCGACAGGAAGCTGCAGGCGGACGAGCCCTCGACCGAGGTCGATATTGACCAGGCCGGCGAACTGGCGGGCGACTGGCTGACGGCGACGCGGGATTTCCAGGAGTCGACGTTTGTTGCCGAGTACCTTGGTGCCCCGTTCCAGGAGGCGATGAGCGCCGTCAAGCTATTCGAGCAGGACGAGTTCAACCGGACGATTACGCCGTTCGAGTACGATACCTACCTGATTTCATCCTGATCCCTTGTTTCAGCGGTACGCGCTCCGCGGCGATTGTCAGGAGCAGCAGCAGCAATGCGATCGCGATAACTGCGGCCTTCGAGTGCGCACGTCCTGCGATTTTCCGGGCGGACGCATGGCTCCATTCTTCGAGCAAACACTCCGCCACGTATCGGCGCGCAAGCGGTTCCCCGGCGAGCACGCTTTCGCGCTCCGGCATTTGCAGGAAGCGGTGCTGACTTACGCC
>JBFELT010000175.1:0-6601 GCA_041552015.1 Woeseiaceae bacterium
CGACTCTTGCCATCGCACCACCGCGTGGCTGCCGGCGACCATGAACCACGCCAACGTGCAGGCCGGCGGGTGCCTGAGCTGCCACGCCAGCACCGCGAAACCCTCGACGCACGTGCAGTCCAGCGCGTCGTGCGACAGCTGCCAGAGTACGTCATACGCCACCACGCTGCCCGTGCCGTGCGTGATCAGCATGATGCGCTCGCCGCGATCCATGCGCTCGCAAAGGGCGCTGCGAACCCGCTCGCGCACTTTCTCCCTGAAGTCAGACTTCGCGTTCAGGTATTCGCCGAAATCCTTGGCGACCGTGCAAATGACTGGCATCGCCAGTCCGACGGCGCCGAGAACGGGCGCCGAAACGTCGGCGATGAATTCGGCAACGGCCGACTTTCCGGGTAGCCGATCGTACAGGCGAATGCCGAATCGCTTGCGCGGCGTTATTTCCCGGAGCGCATTGAGCGCGTTACGGCGATCGCCGAGATCCAGGTCCGCATCGTATTTCCTGCCGTGTGCCTTCAGTATCTCGGCGCTGAGATCGCCGTACCAGGCGAAATGCTTTTGTACGTGGTCAAAGGCACTCACCTGCGCGGGAAAGTCGCGTTCGATCCCGGCCCGCAGCGCCGCCATTGATACGTCCATGTAGGCATCCGCTCCGGGCTTGAAGTCCCGGCCGTGCACCAGTAGCACACTGCGATGCGATGGTCCGCTCAGTTCGTCCAGTGTCGCCATGTTGCAGAGGCTCCCTAGTAGTCGTCTTCGCCAGCGTCACGGCGTGTCAGCATGGTCAGAAAAGGCCCGGATAGCGTTTTGCCATACTCCAGCTTCCAGATCACGAGCGTGGCGAGCACGAACATCAGCGAGATAACACCCGAAACGCCAAGCGCGCCGATACCGGAGCCAAGACCAATCCCGATCGCCACAAAAATATACATGGCGTCGGATGGCTGGGCGAGCGAGAAACGGAAGCGCACGGCGGCGACGACACCCGCAAGACTGAACGCCAGCGCAAGGCTGTTAACGACGATCATCGCGATGCCGGTGACGACGACAGGCAGGATCATTATGGTCTGCAGGAAGGACTGGTCGATGCGCCGCGTACGGCTGGTAATGAAGTAGACCCAGGATACGGGTACCGTCAGTATCAGGGAGCCGACGCTCGCGAAGGCAAGCCGCATCGGCCCGGTTGTCGAGAGGATAGTACGCTCCGCGCTCGTGTAAACGGGCTCGAACGAGTCGACGTTCGAGGCAGCCAGGTCCCCGATTCCGCCGAGTGGCAGGTAGTCGTTCAAAACCGGATAGCGAGAAACCAGCAAGATGACGGCACCAAACCAGAACCCGTAGTAAATCAGAATCAGGGTGAGCGGAATCAGCAAGCTTGCAGATCTTCTCATCGCATTGCTCCGTTTCGTGTGCCGTTCGCCACGGTGTTGCTTGTAGCACGGGCGACTTTATCCCGAAAAACCGCCGCACGCCAAACCGGACGATGTTCGCGGACCATACCGGTATAAACGATGCTTGGCTACGTGAAATGGCAGGCAACGGCCGCGGTGTGATGGTAGTCTATGCGCCGTTTTTGCTTTGCAGATACCTTCATGTCCCATTCCGTCCAGCTTCTCGGCATTAGCAACGCCATCGTCGACGTGCTCGCTCACGTCGAAGACAGCGTTCTCGAAGACATCGGCGCCGTGCCCGGCTCGATGACGTTGATCGACGAGAAGCAAGCCCGCGAACTGTATTCAAGGATGGGCCCGGCGACGGAAATGTCGGGCGGCTCGGTTGCCAATACGATCGCCGGCTTCGCCAATCTGGGTGGAACGGCGTCCTATATCGGCAAGGTAAAAGCAGATCAGCTCGGTACCATTTTCAATCACGACATGCGATCGCTGGGCGTCGACATCCGCCTGCAGGCGGCCGCCGAAGGCGCGCCGACGGCCAGGAGTCACGTACTCATTACGGCCGATGGTCAGCGCACGATGCAGACCTATCTTGGTGCCTGCCTCGAGCTCGGCCTGGCCGACATAAGCGCGGAAACCGTCGGGGCGCCGAAAGCCATGCTGCTTGAGGGCTATGTCTGGGATATCGAGGAAGGCCCGGCGCTCGCCGAGAAAGCCGCGGAAATCGGCAGGGCCAATGGCACCACGGTCGCCCTTTCACTGTCTGACTCGTTTTGCGTCGAGCGGCATCGAGACTCCTTCCTCGACTTCGTTCGCAATGACGCGAACATCGTCCTTGCCGATGAGGAAGAGGTGTATGCACTGCTAGGAACCGCCGACATCGACGAGACGCTCGATGCCTTGCGGGACTTTGACAATCTTTTTGCAATAACGCGCTCGGAACAGGGCTCGGTCATCGCCCACAGGGGAGAAACGATTGTGCAGGCGGCGTCGAAGGTCAAGCGTGTCGTCGACACAACCGGCGCCGGCGACGCCTACTGCGCTGGATTCCTTTATGGCTGGGCCAATGACAGGCCGCTGAAGGATTGCGCGAAATACGGCACCTACTGCGCGACCATGGTCATTCAGCAGCTCGGGGCCAGGATCGAGCCTGGCCTGCTCGACAACTTCGAGTCCGATTAGTCCACAACGGACGCAGACGCCCTGACCACCGAGGCGACTGCGGACCGGGCGGATCAACACTCCCTGCGATGCTACGACGGGCCGCCGAACAGCCGCGCGCTATCAGCTACCGATGGGATGCCAGGTGGTTTTCACTTCCTGTGTGTCGCGAATCAGATAGGGATGCTGTGAGTCGTCTTTCGACCAGTCGATGCGGGACCGGGCGACGACCCGCTTGACGTTATCGGCGGCGAGCTTCTGCACGGTGCTGTTGTCGCCGTCGCAATAAACGACGGCGTTGACGTCCATGTGGGACGCGAACTGATCGCCCAGCTCGGCACGGAAACCAGTAAGCAGGTTGACGACGCCAGCGGGCACATCCGAGGCGTGCAGAACCTCGGCAAAACTCACGGCACAGAGCGGGCGGCTTTCGGACGCCAGCGCGACGCAGGTGTTGCCGCCGACGATCGCAGGCGCGACATTGGAAACAAGCCCGAGCAGGCCGCTGCTTTCCGGCGCCAGGATCGAAACCACGCCCGTTGGCTCAAGCACGGAAAAATTGAAATGCGACGAGCTCACCGGGTTCACGGCGCTGAATACCTGCTGGTACTTGTCAGCCCAGCCGGCAAAATAGATAAGCCTGTCTATCGATGCGTCGACCTCTTTCTCCGCCGCTCTCTTCGTCGAACCCTGCAGCATCAACTCGGCGACAAACTGCTCGCGGCGTCCTTCGAGCAACTCGGCAATACGGTACAGGATCTGGCCGCGAAGATAGGCGCTGGCCTTCTCCCAGCCCGGCTGCGCCTTGCGCGCGGCAACGACGGCGTTGCGAAAATCCTTGCGGCTGCCGCGGCAGACGTTTGCGATGACACCGCCTTTCTTGTCGCGCAGCGCGAAGTAGCGGCCGGACTCGGTTCTCGGGAACTTGCCGTCGATGTAGATCTTGTAGGTCTTCGCGACAGCTACGCGCTTTGCTGCTTTGGCCATTGTCAGGCTCCCAGTTCCAGGTAGGCATCAAGGCCGTGCAGGCCGCCTTCGCGGCCGACGCCACTTTCCTTGTAACCGCCAAATGGTGAGGCCGGATCAAACTTGTTGAAGGTATTCGCCCAGACCACGCCGGCCCGAAGGCTTTGCGTCATCTTGAAGATCTTCGATCCCTTGTCCGTCCACACGCCGCCGGAGAGACCGTAGGGCGTATTGTTGGCCTTGCTGATGGCTTCATCGAAGCGTCGGAACGTCTGAATCGCCAGCACCGGCCCGAATATTTCCTCCTGGACCACGCGATTGGACTGCGACACGCCGGTAAAGATCGTCGGGCGACACCAATAGCCCGTGTCCGGGACCCGGCAGGAGCTCTGGTACATCTCACCGCCTTCCTGCTGTCCGACTTCCAGATAGGTCTCGATCTTCTCGAGCTGCATGGGCGAGTTGATCGCTCCGATATCGGTATTCTTGTCCATCGGGTCGCCCACGATCAGCGTCTGCATGCGCTCCTTCAGCTTGGCGATGACTTCGTCGGCAACCGATTCCTGCACCAGCAGTCGCGACCCCGCGCAACACACATGCCCCTGGTTGAAAAAGATGCCGTTGACAATGCCCTCGACGGCCTGGTCGATCGGCGCGTCCGCGAAAATGATATTTGCCGCTTTACCGCCGAGTTCCAGCGTGTACTTCTTGCTGCTGCCCGCCAGCGAGCGCTGAATGATTTTCCCGACATTGGTCGAGCCGGTGAACGCGATCTTGTCGACATCGGGATGCTCCACCAGCGCCGCACCGGTCTTGCCGGCGCCCGTTACGATATTGACCACGCCGGGCGGCAGGCCCGCGTCGGCGATGACTTCCGCGAGTTTCAACGCCGTCAGCGGCGTCGTTTCGGCGGGCTTCAAGACCACCGTATTGCCGCAGGCCAGGGCCGGTGCGATCTTCCACGCGGCCATCAGCATCGGGAAGTTCCAGGGAATAATCTGCCCGGCCACGCCCAATGATCGCGGCTTTCGCGCCGGAAAAGCGTAATCGAGCTTGTCGGCCCATCCCGCATAGTAGAAAAAATGCGCGGCGGCCAGGGGAATATCGATATCGCGGGATTCGCGTATCGGTTTGCCACCGTCCATCGATTCGATGGCGGCGAATTCGCGTGCCCGTTCCTGGATGATTCGCGCAATCCGGTAGATGTACTTGCCGCGCTCGGCCGCCTTCATTCGCGACCAGGGGCCGCGATAAGCGCTGCGCGCAGCCGCAACGGCCCTGGCGACATCGATGTCGCTCGCGTCGGCGACGCGACTCAGCTTTTTCTCCGTCGCCGGATTGATCGTATCGAAATACCGGCCCTTCTCCGGCGCGACGAACTCGCCATTGATGAAAAGCCCGTAGCGCTTGTCGATCGTGACGTGATCCGTGCTCTCGGGTGCTGCCGCATATTCCCAGCCGCCGTCAAATGCCAGTTTGTTTTCTGCTGTCGCCATAGTCATCTAACCTTTGGGAGCGCGCCCCGGCGCGCGACTAATCTTTGGAAAAATAATCGCCGGACTGATACACGCCCGTCGCTTGCTTCATTAGCTGCATGAGTACGTCGTTTGCCAGCGAGCTTGCGCCGAAACGAAACCACTCCGGCGTCATCCAGGCATTGCCGAGCGTCTCGCGCAGCATGACCAGATAGTGAACCGCGAGCTTCGACGTCGAAATGCCGCCGGCCGGCTTCATGCCCACCATACGCCCCGTTTCGACGTAGTAGTCGCGGATCGCCTGCAGCATGACCAGCGTCACCTGCATCGTCGCGGCCGGCTGGATCTTGCCGGTCGACGTCTTGATGAAATCCGCGCCCGCATGCATGGCCAGAACGCTGGCCCGGCGCACGCGATCGAGCGTTCCGAGTTCGCCGGTTTCGAGTATTACCTTCAGGTGCGCCGCTCCGCAGGCCTCCCTGACCGCCTGGATCTCGTCGAACACGTAGCGATAATCGCCGGCAAGGAAAGCGCCCCGCGATATCACCATGTCAATCTCGTCGGCGCCCGCCTCTACCGCCATGCGCGTGTCATCGAGCTTGACGCTCAATGTCGACATGCCGCTGGGAAACGCCGTGGCTACCGAGGCTACCTTGATATCGTGACCTTCGAGCGCGCGCTTCGCGACGCTCACCATCGTCGGGTAAACGCAAACCGCCGCGACCTGCGGCAGTCCCGGCAACGCGTCGTGCAGATGAATGGCCTTCTGGCAGAGCTGCCGGACCTTTCCGGGCGTGTCCTGGCCCTCCAGCGTTGTCAGATCGATCATGCTCAGGATCAGGTGCAGCGCCTCGATTTTCGACGAGGTCTTGATGCTGCGGCTCTGGAACCGCGCGACACGCTCATTGACGCCTACCTCGTCGACCGCCGACACACGCGACAGATCCGGCATTGGCTGACCTGCCTTCACGGCCTGCAGCGCCATCAGTCAGCCACCACGGTTTCCAGGGCGACGAGAATCATCTCGTCAAACGTTGTCGCACGCTCCTCGGAACTCAGGTGATCGCCGCTCGGGATGTCATCGCTGACCGTGCAGATGGCCAGCGCCTCGGCTCCGTTTTCTGCCGCTATCGGGAAAATGCCTGCGGCCTCCATCTCGATGCCGTAGACGTCAAATTTTGCCATCGTCTCGAACATGTCCGGGTCCGGCGTATAGAAAAGGTCGGCTGAGAAGATGTTGCCGACGTGAAAGCGCACACCCTGCTGCCTGGCAGAGCGCACGGCTTTCTCGACGAGGTCGAAGCTCGCGAGCGCGGCGAGATCGTAGCCGCCGAAGCGCATGCGGTTGCAATTCGAGTCTGTCGATGCGCCCATCGCGATAACGATGTCGCGCAGTTTCACATCGGGATGCGAGGTGCCGCAGCTGCCGACCCGGATGACCCGCTTTACGTCATACTCGGTGATGAGCTCGGTGCAGTAGATCGATGCCGACGGAATTCCCATCCCATGCGCCATGACGGATACGGCGCGGCCCTTATATTCACCCGTATAACCCCACATGTTGCGCACGTCGGTCACGCGCCGGGCATTGTCGAAATAGCTCTCGGC
>JBFELT010000176.1:0-6427 GCA_041552015.1 Woeseiaceae bacterium
GGGGGCACATTTGCCGATGTGGCAGCGCGTCCCGGTGCACGTGGCGAAGCGCCAGCCACCGGGCTATTTTTTTATCGCGCCTGAAATTCACGCCTGAAACACCGATACGCGTGCCTGGAACGCAGTCCTGGAACACGCTCACGGGTGCACTTGCACTTGACGGAGTACTGTATATAATCCCAGATACTGTGAATCCATACAGGAACTGTTCAAATGCGCGAATTAACCCCCAGGCAAAGGCAAATTCTCGAAATGATTCAAGAATTTATCAGCGAAACCGGCATGCCGCCGACACGTGCCGAGATCGCCAGTGAGCTCGGTTTCAAGTCGGCAAACGCGGCCGAAGAACATCTGCGTGCGCTGCAAAGGAAGGGCGTGCTCGAGTTGTTGCCGGGCGCTTCGCGCGGCATCCAGCTGAAAGACTCGCTGCGAGACCAGATGGGCTTGCCGCTGGTCGGCCGGGTTGCTGCGGGCAGCCCGATCCTTGCCGAGGAGCATATTGAGGCGCATTACAGGATCGATCAGCAACTGTTCAATCCCAAACCGCATTATTTGCTGCGCGTACAGGGCATGAGCATGAAGAATGCCGGCATTCTCGACGGTGACCTGGTTGCGGTGCATCGCACACCCGAAGTTCGCAGTCGTCAGATCATCGTTGCGCGTCTCGATGATGAGGTCACTGTCAAACGCTACCGACAAAACGGTTCGCTGGTATCACTGTTACCGGAAAACGAAGATTTTGAACCCATAGAAGTCGATCTCAAGCATCAGTCACTGGTCATTGAAGGTGTGGTTGTTGGCGTCATTCGCGATGGCCTGCCGCTGCATTGAACCTTGTCAGCGTCCCTCGAAAAACTGCTGCAGAACCCGCGCGTCTGGCGGGGACGTAATCAGGTACAACAAAAAACGGGCCTGGCCAGTGGCTACCCGGAACTGGATCGGCACCTGCCCGGAAGGGGCTGGCCAACCGGGGCGTTGACTGAAATTCTGACTGAGCAATACGGTATTGGTGAATTGCGCCTGCTAATGCCGGCATTGGTGCGGCTTGGTGCCGAAGACGCACAATCCAACTACGGTGAGCCGGGCTGGATAGCCTGGATAGCGCCACCTTTCCAGCCGTATCCTCCGGCGCTGATGCAATGCGGCATCGATTTGTCGCGCATGCTCATCGTACGGCCCAGGGATGCCGGTGAAATACTCTGGTCCACCGAGCAGGCGCTGTCCTCGGGCACCTGTGCGGCTGTGCTGTTCTGGACCGAGACACTTGACGACAAGGCGGGCCGGCGCTTGCAGCTGGCGGCCGAGAAGGGTCATAGCTGGGCTGTAGCCTTTCGTCCCATGGCGGCGCGCAGGCAACCATCGGCGGCCGCATTGCGCCTGGAACTGCACGCCGGCAATGAAGGGACGCACGTTCATATCCTGAAGAGTCGCGGCGGTCGCCCTACGATTCTTAAAAAGTTGTTTTGATCATGCCGCGGGCATGGAAATCACCCGTCACGGCACGGGAAGCTGCCCCGACTCCGGCTGCGCAACAGCAGGCCTTGCCATTCCTTGAGCCGGCGCCGCTTGTTAAGCCCCTGGCGCTGGCGCCCACGCGAGTCCAGCGGCTGTGGTTTTGTATCTGGTTACCGGGACTGCCGCTCGAGGCGGCTCGCTCGACGGAGGCTGCGACGGCAGTGATCGAAGAGCAGCAGGGTATTCAGCGGGTGCTGCTGACCGATCAGCAGGCGCGGGCTGCAGGCGTCACGCCGGGACAGTCGGCCAATGCGGCGCTCGCGTTGTTGCCCACCTTGCAACTCGAAGAACGCAGCCCGCTCAGGGAGCAGCAGGCACTCGAAGCGCTGGCAGGCTGGCTCGAGCATTTTTCGTCATTTGTCTGCATTGCCGATCGCGACGTTTTACTGCTTGAGATCGCCGGCAGCCTGCGACTGTTCGGCGGCTTGCCAGAACTGCGCAAGAAAATTTCGACAGGCTTGCGACAACACGGTTTTGATGCATCGCTGGCGATTGCACCGACTCCGCTGGGTGCTACCTGGCTGGCACGAGCGGGACGCCGGGCCTGTATTCGCGATGAGCAAAACCTCAAGCGGGTACTGCGCGAATTGCCGTTGGACTGCCTGCAGTGGCCAGAAGGGATTTGCAGTTCGCTGATGGCCATGGGCGTGACAACGATTGGCGATTGCCTGCGCTTGCCGCGTGAAGGGTTTGTCAGGCGATTTGGAGCCGAGCCCATGATTGCGCTGGACCGGGCGCTTGGGCATTTGCCGGATCCACGAAATTCATGGCGTGCACCGGAGCGTTTCTGTGCAGACCATGAGATGGTCCAGGAACAGTCCGATCGTGAACGCCTGCTCAATATCTGTCACGAGCTGCTGTTATCACTCGAGCAGTTCCTGCTGACGAGGCAGCTTGGTACGCAGCGCCTGAGCTTCAGTTTTTTTCACCTCAAGGGTTCAGCAACCGAGTTGCGTCTGGGCTGTGCGCGTGCAGATCGTTGTGCCGAACGCTGGTTGGAGTTGTTACGTATTCGCTTCGATCAACTGGTATTGCCGGAGCCGGTTATTGCGATTCGCTTGCGCAGTGGCATGACTCAGGCCTTGCAGGCGGAGTCCGCGCGCTTGAATTTTTACGGCTGTGACGACAGGCTGACACGACGCTACTCGATCGTAGAACTTGCAGAGCGTCTTATTGCCCGTATCGGTGAACAGTCGGTTCACTCGCTCTGCATGGTCGCGGAGCATCGCCCCCACTATGCCTGGCGCCCGCAGAGTCTCCTCTCGGACTGGGCGAGCAGTACGCTGTCAGAGATCAGGCGAAATATTCGACGCCCCCTGTGGATGTTGCCTGAGCCGGCCCTGTTGCCTGCCGATAGTGGCTACCCGCTGCATCAGGGCGACCCGCTGCGATTGCTGGATGGTCCGGAGCGGCTCGAAACCGGCTGGTGGGATGAGCATGGCATCTCTCGCGACTATTACACCGCGGTAAACCCGGCAGGGATACGCTTGTGGATCTTTCGCAATCGCAGCCAGCCGTCTTGCTGGTACCTGCACGGCTATTTTGGATAGATAGGCGGTGCCTGGCAAATACGCTGAGTTACACGCGCTCAGCAACTTTACTTTCCTGCGCGGTGCATCCCACCCCGAAGAACTCGTTGAGACGGCGGCAAAGCTTGGTTACGAAGCGCTTGCTATTACCGACGAATGTTCGATGTCGGGGATTGTGCGCGCACACTCGGCTGCGAAGAAATTCGGACTCAGGAAACTGATCATCGGATCGGAATTCAAATTGCAAAGCGGCCGCAAGATCGTTGCGCTGGCACAGAACCGCAATGGTTATGCATCACTCTGCCAGTTGATCACGACAACACGTCGGGCGGCGGAAAAGGGTAGTTATACGCTGACTCGTACGGCGCTGGAAGGCGGTCTGCCGGATTGCCTGGTGCTTTGGGTGCCGGACCAGGACTTCACGCTGGATGTCGAGGACCACTGGATACGCGAGACATTTCGTGACCGGCTCTGGATCGCTGTCGAGCTGCTCGCGGACGGACGACAGCAGGAGCAGCTTGTCAGGCTTCAGGAAGAGGGCCGACGACTTAAATTGCCATTGGTCGCGAGCGGTGATGTGCACATGCATCGTCGGGTGCGTCGCATCCTGCAGGATGCCCTGACAGCGATACGTCATGGAACCACGATCGATAACGCAGGCTTGATCCTGTACGCCAATGGCGAACGCCATCTTCGTCCGCTCGAGGCGCTGCGGCGCATTTACCCGCCCGAGCTGCTGGCCGAGACGGTTCGCATTGCCGATGCCATTGATTTTTCGCTCGATGAGCTGTGCTACGAATATCCCGACGAGCTGGTGCCTCAGGGTGAAACACCGACGACGTATTTGCGCAAGCTCACCGAACAGGGCATGCGGCGCCGCTGGCCCGGCGGTATCCCGCAGAAAGTGGTGCAGCTCGTCGAGCATGAGCTCGCGCTGATTGCGGATCTCGCGTACGAGCCTTTCTTTCTTACCGTTTACGACATCGTCGCATTCGCCCGTTCGCAGGATATTTTATGCCAGGGGAGGGGATCGGCGGCTAATTCCGCGGTCTGCTTTTGCCTGGGCATTACCGAAGTCGATCCGGGGCGCATGCAAATGCTGGTCGAACGCTTTATTTCCAAGGAACGGAACGAGCCGCCCGACATCGATGTCGATTTCGAGCACGAGCGTCGCGAAGAAGTGATCCAGTACATCTATGCCAAGTACGGTCGGGAGCGGGCAGCTCTTGCGGCTACCGTTATTACTTACCGGCCTCGCAGCGCGCTGCGCGATGTCGGCAAGCTGCTCGGCCTGAGTGATTTGCAGGTCAGCCGCTTGTCGCGCTCGATGCAATGGTGGGATGGGAATAAGGTTGACGATAGCCGCATCCTCGAGGCCGGGCTCGATCCGGACAGCCCGGTTATGCGGCGATTGATGTACCTGGTGAAGGAACTCATCGGTTTCCCGAGGCACCTGTCGCAGCATGTCGGCGGTTTCGTGATCTCGAATACACCCCTGTACAAGCTGGTGCCAATCGAGAATGCGGCGATGCCCGAGCGCACCGTGATTCAATGGGAAAAGGATGACCTGGAGGAGCTGGGCCTGCTCAAGGTCGACGTGCTGGGTCTCGGTATGTTGACGGCGATACGCCGCAGCTTCGACCTGATACGTGATTTCAGTGGCGCTGAGTACACGCTGGCCAGTGTGCCGGCGGAAGATCCCCTTGTTTATGACATGATTTGCGCGGGCGATACGATGGGTGTTTTCCAGATCGAGTCACGGGCGCAGATGGCGATGCTGCCAAGACTAAAGCCTCGTTGTTACTACGACCTGGTGATCGAGGTGGCAATCATCCGGCCCGGCCCGATACAGGGCGACATGGTGCATCCGTATTTACGGCGCCGAAACGGCGAAGAGGCCGTTGATTACCCCAGCGATGCTGTCAAGGGTGTGCTGCAGCGTACATTGGGAGTGCCGATTTTCCAGGAACAGGTCATGCAGCTCGCCGTTGTCGCGGCTGGCTTCACGCCGGGTGAGGCGGACAGCTTGAGGCGCGCGATGGCCGCGTGGAAACGCCGCGGTGGCCTCGGTGGATTCGAGGAAAAGCTGATTTCGGGCATGCGCGAACGCGGCTACAAGGAAGAGTTTGCGAAGCAAATTTTTCGGCAGATCGAAGGCTTTGGTGAGTATGGGTTTCCCGAGTCGCATTCTGCGAGCTTCGCGCTGCTGGTGTATGTGTCCTGTTGGTTGAAATGTCATGAACCGGCGGCATTCACCTGTGCGTTGCTGAACAGTCAGCCCATGGGCTTCTATTCCGCATCGCAGCTGGTTCAGGACGTGCAGCGCCACGGCGTGCAGGTGCGGCCCGTCGATATCAACCACAGCCAGTGGGATTGTTCACTGGAGGCCGATGACGAGGGCAAGGCCGTGCTTCGTCTCGGTCTCCGCATGGTCAAGGGACTGTCGGAGGCCGCGGGGCAGCGAATCGTCACAGAGCGAGGCTCAGGCGGCTACCAACAGGCGCAGCAGCTACTCGAACGTGCGGGGCTGGATCAGCGCGAACTCGGTGTGCTGGCATCGTCCGGCGCCCTGCGGCCTCTTGCCGGTGATCGGCACCGGGCGCGTTGGGCGGTGTCCGGGATCGAAAAGCCGATGCCGCTGTTTCCATCCCTGGATCGCTATGAAGCGACGCCGCTGCTGCGGAAACCGACGGAGGGCCAGACGATCGTGGCGGACTATCAGAGCACCGGACTGACGCTCGAGAGGCATCCCGTATGCTTGCTCAGGCAACACCTGGATCGTTACCAATACAGGTCCGCAAAGCAGTTACCGGGTATCGGCAATGCTCAAAAGATCAATGTAGCGGGCCTGGTTATTACGAAGCAACGGCCGGGCACGGCCAGTGGTGTCACCTTCGTAACGCTGGAAGACGAGACAGGGCAGATAAATGTTGTCGTCTGGAAACAGCTGGCTGAGCAATACCGAGCGGAGCTATTGAACGCGCGTTTGCTGGGGGTCTCGGGTGAACTGCAGATCGAGGGGAAGGTAATACACGTGATCGCCCGCCGCTTGATGGATCACACGAATATGCTTGGTAATCTGACCATACGGTCGCGGGATTTTCGCTAAAACAGAAGCGCTCAGTCGTCGTCGTCGAGGTTGAAATTAAAGGTGCTGTCGAGCTCCTGCTCTCGCAATTCCCTGAGTTCCTCCAGCCTGCGTCGAATCTCGGCCCTGCGATGCACATCCTCGCTATCACTGGCATCGAGCTTGGCGACCAGTCGCTCAATGTCCATCTCGATGGTCGAGTCTCCGCTCAAATCATCGTCGTCATCGTCGTCGGAAATAACAACGGTCGACGTCAACGTGTCGTCGGACGAGTCATCCTCAAGGTCGTCATCGA
>JBFELT010000177.1:0-6418 GCA_041552015.1 Woeseiaceae bacterium
ATCCGTGCCGGGCTGCCGCTGGCAGGTATTGACGAAATTCTCGCCCGGCGCGGCAAAACGCAGGTCGACCGGACGCTGCTGGCGGGGCCCGGGTCTCTGGCGCAGGCGTTGGGGATTCGCACAGGGCATACGGGCACCAGCCTGTCCGGAAATCGGATCTGGATCGAAGACCACGGCATTGACGTCTCCAACGATGCTGTCGTGGCCGGCCCAAGAATCGGTGTCGACTATGCGGGCGAGGATGCGGCGAGACCGTATCGCCTGGTCCTCGACGCAGTTGCCGCCTGAGTTCCCTGATGGCGAACTGCCCGGGTTTCGCGGATACTCGTCGTCTTTACTCGCGGCGTTGACGCCTCGAAAGAACCGGGCATGAAAGCAAATCGGATAGGTACGGAGAATCTGCGCGGCGATATTTTCGGCGGCGCAACCGCCGCCATCGTCGCGTTGCCGCTGGCGCTCGCGTTTGGCGTTGCTTCGGGTATGGGCCCCATCGCCGGCCTGTATGGCGCGATATGTGTCGGCCTGTTTGCGGCGCTGTTTGGCGGGACCAGCGCCCAGATTTCCGGCCCGACGGGCCCCATGACCATCGTCGCGGCAAGCGTATTCACGCAGTTCGCGAACCAGCCGGCCGTTGCGTTTACCGTTGTCATGATGGCGGGTGGCTTTCAGATCCTGTTTGGGTACCTCAGGATCGGCCGCTACATCAACCTGATGCCATACCCGGTGATATCCGGCTTCATGACGGGCATCGGCTGCATATTGATCATCTTGCAGCTCGAGCCGCTCATCGGGCACGTTGCGCCCCCTAACGTTGTTAATGCCCTTACGGCCCTGCCTGATGATATAGAGACCCTGAACTGGCATGCCGCCTGGCTGGGCCTGATGTCGCTGGCTATCTGTTTTTGGCTGCCGAAAAAGCTGTCGCGGATTGTGCCGTCTCCACTGGTCGCGCTGGTGGTGTGTACCGTGGCCGCGATGTTTGTTGCTGACGTACCGCTGGTCGGCGCGGTGCCGTCGGGCTTGCCCACGCTGCAAGTCCCGGAAATCGAATTTGCGCAGCTGAATTTTATGCTCGTGAGCGCCGCCGTGCTGGCCGCCCTGGGATCTATCGACAGTTTGCTGACGTCCCTCGTCGCCGACAACATGAGCCGCAGCTTTCACGATTCTGACAAGGAGCTGGTGGGCCAGGGTCTGGGCAACCTGGTAGCCGGCTTCGCGGGCGGCTTGCCGGGTGCGGGTGCGACGGTACGCACGCTTGCAAACATCAAGGCGGGCGGTCGAACGCCACTGTCGGGCCTGTTGCATGCACTCATCCTGCTGCTGATCGCGCTGGGCCTTGGCCCGGTTGTCAGCTTCGTACCGCACGCCGCCCTTGCGGGAATACTGCTGAAAGTAGGCATCGACGTGATCGACTGGCGCTTCATCAGGCGATGGCATCGCGCGCCAAGAACCGATCTCGTGCTGATGCTGGTAGTGCTGGTGCTGACGGTCTTCATTGACGTTATTACCGCTGTCGGCGTGGGCATCGTTTTGGCCAGCCTGCTATTCGTCAAGGAAATGGCCGACGTGCAGATTCAGTCCATCAAGACCATCGTCGGCGATGCCGACCACGAGCTACTGAATCCGGAGGAAGCGGCTGCCTATCGAGACTGCAATGGCCGCGCCGCCATTCTGCACCTGTCGGGAGCGATGAGCTTCGGTGCCGCCAATGAGATGATGCGTCGTATCGTCACTGTAAAACCCGTCGATGTGCTCATTATCGATCTTGCCGACGTCCCCAGCATTGATGGCAGCGCCGCGCTAACGCTGGAAGAAATCATGCAGCGCGCTACCGATGCAAGCCAGGAAGTCATGGTCGTGGGCATGCAGTTTGGTGTCGCCCGAGTCCTCAGCCGCCTCGGCGCGCTCGATGGCGTGCGCGATGCGGCGCGGTTTTCGACACGTCTCGAGGCCATCAGCGCGGCGCAGCAGGCGATCCGGGAACGTGAGCAATCAGACGGATGACGGCGGAAAGCGAGTGAAGCAATCAAGCAAAGCGGCGCTTTTGTCAGCCCTGGTGTTTCCCGGCCTCGGCCACTTGCTGCTGCGACAGACCGTGCGCGGCTGGACGCTACTGCTGGTTTCCCTGGCGGCAATCTCTGTCGTCGTGAGGATCGCATTCCTGCAGGCGGAGTCCATCATGGGTCGGGTAGCAAGCGGCAACATCTCACTCGACGCAGTTGCCATCGGCGAGGCTGCAGCGCATGCGGCGAGCGCCTCGGACGAGCGGCTGTCCGGTATCTCTTACCTCGTCTTCGCCGCGTGTTGGCTGTTCGGCATTATCGACGCTTACCGAATCGGCAGCCATTGAACTGTTCCCTCACTGCAGCAGGCCGATAACGAGAAAGCCGGCGCTCGCGATGGCCGCGGCAATCAGCGCGTAGGGCAACTGCGTTCGCACATGGTCGATGTGATCGGTTGCGGATGCCATGGAAGCGAGCACGGTAGTGTCGCTGATTGGCGAGGCGTGATCCCCGAAAATCGCTCCGGAGATCGCCGCGCCCAGCATAAGTGGAGCGGAAATTCCAAGCGTCAGTGCGATGGGTATGGCGATTGGGATCATGATCGCAAACGTGCCCCAGCTCGAGCCCACGGAAAAGGCGATAAATGCGGAGACCACGAACACCAGCGGCGCCAGCAATGCCGGCGGAATATTGCCGCTTACGAGATTGGCCACATAGACGCCCGTGCCGAGCGCATTGGCAACATCGCCCAGCGCGAGCGCAAGCAACAGGATGATCGCGATCGGCAACAGGTCGCCGGCACCTTTCATGAAGACCTGCATCAACTCGGCAACAGATATATCACCCTTTATCAGCACCATCGCCCAGGCAACGGCAATCGCGAAACATACGGACCACAGCACGGATACGGATCCGGCACCCTTGATGATGTTGCCATCGCCGGTAACATACAGAGCGATCGGCATCATCAGAACCATCGCCAGGATCGGTAGTGCCATGAACCAGGCGGAAGGGATGTTGTCCTCATCGGTTGCAACGTGCTCAGCGGACACGTCGACAAGCGGCAGCGAGCCCGGCCACAAGAGCTCGCCCCGCTGCGTGCGCTTCTCGGCCTTTTTCATGGGACCAATGTTGATGTTCTTCCAGACGACGATGCCCGAGAGCAGTATGGCGACGATGGCATACAGGTTCAGCGGCACCGCGGCGACAAAGGTCTGCAGCGGATTCTCGACGCCGGTCGACGCGACCAGGCTGATGATGAATGCGCCCCATGCGTTCAGGGGAATCATGACGCACACGGGCGCCGAGGTTGAATCGATCAGATAGGCCAGTTTCTCCCGCGATACCTGGAAGCGATCGAAGAGCGGGCGACTGACGGAACCGGCGACCAACAGCGTAATGCTCGACTCGACGAAGATTACGAGGCCGATCGACCACGCCAGTATCTGCGCGCGAAAGCCATTGTGAACCCAGCGCCTGGCTTCGAGGTAGTGCACGAAGCCGCGCACGCCGCCGGAACGTTCAATCGTTGCGATCAAGGGACCGATCAGCAGCGTGAAAACGAGGACCCGCGCATCGCCCGGATCTGAAAACACGTGGATGATGCCTTCCAGCCCTTGCCCGAGACCACTCAGCGGATTGAACTGATTCAGCAGGGTGTGTCCCATCCAGATACCCGCAAACAGCGAGAGGATGACCTGCTTGCTCCAGATGGCGAGCGCGATGGCCAGCAGCGGCGGCAGGACCGAGATCCAGGTCGGATCGTTCACCGGCTATTGTCGGGCGGATTCACAAGATTTGCTCGCCTTGGAAAAGGGGGACAGTCCAAATCTAACGCATTGATACATTAAATTCAGAATGTCCCCACGAACTGCGTGCAGTGGGGCGACCATTCGCGGCCGCCCCCTGCTTTGCTTGCGCTCAGGCAGCCTTGCCTTTGGCCATCGCCTGTACATCGGACGCCGACAGGCGTTGCCCGCCGATCGCCCAGTCACCGCCCTCAAACTCCTTGATACGAACCCAGGTCACGGGCCGCATGTTTTCTCCTTCCACCTCGATCATGGCGGCAGTGACTTTCTCGATCAGCTGCTCTTTCTGTTCCGGTGTGAATACGTTCTTGATGACATCGATTGTTACGAGTGGCATTTTCCTGCTCCTTTAGCTCTGCATTTTTGACTTCAAATGATTTATGACTTCACCCATGGGACCGCTCGGGCTGAACTCGATCGCTTCATAATCTTCATCGACCCAAACGGTATGACCTGGTGGCCAGTAGTAGACTTCCCCGGCCTTTACCAACTCTTCCCGGCCATCCCCGAAACGGATGTGGATAGACCCCTTTACTACGGTGCCCCAGTGCGGGCATTGGCAGAGATCGTCGGGAAGTCCCTCCAACAGCGGCGTGGCGTCAGCGCCTTTCGGAAAGCGAATGCGCGCCACGTTGATGTCGCCCCAGTCTTCGGCCTGGATGCAGACTCCGCCTGCGTCCAGTCGAGTCGGAAGATTCGTTAACTTCTGTTTCATTGCCTGTCTCCTGATCGTGCTTGGCTCGCGGCAACTTCGCCGCCAGTTAGAGCATTCTTGCGCAACGGGTCCGACCGATGCTTGGAGACGGCATGGAGATATCATGGAGATTTCTAGTGTCCTGCCCGGTTAGTTCGCATAATTTCACCGCACTGTTCTATGCTCGCGGACATGATTTACCGTTTCGGCCCCTTCGAACTCGACCTGGCCAAGGCCGAGCTTCGGGAAGACGGCCAGCTGTGTTCGCTCGAACCGCAGGTTTTCGCCCTGCTTGCCTTCCTGGTCGACCATCGCGAACGGCTCGTGTCCAAGGACGAGATCTTCGAGAACGTCTGGGACGGTCGCGTCGTCTCGGATTCCGCCCTCGCCAGTCGCGTGAAGTCGCTGCGCAAGGCGCTCGGTGACGACGGCCGGGCCCAGCGATACATTCGAACGACGCATGGAAAAGGATTTCGCTTCGTGGCCGAGGTACGGGCTGAGCGTAGTGACTCGTTCGAGTGTCCGGGAACCGGCGTCGCATTGGCTGAATCCGGGCCTGATCAGGCGGACCTGTCGGCTGGCGAGATTGCGGCGCGTCCTTCGATTGCCGTGCTGCCGTTCCGGCTCATCGGCGAGGCCGGCCCCTACATCACCATTGCAGACGGGCTGCCGCACGAACTGATCACGGAACTGGCGCGCCTGCGCTGGCTCTTCGTCATTGCGCGCGGATCCTCATTTCGCCTGCGCAGCGATGACCTCGATCCCCGTGACGTCGGTCGACTCCTGGGCGTTCGCTATTGCCTTTCCGGCACCGTGGAAGTGGCTGGCCAGAAACTTGCCGTGACGGCAGAACTGGGCGACACGCGCGGTGGTGGCGTCGTCTGGGGCGAACGCTATACCGGCTATATCGATGACGTACACGCCGTGCGCGCCGAGATTCGAGCAAAGATTCTTACATCACTGGAGATCCAGATTCCGATGCACGAAGCCGCCGGCGCCCGCCTGGCGGGGACCGAAGACCTCGATGCCTGGTCGGCGTATCACCTGGGCCTTCAGCACATCTATCGCTTCAATCGCAGCGATAACGAGGCCGCTGCGAAGTTCTTCACGCGCGCTGTCCAGCAGGACCCGAATTTTGCCCGGGCCCATGCCGGTCTCTCTTTCGTACACTTTCAGACGGCCTTTCTGCGGCAAACGGAAGACATCGCCGGCGAAATCGCATTGGCACGCAGTTGCGCACAGCGCGGCGTCGACATCGACCACCTGGATCCTTTCGTCAACTTCACCATGGGACGCAGCTTCTGGCTGGAGGGGGATCTCGAGCGCGCATTGGCCTGGCTCGAGCGCTCCACCTCGCTCAGCCCGAACTATGCGCAGGGCATCTATGCGCGGGCATGGACGGAAACCATGGCGGGGAGCACCCTCGATGCTCGCGAACACGTCGATCTCGCGATGCGCCTCAGCCCGCTCGACCCCTTGTATTACGCCATGCTGGGTGCGCGCGGCATGACGCACATGGCCGGAGGGGAGGATGCCGAGGCCATCGTCTGGACGGAGCGCGCGGCGCGGTCGCCTGGCGCGCATGCCCTTATTGCCATGATTGCCGCCGCCGCCCAGATGCTGGCGGGCAACGAGCCGGTTGCACGGAAATGGGCTGAGGACGTCCGCAATCGCAGCCCCTTGCTTACGCGAGAGGATTTCTTCCGGGCGTTTCCGATTAAATCCGAAGCAATGCGCGCACGGGTATCCGCCGCACTGCAGACGCTGGGGTTCTAGCCCGGGCCGGAACGACTACTCGGATACCGGGTCGTCATTCAGAAACAGGCCCGTAACGCTATTGCCCGACAGCAGCGACTTGGACTCGACGCCGTCCGTCCACATGTAGCCCTTCGCCGAAACGCCGCCGTCCGTCC
>JBFELT010000178.1:0-6342 GCA_041552015.1 Woeseiaceae bacterium
CCGAGCGAATTGACGCAGATGACGAAGTAGCGATCCGTGTCGATGGGCAGCCCGGAACCGATCATGTCTTCCCACCAGCCCGGCGTCGGGTCTTCGGCGCACGAAGTGGCGTGGGCTGAAGGCGACAGGCCCGTGAATATCAGTACGGCATTGTCTTTCGCGGCATTGAGTTCACCCCATGTCTCATAAGCCAGCGTCGGCGATTCGATGAAGCCCGCCCTGTGCATGCGAAACGGGCCTTCGAACGTAACGATTTTCCTCGCCGTGCTCATCGCGGTCTCCTTGCTGGCACCCCAGTATACGTAAGGCTACTTCTTGACACGTTTCATGAGCCGCTTGCGGCTGCGTTCCTGGCGCGGTGTCAACTTGTTGCGTCGACCCTTGAACGGATTGTCGCTGGTCTTGAAGGATAGCCTTACGGGCGTGCCTTTGAGTTTGAACGCCTTGCGGAAGCGGTTGATCAGGTAGCGCCGATAGGCTTCCGGCAGCTTGTCCGTCTGGTTTCCGTGTATCACGATTACCGGGGGGTTGCGGCCGCCCTGGTGCGCATAGCGCAAGCGGATGCGGCGCCCCCGCACCATCGGTGGTGCATGCTCCATGACCGCGCTTTCCAGTTCCCTGTTGAGCTCTGTCGTTGAAAGATCTCGCGTCGCGGCTGCATAGGCGCGCTCGACGGCTGGCAACAGGTCGCCCACCGCCGTGCCGTGCAGCGCCGAGATCGTGATGCGCTCGGCGAAGTCGAGGAAAGGCAGTCGACGATCCAGCTCGTCGCGAACACGTTTGCGCTCGTAGGCAGAAAGTCCATCCCATTTATTGGTGACGACGACCAGCGCCCGACCCCGCTCGAGTACCAGCCCCAGCAGGCTGACGTCCTGTTCGCTGATGCCCTCATGCACATCCAGCACGGCGATCACGACCTGTGCTTCTTCGATCGCCTTCAGCGCCTTGATGATGCTGAATTTCTCGATGGTCTCGTGGACACGCGACTTGCGGCGAATGCCTGCGGTATCGATCAGCAGGTACTTGCGATCGTTGCGCTCGAAAGGCACGGCAACGCTGTCGCGTGTCGTGCCGGGTTGATCGAAAACGACGAGCCGCTCCTCCCCGAGCAATCGATTTATCAGCGTCGACTTGCCGACATTGGGACGCCCGATGACGGCGATACGCAATTCCTCGTCATCGTCCTCGTCGACTTCATCGGCAGGCTCAGTCGGGAAGTCGGCAAGCACGGCGTCCATCATGGCCGCGACACGATCACCGTGCGTCGCCGAGATAGCGATCGGTTCTCCCAGGCCCAATCGATGGAATTCACCGCCGGCAAGGTCGGCATCGAGTCCCTCTGCCTTGTTGACGGCCAGCCAGGTCTTCCTCGCGTGTTTCCTGGCGAGCGTCGCGACATGCTCGTCCGCGGCGGTGCGGCCGCTGCGTCCGTCCACCATTACGATGGCAACATCGGCTTCCTTGAGCGCCCGCACCGTCTGCTCGACCATAGCCTCGTCGATGCCGACCTCGCCGCCGGCAACACCACCGGTGTCGATGACGAGATAGGGAATGGGTCCCAGCTTGCCGAAACCGTACTTTCGATCGCGCGTCAGCCCGGGATAATCGGCAACCAGCGCATCGCGCGAGCGCGTCAGTCGGTTAAATAAGGTCGATTTCCCGACGTTCGGCCGACCGATCAGGGCAATAACAGGAAGCATGGTCTGGCACCTTCACCGCGGCCAATCAGGACTCGTCAACCGAGATGTCCGGCGCCTTGCGCTTCGGTCGCTCTTCGACGACGGCATACGCCGCCAGCGTGCCGCCATCGTCCTGTACATAGAGCCGATTGGACACGACCGTCGGCGCGTTTGAAATCGCCTTGCCGCCGAGCTTGATGCGCGCGACAGGCTTGCCGTTCAGGTTGCTGAAGAAATGTACGTAGCCTTCGAGATCGCCGACGGCGACCGTTGTGTGGAACGGGATCGGCAACGTCGGTTCTCGCCGCAGCAGATCGCTGTTGCGCCACGACTCGACGCCATCGCGTTTTGCCAGCGCAACGATCTCTCCCTCTTCAGTTACGCTGAAAACGCTGCTCCAGTCGGCGGCGACGCCCTCATAGGACGACACCTCGCGACTCCAGAGGACCTGCCCCGATTCCGCGGCGATCGAGGCGAGCCGGCCGTGATAGCCGGCCGCAAAAATATCCTGTCCGACGACGGCAATGGCGCCGTCGATATCCGACAATCGATCCAGATCGGAACGCCCTTTCGGCGGCGACAGCATGGATTCCCAGACGATATCGCCCGTCCCGATATCGACGGCAACCAGCCGTCCATTGTCGAATCCGCCGATAACGGTCGTGCTGACAAGCACCGGGTCGGCCGAGCCGCGCATGGTCAGGGAAGGCGTCGACTGCTCCAGCGACCACAATTGCCGTCCGTCATAGATCGAAAGTGCCTGCATGCGATTGTCGATCGTCTGCACGACGACCACCTCGCCGGTGACGAGCGGTCGCGCCAGCGACTCGCCGTCGACATCCTTGCGCCAGACTTCAGTGCCCGTAGAGGCATCGAGCAGGACGACCTCGCCGTTTCTCGCAACCACGGCAACGTGATTCTCGCCAATGCCGGGCCCCGCCGAGAGTTCCGTGCCGAGTTTCTTGCGCCACAGCTGTCGCCCGGTCTCGGGATCAAACGCGGCTACGTCACCCTTGTAGCCCGCAGCATAGATGCGGTTGCCGTCGCCAACCGGGCGCAGTGCCACCCGCAGGAAGGCCGCATCGCCGCCGATCTTGGCACTCCAGAGCCGCTTTATCTTGAGCGTCGCCTTGAAATCGACCAGCTCTTTGGGCTCCAGATCCTTGTCCTTGTCGCCGAATATGCCGCAGGACACCAGCAGCGGCACGACCGCGATCAGGCCCAACAGACGCCAGGCCTTGTTCACTCGGCGCCCTTTTCGGCCGCATCGGGGACGCCCGCGGGCTCATCGGCGGATTCGGCCGTGGGCTCCGTGTTCGGCTCCGCCGGCGGCATGTCCTCGGCGGATTCCTCCGCCTCCGTTGAGACCGGCGGCAGATCCAGTGACTTCCACTGCACCAGCTGCTGATCCACCGTCCCTTGCGCAAGCGGATCGAGTAATACCGCCTGGTAGGCGGCTTCTGCCTCCGCAATGCGGCCCAGCGCGTGATAGGCATCGCCCAACGCCTCGCCATAGGTCGCCGCGAATCCCGCTACGTCCTTTCCTTCGAGCAGATCGACGACCTCCGCCGGCTTGTCCTGGTAGAGAAGGATCCTTGCGAGCCTGAGGCGCCCAAGATGCTTCAGCTCCTCGGAAGCCGGCCCGTCGAGCAGCGCGTTGAGGACATCGGCTGCATCCTGATCGCGGTTCTTGTCCATGAATAGCCGGGCAATCGCCAGCTTCGACTGTGCCGCGTACGGGGTGTTCGCGAATGACGTGCCGAGTTCGTCGGCGACAGCTTCCGCCTGCTCGAGGTTTCCGCCGACCACGTGATTGGTCAGCGACTCATACAAGGCCGACGCTTCCAGTTCTGCCGCGAGTTTGTTGTTCTTGTAGTAATTGACACCAAACAAAAGCAATGCGCCGGCGGCGACGCCGAAAATTATGTAACCGCCATACACCGACCACCAGTTGCGTATTTGTTCGATCTGCTCTTTTTCTGAAAGTAAGTCGTCCACTTGAAACCCTTATCTGTCCTGCGTCGACATGTGTCGCCGCTTATTTCAGTTTTGCCGCGAGCGCCGTCACGATGTCTTCCAGTGCGACGCTCTCCTGTTCCTCGTTACTGCGCAGCGGCTTGAGGCCGATACGGTTTTCGCTCAACTCCTGCTCACCCAGAATCAGCGCAATCTCGGCATGACTCTTGTCGGCGCGTTTCATCTGAACCTTGAAACTGCCGCCACCGAGGTTCACTTCAACCCGTATGTCGCCGATCGCGTTGCGCAGTTCCTCTGCCAGCGCAAACGCACGCGCCTGGGTGCCCTCGCCGACAGCCGCGATATATACATCCGCGGATTGTACCGGCGCCTTGCCGCCGCAGGCCTCGAACAGCGCAACGAAACGCTCGATCCCCATTGCCCAGCCAATCGCCGGCGTTGGCCGTCCACCGAGCTTTTCCACCAGGCCATCGTAGCGCCCGCCGGAGCACACGGCGCCCTGCGCACCCAGCGCGTCGGTGACCCATTCAAACACCGTCCTCGAGTAGTAGTCGAGGCCGCGCACCAGTCGCGGGTTGATGACGTAGCCCACGCCCGCCGCATCCAGCAGCGCCTTCAGCCCGTCGAAATGCCTGACCGACTCCTCGTCGAGGAAGTCCAGCATCACCGGGGCCGCGTCGATAATGGCCCGCATCTCCGGGTTCTTGCTGTCGAGAATTCTGAGCGGATTCTGCTCGAGCCGGCGAATACTATCCTCATCCAGCTGACTTTTCACGCCGATAAAGTAGTCGACCAGCGCCTTCCGGTAGCGCAGCCGGGATTCGGGCACACCCAGCGAGTTGATCTGCAGCTCGATACGCCCGATGCCGAGGCGCTGCCAAAGGCGTGCGCTCATGATGATCAGCTCCGCGTCGACGTCCGGGCCTTCGTAACCCAGCGCCTCGACGTCGAACTGGTGAAACTGGCGATAGCGCCCTTTCTGGGGCTTCTCGTAGCGAAACATCGGACCGGCGGTCCAGAGCTTCTGCCGCTGGTTGTGCAGCAGACCGTTGGTCATTCCAGCACGGACAACGCTGGCCGTGGCCTCCGGACGCAGCGTCAGGCTCTCGCCGTTGCGATCCAGAAAGGTGTACATCTCCTTCTCGACAATATCCGTCACCTCACCGATCGAACGCTGGAACAGCTCCGTGTATTCGAGCAGCGGCAGGCGTATCTCGGAGTAGCCATAGGATTGCACGATGTCGCGAACGACGGATTCCAGGTACCGCCAGGTTCCAGCGACCTCGGGCAGGATGTCGTTCATTCCGCGAATTGCTCTTGGTTTCACGTGTCGGTCCGGGATCGTCTGCAAGTGGCTCAGGAGCCTGCGATCGTCAGCCTCGCGGTGCGCCCGCGGCGTTCCGAGGCATCGATTTCTCGCGGCGAGCCATTTACCTGAACGCGAACGTTATCGGCATTGCCGAACAGCACGTTAAACGGCGCCTCACCGCTGAGTTCGACGCTGCGCCCGTCCGTGCCCAGGCCGAAGAACAGGCGGCGTCCGCCTGCATCCGTGATCTCGGTCCAGCAATCGCCGCTATACGTGAGCATGACCCGCATCTGTCCGGTTTCGAGTGCCGGGACCTGCTCGGTTTCGGCGGCAGCGGCTGCTTCTTCGGACACCGACTGCAACACCGCCGAGTCGTCGTTGCCGACGTCCGATTCAGGCTGTTCCGCGCCGGGCTCCGCCTCGGGCAACAGCGGCTCGACGATCAGCTCGGGCTCAGGCTCGGGTTCTTCGACCGCCGCTGGCATGGCGGCAAACCACCAGTAAGCCGTCGCTACGACAATCAGCACGATGACAACGGCGATCCAGGGCCCTGGCGACATTTCGCGGCGCGGGCGCCGGCGCGTCGAGACCAACGGCGGCATACCCTCTGAGCGGCTCAACTGATAGTAGTCGGCCATTACATCGCGTTCGTCGACTCCGACCAGCTGCGCGTATTTGCGCAGGTGTCCCTTGGCAAACACAGGCGCACCGATGATATCGAAGTCATTACGTTCAAGCGCCCGGACTTTTGGCTCGTCCAGGTGCAGCTCTTTGGCAATCTCAAGCAGCGAAATCTGCTGTTCACGTCGCGCGGCCGCCAGGCGCTCACCGCCGACGGGCCCCTGGACCTCTTCAGACGGGCTCTCTTCCTCAGATTTGTCGCTGGCGTCATTCATCCTATCCGGTTTCCAGTACCTTTCTGGCCTCGGGCGATGTCGGGAAGTCGCGCAGCAGCTGGTTGACGAAGTCCGACCTGGCGCGCTCATCACCCAGCTTCTGCTCGATCTGCACGCCGAGGTAGAGAATGCCGGCGGTGGTCCGGTTGGCCACAATGAAGCGCTGCAGAAATGCCCTCGAACCCAGGTAGTCCTCCTGCTGGAACTTCAACAGGCACAGCTGCAGCAGCGCATCCCCGAAATTTGGTTTTCGATCGAGTGCCTGACGAAAAAACGACTCGGCAGCCATGAAATCCGGTTTTTGCAGCATGCAAACACCGGCGTTG
This sequence comes from Woeseiaceae bacterium, assembly GCA_041552015.1. Taxonomy (GTDB): domain Bacteria; phylum Pseudomonadota; class Gammaproteobacteria; order Steroidobacterales; family Woeseiaceae; genus UBA1847. The sequence continues at coordinate 6,188 of JBFELT010000178.1, forward strand.
GTCAACGTTACCTCGGCGTTGTCATTCTCCGGATGACCGGCGGCTTTCGCAAAATGCTTCTCGGCCTTGTCGAATTCACGCTGATTGCAGGCGAACACGGCGTAGGCGTTTTGCACCTCGAAGTTTCGCGGTTCGACTCGAATGGATTCCTCGTA
>JBFELT010000179.1:0-6336 GCA_041552015.1 Woeseiaceae bacterium
GGATCCGGCCCGCGAGCTCGTGCGTGAAGGTAAGACCCGGCTGCGTCGGCCAGGTGAGTGTTCCCGCGAGGCCCCTCAGGGCGACCGCCCGCACGCAGAAGTCGCCGCGACCGACTTCGAGATCGGAGCCGGGTTCGACGGCACGTCTTTCCCGTTCGCGCTCCCAGGTCTCGACGAGAAAGTGGGGAAGCTTTGAATCGGCGAGCAGCGTCGTGACGTCCTCGTGCTGAACCTTGACGTCCCCGGCATCGCGCAGCCCGCGGCCGTGCAGTTCGTCCCGCAAGGCAAGCAAATTGACCTGTCGAGCCGCCTCGCCATGCACCAGCGCCGGTGCCAGTCCAGCCCTGGCGACCCCCTTGATCTCGACGCGGCGCCCGCCGGCGACCGAGACGTTGACGTCCTGACGGCTCGCGCCCATGCCGACGCGCACGTGCCCGGTCGAGCGACAAACCCTGCCAATGCAGAGAATGGCCTCTTCGACTTCCTCGGGGGTCCTGAGGTCAGGCCCGGTCACCGTCTCGATCAGTGGCATACCGAGTCGGTCGGTGCGCCAGACGATGAGGTGGCCGCGGTCGGACACCTCGCGGCAGCTGTCTTCCTCGAGGCTGACCTGCGTAATCGAAATGTGCCGATCCCGAAAGGGAATAGTGCCCTCGACGCCGACGATCGCGGTGCGCTGGAAGCCCGTCGGAATCGACCCGTCGAGGTACTGTTTGCGGGCGATATGCACCTCGTCGACGATGTCGCAGCGGAGCATCAGGCACTGCTCGATGGCGATGTCGAGGGCTTGCTGGTTGACGGGAAACGGCGGCGTGTCGTCCATCTCGTAGGTGCAGACGTTCGACTTGTGGAGCAGGTAGACGACGTTCTTCTTCGTCTTGAACTCCATGAGCGCGGTGCCGTCGTACTCGCCGAGTTCCGACAGCGTCGGCCGCATGTGGCGCAACACGGCTCCGTCATGGCTCGACGTATAGACCCCGGCCGGGCAGTGGCAGAAAAGTTTTTGTCGGGTGTCGAGCTGCTGGTGGACTTCCAGTCCGACCCGCAGTCCAATCTTCTTGTAGTCCAGTGAATCTGTCACCGCCCCAGCTCTCCGGCCTTCGACAACGCGCGCGCATGATAGCACTCGGGAGGCGGAGGGTGGTCAGTAGATCCAGCTTGCAACCTGCAGATTACCGAACACACTCTTGCCGGTACCGAGGTCGATGAGCTCGCACTGCGGCCACGGTCCACTCCAGACGAGGGCGTAGCGCCCCACGATCGAGTTGTTGGCAGACGCCGCCGCGATTTCGACCGGCCCCTGGCCGGGAAGCTCGAGGCTCAACCCGGCCGTGTAGACACAGTCATCCAGGCAGTGCCCGCTCTCGCCCTTAACGTAGTGCAGCAATGACGTTTGACCATCGATCTCGAGCGTCACGATGCCATTCCAGCCAATATCCTCGTAGTGGACGTTCCTGGATTCGGTCTTGTCGACGAAGTACGGGTTGCGTCGAAGGTCCGGATGCCAGACCGTCATGTTGCTCGGCCGTTCGCTTATCGAGTGCCCTGCAACCTGATCGAACCGGCAGGGATCGAATCGGTGGCACTGCTTCTCCTCGACGAGACGCCAGGTGGCATTATTCAGCGCATACAGGTAACCGTAGGTCTCATCGGCAGGTCCCCAGGAATGAACGACAACCGCAAGGTCACCGCTCGCCAGGGTACCGGCGTCGGCAATGCGCGCGGTTGTCCCGTCGGCATTCGAGACGTTATAGGCGGTTCGAATGCGTTGTTTCAGAGACGACAGGTTTGCTGCGATCATCTCGGCAGGCAACTCGATCGGGTCAGCGGCGTTCTGCGGGTCATCGAGAGAAACCCTGCGAATCGCGTGGTCGTCGACTATGTACAGGGACGCCGCCGATCGGTCGAAGAAGTAGCCCTGGTCGCATGAGCCGGGGCTGGCATAGACCGTCTGCTCGCTATCATGGCCGAGATCCCAGAGAACCAGGCGACACTCATGCTCATCGGCCTTGGCGTACAGGAACTGCGTAACCGAAACGGGCGCATCGACGACTTCCCTGGCGGCGAAGAGTCGTTCCAGTATTGCCTGGTCGTTTACTGCGTCTGCCCGCGCAATCAGTCCGTCAAGTTCCCCGGCACCGAGCGTCGTTAGATCGACGTGACCCAGTAGTTGCTTCGCGAATTCGCGATGCCCGGCGTCAAGAGCCGCCGCCAGGTCCTCCGCAACGACACGGGCACCCGCCTCGAGAAGCATCGCCACCACGTCCGGGTGGTTTTCCTTGACGGCAAAATACAGCGCGCTTTGGCCGTGGACACTTTTGCCGTTGACGTCTGCGCCACGCTCGAGAAGCAACTGGACCGATGAGACCAGGCCCTGCTGGGCCGCGGTATGCAGAACGCGCTCGCCATTCTGCATATGGCTGTATTTCTTCGCGTCGTAGGTGGGCGCATTCAAGTCCAGACCCGCATCGACCAGTAGTCGCGCCGTTTGTTCGTGGGCCCGCCAGAGCGCGGCGTTGAGGGCCTCGAGGCCACTCTTGTTCAGATCGACCCCGCGCTCAATGAGCAATTGAACGACATCCGATTGTCCGAGGACCGCCGCACGAACGAGAACCGGTTTGCGTAATCTCGCATTGTCGGCATTGTGATCCACATCCGGGTCCGCGCCATGCCGGAGCAACAGGACGGCAATGTTCGGGTTCCCGTACTGGATCGCCATGGCGAGTGGGGTATCGCCGCGATTGCTGGCGATGTCCGGGTCCGCCCCGGCGACCAGCAAGCGTTCGACGGCCTTGCCGCGGCCGGCGGCCGACGCCATCAGAAGTGCCGTGGCACCCGAGTCGTTGCGAGCGTCGAGATCCACGCCGGACGCCAGTAGTGACTCGATCATGGCGAGATCCCCCATTTCAACGGCGTTCATCAGTTCGGTGATGCCGTACTGCCCGACGGGCAGCGGGTAGACCACGCCGACGTCAAGCACCGGTGACATGCACTCCCGGGCGCCGCAGTCGTTCGGATCCGGTGCCTCCGCGAGGCCGGTAGCATACGGGATGACGATGAGCACAGCGGCTGCCAATCGGCCAGCGATCGGCGACCTTGAGCACATTGTCGGCAATTGCACGATTTCGATTCCCATCTACCCTATGATCGTACGCGTGTCAGTCTACGCTCGGTGTGAATGGAGTCACAGGAGAGGTACTGATGCCAGGCCGCTCCGGTTCGTTGATTCGCATGATACCTTGACTGGACGCTGACCCGGCCAGGTACTAGGCTTTAGTGAGGCAACAAGAAAAACAAGAGGGGTAGTCAGTCATGAACTGGAAAGCAGTCATTCTCGGTGGCCTTGCCTATTATGCAACCGCATTCGTCGTGTCCATGGCGGGCGGTGTGTTCATTCATGAAGGCGTCCTCGATGCCGCTTATCGGGCCACGGAGTCTTTCTGGCGACCCGAACTGGTCCAGCAGCCGCCCGACATGGCTGCGCTGATGCCCATGTGGATTGCGACCGGCATCCTCACGTCCTTCATTCTCGCCGGGATCTACCTGGTGTTTCGCGGCGCGCTCAGCGGACCTTCATGGCAGCGTGGCCTCAAGTTCGGCGTGGCGATGTGGCTGTGGGGCGCATGCCTGATGGCCGCCTGGTCGGGCGTATTCAACCTGCCGAGCAAGATCTGGATATGGTGGGGCATCGACGCAGCGATCTACACGATCATCGGCGCGATCGTCCTCGGCATCGTGGCTGAGAAGATCGCGCCGGCTGATTAGGGTTTGATGGTCGGGGATTGGCGGGCCCGGGGGAGTGTCCGCTCGCACTCGCCCTGGTTTCGCAACAACTAGCTGCTCCGCAACGCGGTGGTAGCTAGCGCTACCCAACCGAGGATAAGACAAAGGCCCCCTACCGGCGTAACCGCACCCAGCCATCGCGCCCCGGTAAATGTCATCAGGTACAGGCTACCGGAGAACAGGAGAATGCCGAGCGTAAACAGCCAACCCGATGCATTGGACAACCTACCTGGCCAACGTCCCGCAGCCCAGGCAACGGCGAGCAATCCAAACGCATGATACATCTGATAACGAACACCGATCTCAAAAATTGACAGAAGGTCTTCGGTCACCCGGGATTCCAGCGCGTGAGCACCGAATGCGCCGAGCGTTACACCGATCGCCGCGGCGATTGCTCCAACTGCAAACCAATTTGATTTCATTACAAACTCCTGATTCGTTGGCGAGCACCTACCTAACCCGGTAAGCACATGTTAACCGCGTCACATAAACTGTGAGAGTGCTATGCATATTGTTAACTGGCGCTTGACGGAACCCGACCCGCAACTCAACCTAATTCTTTCGCGATCGACCTCCTTAAGGTCAGGCAGGGATGCAGGGCTACCGGCCTAAAGAGGAAATGCCGCGGTATCGCACGTACGTGGCGATACCGCTTCAGATAACAAGGAAGTTTTGCCATGAAGCTGATAACTCGATCAATGAAGCCTGTCCTGATCCTCAGTGGACTATTGCTGGTTTTGCCTATGGCCGTAATGGCCGACAAGCCCGATGCGGGTGCCAAGGGCGGCAAACCGAATAAGAACAGTGTGGCCGTTACCGCAGCCTGCACGGTCGACGTCGACACGGCCCGGGTCTGTTCGTGCAAGGGCCTGTCGAACGTGGTCCTGTGGTGCGGTACGACGTGGGTCAAGCATGAAGATTTCGGCTCGGACGCAGTCTCTGGCGAGGTGTTTGATACAACGGTCGACTGCACGGATGGTGAAGGTAATTCAATACCCGGGCCCATAAGGTTGATTGCGATCAAGTCGGGTAGCCAGAAGAACGTCAAACACCATCCGGAGGGTTACCAAACTGTTGAAGACGCCCCATCAGGAAGTGGGCTTTTCTCCGCCCCTGAAGCGTGCTCAAGTGACTTCGTGTGCCCGGTAGCGGGCGACTGCGCAGGAGGCGACGAGCCTCCCGGCGATGAGCCTCCGGGCGAAGACCCCCCCGGCGACGAAGATCCGCCTATACTCGGGTAGAACTTTTCGTACTTAGAAACCCCGCTCACGCGGGGTTTTTTTCTTCTGGACCGACGTTGTGTCAGGTGTGGGGCAGAAGCCGTCATTCTGCCTCAGAACCCTCGGGCGGCTGCTTCCGGGTCACAAGTGACCGGTCCACAGACTGAACTCGAAGTCGGCGTCCGATGCACCTGTTCAACCTCATCCCGACAGGCGAGCTTCGAAAAGCTGTTGCTAGAACTGTGCGCCTAGCCGCAAACTTACTGCTTCAACGCTATCGTTCTCCTCGTACTCAAAGCCCAGCGAGAAGTTCGAGTTGAAGAAATGCTTGAAGCCGATCAGGAAACCGCTGTCATTGCGCAGCCCGGCGCTGATGGATGTTCTCTCGGACCAGAAGTATCGGCCGTCAAGAGTCACAAAGCTATCGAAAGTAGTGTCAACGATACTCGCGCCGACGCTGAGGAAACGACCTCCCTGCAGTGCCGTGAAGTACTTGGCGGACAGGGACAAATCATTCAAGTCTTCGTCAATTCTCGCGGACAGGCCAAAATAGTCATTAGATTTGAATTCCCACTGGTACCACGCCGACAAGTACCACTCCGTGTCATCGATTTCGTCAATCGCATCCAGGCGTACAAGAAAGTTAGTCGAAAACAAAACGCCCAGCCAAGCCTGCTCAATACCGTCATCGTCGGTCGCCGCGGCTCCAACTACTAGTTTGTCGAAAAAGTATTCACCGTTGAACAAAAACGTGTCATTGTCACCGAAGCTTGCGTAGCCGAGACCAAATCTCGAAATCGGGTTGATGTACGTGAACTCATCAAGCGGACCCAAAGTAGCGCGCTCGTCGAGATAATAGGTTGTCCCGAGAATCAAGCCGTCTTCGTCTACGGGGCCAAATTCAAACCTTGTGTAGTCGAGAAAGCTGAAGGACTGGTATTCCTCTGCAATTGTCGCTCCGGATAGAAAAAGCGCCGCCAACGCGGCCAACGGTTTCAAGTTCACAAAATCATCCTTATTGATATGAAATGGCAGTTTGGCAAATAGGGGCCTTAAACACCGAAGCTACAATCTGAGGTTCCGTTCAGCCTCTACGGGTCATCAGCAGAACTCGATGATAACCCGTAAGCGGCCGCTTTAACGGCTGGTATTGACGCTATTTCGGACCTCACAATTGGCAGGTCTCGACCCATTCGTGCCTCCAGTTCGGAGGAGGGCGCCTGGAACTGTAGCTTAGTTGTGCAGTAAGTCGCCGTGGCCGGGTGGCTTACGTCCGGCTATAGTGAATTCATGAGCGGCAACCTCGATTTCCCACAGAAAGTTATCCATTCGA
>JBFELT010000180.1:0-6318 GCA_041552015.1 Woeseiaceae bacterium
CAACAACTATTTCGGAACGCAGCGGGCCGGCTTTCCGGGGCAGGCCAGCGCCGGCAGCCGACAACGGGGCGAGCTATTGTCGGCGAGGCAGCTTCAGGAAATCGTGACCGAATTTTTCTGGGAGCTTCGCCTTTCGTTTTCGCAAGGCTTCGATCAGCAGCCGGTAATGTTGCAGCCGGTCGGCGGCATGGACCGCATCGCTCGCGCATTCGAGGAAGAGGTTTTTAGTGACATCGTCTTCCAGGCCGAAGTGACCGAAATTCGCAAGACCGCAACGGGAACGCGCATTTCGTATAGTGATCGATTCGGCGCGCCGGCGACCGTCGAAGCCGATTATTGCATCGTAACCATTCCCGCACCGGTGCTGGCGGGTATCGCGAACGACTTCTCGGCCGCGCACCAGGCCGAGATCAGCGGGTTTCAGTATTCTTCGGCCGTTCGCGTTGCGTTCCAGTCGCCGCGATTCTGGGAGCTGGACCACAATATCTATGGCGGAATTACCTGGACGGACCAGGACATTACGCAAATCTGGTATCCGAATCATGGATTCCAGGGTCCGAACGGAATCCTCGTCGGCGCGTACATCTTCGACGGTACTGCAGGCGACACATTCACGAGCCTGGCGCCGCAGCAACGCATTGATACGACGCTACAGCAGGCCGCCAATGTGCACCCGCAGTTCGCCGGGCAGGCGCTGCATGGCATCAGTGTGGCCTGGAAAAACGTTCCGTTTCAGGAAGGCGGTTGGGGCATTTCAAACCCATCGGTCTTGCTGAGCGCCGACGACAGCATTTTCTTCGCCGGAGAACACCTGAGCATTCTTCAGGGCTGGCAGGAAGGTGCGATTCTGTCGGCTTACTCTGCTATCGATGGCATCGTCGAACGCGACATGAACGCCTGAGACAGCATGACAGGGATCCGATCCCGCATTTTGTATTGAGAAAGCTGTGCAAAAATGCAACATAAGGGATCTGACCTCTGCCGTTGCCCCCGATTCGTCGATGCATTCGAAACACGTCCTCACACTTGTTTTTCTCGTATTGGTCGGCGGCTGCGGCGAAGATCGCGATCGCGGCTCTCCCGCCGCGTTGTCGGAGGCTGCGCTGGCCGGCGTCTACTCAGGCGTATTTCCCTGCGAAGACTGCCCGGGCATCGCGGCAACACTTTGGCTGCGGGCCGACGGGCGATTCTTTTTCCGGCAGCGGTACCTTGCGGATCAGGAATTCGAGGCGGTGGATGCCTACAGCCTCGGCCGCTGGACGGCTGCCGGTGACCGCCAGGCAATCGAACTCAGCGGTCAAGGCCCGATTCGAACGTTCACGCATCCGGATGAGGACACGCTGCTCATGCAAACGGAGTCCGATCTCGAGCATCGGCTGACCCGCGACCCGGGCGCGCGGGATTTCTCCGACAGGATTCGCATGACGGGCATGGTTCGGCTGCGCGGCGACAGGGCAAGCTTCACGGAATGCCATACGGGCCTGGTCGCCCCGGTCAGCAAGGGTGGGGACTTCGCGCGATTCCGGCACCAGTACCGAAGTGCCGGCCGACGAAACGAGCCTGTATATGTCGAGCTCGAGGGCCGCTATTCCTGGTCCGGTGATGGCCCACCGCAGTCATTGACCATCGAGCGATTTGTCACCATCAGGGAAGATGCGGCCTGTTGAGCGGCGCCCGAGGCGAAAGCGTGACCCATGGCAGGAATGCCCTGGCGCCTCGCTGCTATCATCGAACGAGGTTGCCGCCTGAATGGCAGGGTGTGGAGTTGTGTGAGCTATTCGCAATGTCGAGTCGTTATCCGACCTCCGTCGGCTTCTCGCTGGAGACGCTTGCGCGGCGCGGCGGGGGCGATGGCCCGCACAAGGATGGCTGGGGGGTTGCCTATTTCGAGGATCACGATGTGTTCCTGCTTCGTGAATCGAGCCCGGCGGCAGAGAGCGGTCTCGTCAGCTTCATGGAGCGAAACGGGCCGCCGAGCAAGCTCGTCCTGTCACATATTCGCCTGGCCACCCAGGGAGAACCGGCGCTACGCAACACGCAGCCGTTCCAGCGCGAACTCGGCGGACGTGCGCACGTCTTCGCCCACAACGGCAATCTGCCGGGAGTCCGGGAGCAATGCTGCCTTGAATCGCTACATTTCACGCCCGTCGGCGAGACTGACTCCGAATTCGTGTTCTGCTGCTTGCTGGAACGGCTCGAAACGGTCTGGGCGAGCGGCGAGCGCAGGATACCGTCCGTCGAGTCGCGTCTCGACATCGTCAGCGGATTTGCCGAATGGCTGCGGCCGCTCGGACCCTTCAATTTCGTGTACTCGGACGGCGATACCCTGTTCGTGCATGCTCATCGGCGGACCCAGATTGACGGTCAGATCCGACCGCCCGGCCTGCACCTGCTGGTGCGATCCTGTAACGAGCAGGCTATCGATCTGAGCGAGTCGGGCATCCTCATGGCCCCGGTGGCGCAGGAACTTACCCTGGTCGCCAGCGTGCCGCTGACGGACGAACCCTGGGAACCCATCCCCGAGGGGGACGTCATCGCATTGAAAGAGGGCGTCGTACTTGCAAGAAAAGCCGCGGCGCCCGCCTAGCCCGGATATTTCACGGCTACGGAGTGCAGTCCGACGCGCTCTCGCCGCGTCCTTGATTGCCTGACACAAAGCGCCTCATTTCGGAGGCGCCGTGCGTGGTCATTTCTTGTGGATGCAAAGACAACAACTACTTGCTGCGCATCTCCTGGAGTGCTTCGTTCATCTTGAAAAAGACGATGAATAACTCGCACCAGATACGCGCAAAGACCAGGCCCCCGAGCATGCCGATGAAGGCGGTAATGCCCCCGCCGTTGAATGTGTAGGCGAGGCCGCCAACAAGTATTCCCAGCAGCAATACCCAGTAGACAATCGTAATGATCTTCGGCGTGATCATGTTTTCCAGGAAAAGAATGTCTCTCATAGTGATCTCCCTTGTTTATTCTTATTTTCAATCGAACGACCAGCATTTCCGAGTATATACACTGCACCGCCGTTTTTCCGCGAAGCCGGGTTGTAACAAGGAAAAGGCAATCGATTCGAACGGTGCTTGAGTCGAGATCGCTCCGACGGTGCAGGAGCCGAGGTACATCGACAGCACGCGCGACGCATGAGGCCGGGAAAGTCGGAGCCCGGGAGGTGGCATCATTCATGCCGGCTCGCAACCGTATTTCTACCTATTTATTTGAAGCAGTTAATTTAGATAATTCTAATATAATGTTGTGACACGGGACCGCCATGCGATTGTGGAGGCGAAGATGAAGTTCGGCACACGTTGGCCGCCTGTACCGGCGGGGATTCTCATTGGTATCAGCATGCTGATGGCCTTCGTGGTCGCCGGTCGCGGCATCGGCGCGAGCGGGGCAATGACGCGCTTCGTCGCCTGGGTGCAGCACGGCCTGTTTCCGGCCGCGACGGAAAACAGCAGCTATTTCGGGGCCTACTTCGCCGATGGCGCACATCCCCTGAACGACTACGTCGTGTTCCTCGTTGCCGGCCTGATCATCGGCAGCTTCGTTGCCGCATGGCTTGCCGGCGAGCTCAAGGTAGAAGTGCTTCGCGGCCCTCGCAGCCCGGTCGCCTACCGCCTCGTGCTCGGCCTGATGGGTGGCGTCCTGGCGGGATTTGCGGCCCGCCTCGCGCGCGGCTGCACCAGTGGCCAGGCACTGGTCGGCGGCGCGGAACTATCCGTGGGCGCGTGGGTATTCATGATGTGCATCTTCGCCGGCGGCTGGATGGTCGCCTGGTTCGTGAGAAAGCAATGGATCTGATCGCACCGTTCGCAAAGACCGGCGTCATCTCGGAGGCATTGAACCTGTGGCTGGCCGTGCCGATCGGTTTCGTGTTCGGCTTCGCGCTGTTTCACGCAGGATTCACGGACAGCCGCAGGATAGCCTGGGCTTTCTACTTCAAGGACGTGGGCGTTCCTGTCGTAATGTTTTCTGCCATCGTCACCGGCATGCTCGGACTGTGGGGCTTGAGCCTCGTCGGTTTCATCGACATCTCCAAAGTTTACCTGTTGCCGACATTCCTGCTGCCAATGGCAATCGGCGGTCTTCTTTTCGGCATCGGTATGGTCATCGGCGGCTATTGCCCGGGCACCGCGGTCGCGTCGCTCGCAACGGGCAAGATCGATGCGCTCGTCTTCATCGTCGGATTCCTGCTCGGCAGCCTGATCTTCGGCGACCTGTTCCCGGTGTGGGGTGACTTCTACAACAGTGACTACCTGGGCGTCCTCAGGCTGGACCAGGCGCTCGACATTCAGCTGGGCACGGCCGTGCTGGCCATTGTCGTTATCGCGGTGGCGGGTTCGCTGATGATGCGCGCCGTGCAACGGTACTTCTGGCCGGTATCGGGCGAGGACGCGCAGCGTCGCTCGATCGTGAAGTTGCAGGGCACGTTAGTCGCCATCGCCCTCGTCATCGCCCTGGTATTCTCCTTCTTCCCGACAGGCTCCTTCATCGACGACACGATTGAGCCGCCTTATTACATTATCCCGAAGGCAGGAACTCCACAGTGAAGCGCCGCGAATTCATCAAGGTTTCAACGCTGCTGGGCGCCAGTGCCCGCGTTTCACCGGCGTTCCTGCTGGGCGGCTGTGCGGCAAAGCCGCTGCCGGGCACGGGCGCGGTTAGCCGCACGCCGACAATCTGCGACATGTGCTTCTGGAAGTGCGCGGGCAACGTGTTCAAGGAAGACGGTGAGTTGTGGAAGATCACCGGCAATGCGGACGACCTGCACAGCGGCGGTCGCCTCTGCACGCGCGGCACCGGCGGCCCGGGTGCCTACCTCGATCCTGATCGCCTCAAGACACCGCTGATGCGCACTACCGTGAACGGAGAGCAGACTTTCCGGGAAGCATCCTGGGACGAGGCGCTGGCGTTCATCGCCGCAAAAATGCAGGCGATTGCCGACACGGCCGGGCCCGAACGTTTTCTCATGCTCAATCACGGTGCGGGCAGCAGCCATTTCCGGCACCTGCTGCGTGCCTATGGCTCTGACAGTCATGCCGAACCGGCGTTTGCGCAATGTCGGGGGCCGCGCGACGTCGGTTTTCGACTGACCTTCGGCGAGTCCGCCAGCTCGCCGGAGCGTACCGACATGGCAAACGCGAGATGCATCGTATTGCTCGGTTCCCACATTGGCGAAAACCTTCACAACGGCCAGGTGCAGACGCTCGCGGAGGCGCTCAACAAGGACGTAACGCTGATTACCGTTGATCCCCGGTTTTCGGTGCCCGCGGGCAAGTCGAAATACTGGTTGCCGATCAAGCCCGGCACCGACATCGCCCTGCTACTCTCCTGGATGAACGTACTCATCGCGGAGGGCCTGTACGACAAGGACTATGTCGAGCGTTACACGGTCGGCTTCGAACAACTGTCGAAGCACGTGCGCGACTACACGCCGGAGTGGGTCTATCTCGAGACCGGCATAAAGCCCGATGTGATTCGCGAGACGGCGCGCGAGATGGCCAAGGCGGCGCCGGCGACCGTCGTGCATCCGGGCCGGCATGCGGTCTGGTACGGCGACGACACGCAGCGAAGCCGCGCGATCGCAATGCTCAACGCCCTGCTCGGATCCTGGAACCGCAAGGGTGGCTTTTACATCCCGGAAAAGGTTGTGCTGCCGGAGTTCCCGTTGCCCGACTACCCGAAGCCAAGGGCCAGGACCTCGGACGCGTATCCGGGCAAATGGCCGTTCGCCAACCAGGGCGTAACCAACGGCGTGATCGATGCATCCATCGGCGAGGATGCCTTTTTCAAGGGCTGGCTCGTTTACGGCACCAATCTGCCGCAGACGATCCCCGGCGTTGCCGCGAAGCTTGCCGCCGCGGCCAATTCGCTGGAACTCGTGGTTGTCATCGACACAATGCCCTCCGAGATGACCGGCTATGCCGACGTCATACTGCCCGAGTGTACCTACCTCGAGCGTTACGATGACCTTCGCAATTCCGGCGAGCGGCACCCCTCGCTGGCGCTGCGCATGCCGGCGTTCGAACCGAAGTACGACAGCAAGCCGGGCTGGTGGATCGCGAAGCAACTCGGCCTGAAGCTCGGGCTCGATGCGTTTTTCCCGTGGAACGACTACGCCGAGAAAATCGACTGGCAGCTCCGCCAAATCGGCAGTTCGCTGGAGGAAATGCAGAAGATCGGCGTGAAGAACTTCGAGCGCAAGACGCCGATGTATTTTCGTGAGGGCGAACGCGTACGTTTCCGGACGCCGAGCCGGAAGATCGAGCTGTACTCCGCGCAGCTGGCGGAGAAAGGCTTCGATCCGATGCCGGTGTACACGCC
>JBFELT010000181.1:0-6298 GCA_041552015.1 Woeseiaceae bacterium
CAATCCTCATTCTGGTACAGGCAGTCACCCGATGGAGACTTGAGATATCGGAAGACATTGAGCGGGTCGGCCCACGGGTCCACATTTGACGAGGCCAGCCTGGAATCGGAGTCCGAGGAGAGACCGCAGCCACCCATTGCTACCAGCAGCATGAGGGGGCCCAGGCGCAATCGTCGTATCCGCATGAAGGTTTCTCCCGTGTGTGTATCCTGGCGGAAAGCCAGGCTCATTCTAATGCAGAACTTACTGCGTCTGAACGACCGCTCAGTTGGCGGCGTGCACGTAGGCGCCCAGGTGATGTCGCGCCTGGCGTGCCCACCAGGGCCACTGATGCGACACGTCGCGTCCCCAAAGATCAAGCTGATGGCTGATCCCCTTGGCTCGGAGCAGGCTTGCGAAGTGCTGCGCGTCTTCTATGTTGCCGTCCTCCCACTTGCCCTGGCCGCAGACGATCGCGAGATGCGTGTTCCTGCGGATTTCTTCGAGGTACTCGCCCTGGATGCCCGGCACATAGGAAATCGGGCTGTTGAAGTAGATGTCGTCATTGACGAAGCCGTCGGTCATCCAGGTTGCGTCGTAGCGGCCGCTCATGCACAGGGCATATCGAAAGATGCTGGGGAACTTGAGCGCAAAGTTGGCCGCATACAGTGCGCCGAGACTGGTACCCGTTACCGCGATCGGGATGTCATCTTTCTGGCAGTCGTTGCGTATGAAGGGCACCAGTTCCTCCATGACCCAGCGCTCGTAGGGCAGGTGATGCTTGATTCGCGTCTGCGGGTGCTCTTCCTTGCGCGTCCAGACCGCCGAGACGTTGCTCTCAACCGTATAGAGCTTGAGGCGCCCTTGCTCCAGCCAGTCGGATAGGCCATCGACCATGTCGTTGCTTTCCCATTCGTGGGCCATGCCGGACGCGCTCGGGAATGCAATCACGGGCGGACCGAAGTGGCCATAGCGCCACAGGTGTATGGGGCGGCCCATGTGCTTGCTGGGAATCATTTCGTGCTTGCGGAACATAAAAGGCCTCAGCGGCTCGGCTGTGTTTGCGTCGGTTCGGCGATCGACGGCGCTGTTTGTTATCGGGTTTCCCGCAGTATAGTCCGCGCACAGACCCAAGCGTCAACTCCGGTCGTGTCAGCAATATGTCAGCGTGCGTCGATCTGCAGGTCGGTACCAACGGCGTCGGCTATCTCGAGCGTTCGCTCCAGTTGCGGATGTCGAACCACCAGGTAGCCGTCGGACAGCAGCGTCTGGCGCCAGTTTCGACGCGGCGATCCGATGGGCAGCAGGTCCACGACGACAATGTGCGCGCCGAAACGTTGCCGCAGGCTGTCGAGGCCATGGATTGCCGAGATGCGTCCCTGGCCGCGGGCGCGTTTGAAAATCGCCGCAGCGTTGTAACGGCGATGCGCCGTCTGATGGAACTCCCCGCGTGTGACGGCCTGCGCCCAGCCGACATAGATATCGAAGTCGTTACTGTAATTCATCAGGTCTACCGATCGCCCTCCTGGCGGCCGGCCACCGATCTCGCCAAAGACGGCCTCGCCCGATGGCGTCAGGAACCATTCCATGTGTGTAAAACCGGTACGAAAACCCAATACCTCAATGACGCGCCGGCCGAGTTCACGTCCGGCGGCGAGTTCGGGGCGGTCTATGTTACGTAGGTTCACCGTCTGCATGGAGATCCATTCGACGTTGCGACCGATGATCGGCTTCGGGCGGTACCAGGCGACGTTCTCGTAGGCGATGTAGCCGTTTGCGCAGACGGTATCGAAGGTGTATTCCTCGCCCTCGACGTATTCCTCCACGCTTACCTCGCGGTGCTCGCCGACGTCGGCGATGGCGGCGTCCAGCATGGCGTCGTCGCGCACCTCGTGCGTATGCGCCGAGCCGGCGCCGGCGATGGGCTTGATCACGAGCGGCAGGCCGATCGTTCCCGCCGCGGCCCGAATCGCATCAGAGCCGGTTGCCGTGGTGTGTCGCGGTGTGCGAACGCCAGCCGCATTCAGGGCGTCTTTCATTTTTTTCTTGTCGCGAAACAGCTCTGTCTGGGCCGTGTGCATGCCGCTGATATCGAGTGTTTCGCGCAGTTGCGCGGCGAGGGTCATGAACGGTTCCCACAGGCACTCGACGCGGTCGATCGGCACCTGCGCCGCTTTCTCGCGCACGGCCGCAATCACCGAGTCGCTGTCCACCAGCGAAGAGACGCGTACGTAGTCCGACAGGCTTTGTTGCACGATGGCCGGCATCGCGTCCGCGCGGTGCTCGCCGAGCCCGATGACGCGCGCACCGCACTGCGCCAGTGCGCGGCTGAAATCGGCCATCTCGGCAGGGTAGCCGGGAGAGATGAACAGAACGTTGATAGTTGTTTCCTATGGCCTCGAGACGGCGCCGGGTCGCTATGGCTTGCCGGCAGCCCACCGCATCATAAGTAACCAAAATCGGCGATCGTTGCAAACATGGGAAAGCGGCGCGCAACGGGTTTCCGCACAGGCAGGCTACGTCAGGTAGGAAACGTACCTGCATGCAGAGCGTGAGAAGAAGTGCCTGGCATCAAGGCGATCTCAGGGCTTGTCGAGCGCGAAGCGTTCGCGAAGAAAGCGAGCGATACCCTCGTCGTCGTGGTGTCCGATGACGGCCGTAGCGGCGGACTTGATGGATTCGTTTGCATTGGCGGGCGCGTAGCTCTCGTCGGCCGCCGCAAACATGCTGAGGTCGTTGTCGCTGTCTCCGAAACAGACAACGCGTTCCAGGCCGAGTAACTCTTTCAGGATCTTGATGGCGCCGCCCTTGCTGGCGTCGCTGTGGTGGATGTCGAGCCAGCGCCATTGCTGCCCCTCGAAGGCGACGCCGGAGTAGGCGACCAGATTGGGCGCATCATTGACGTTTCGCAGCACCGCCTTGATGGCCTCTCCATCACCGATGGAATTGACGTGTGTGATTGTGGCTGCAGGGGGGAGTTCGTCAAGCGGGCGGGACCTGGCATGGTCCTCGATGCTCAAGCTGCGGACGAGCTCGCGCTCGGCGGCCGTCTGCAGCGGCGGGTGATACACGGTGGTCTCGTTGTCTCGGTCCAGCGTAAAGACAAAGGGTGTAACGCCGTGGGTAATGCAGGCATGGACGACGTGGTCGAGTTCGTCTGCCGTGAGCATGGCGCCGCTCGACAATCGCCGCTGCTGGGGGTGCCATATCATTACCCCGTTCTTGTAGGCCTGAGGCAGTTCGAAGCGGTGACCCTCGAGTACGGCCCGGGCGCTGTGAAGCGTGCGACCCGTCGCGACGGTGTAGGCAATCTCGCGTTCCGAGAGCAGCTTCAGCGTCTCGCTGGTGTACTCGGAGATCGCCGACGCTCGATTCAGCAGCGTTCCGTCAAGATCGAAAACAATGAGTTCCACTTAAGAGCAGGCCGTGCCGGGAAATAAAGCGCTAGTCTGGTCGCTTCAGGAGACCGATGCAAACCCGACAACGGCTCTTGATAAGCGATCGGCCTCGTCTGCAGGGCGGTGGAGTTGCGAGCGCTTTAGCGGTATCGTCGACGGTGTCACGGATCAGCGTCATCGGCGAGTCCCGTTCGCCCGGTGCCGGCCGGAAAACCAGGCCAGAATAACAAGAAGGTGCTCGAGCGTATGAATCAGCCAAAAGAACCGACCCTGATCGATGCGCTAATTCCGGTCGTTTCGCTGATCCTGATGCTGTTTCTTTCGGTCAAGCTGTTTGGCTCCGATTCCTCGTCCGGGCCAAACCAGATCGTGTTGACCCTGGGTGCAGCGATTGCGGCCATTGTTGCGATCCAGAAGGGGCACGCCTGGAACGATATTCTTGCAGCCATCATCGACGGCATCGGCACATCGATGGGTGCCGTGCTCATCCTGCTGTCGGTAGGGGGACTGATCGGCACCTGGCTGATGGCGGGGACCGTGCCTTCGCTAATTTACTACGGTCTCGAACTGCTCAGCCCGCAATGGTTTTATGTTGCGGCCTGCATCATCTGTGCAATCGCGGCGCTATCCACGGGTAGTTCCTGGACCGTAGCCGGTACCCTGGGCGTGGCATTGATTGGCGTGTCGCTGGGACTTGGCCTGTCACCGGCGATCGCCGCTGGCGCAATTATTTCCGGTGCGTATTTCGGCGACAAGATGTCGCCACTGTCGGACACCACCAACCTCGCGCCGGCCGTCGCCGGGACGGATCTTTTCACGCATATCCGGCACATGGTCTGGACGACGACACCGTCTTTTACGCTGGCACTCGTCCTGTTCACGGCAATCGGGCTCGGATCCGATGTGCCCTCGGACAGCGACGCACTGCAGTCCCTGAGACTTACCCTGGGAGAGGCCTTCAACATTACGCCGCTGGCCTTGATACCGCTTGTCGTCGTGTTCTTCATGGCGTTTCGCAAAGTACCGCCGTTGCCAACCATCCTTTTCGGTGCCCTGTTCGGCGGATTCATGGCGTTGGTCTTGCAGCCGGACGCGGTGCTCGTATTCGCCGACTCGCCGGACCTTACGCCGGCACTTGCGATGACCAAGGGTGTCTGGCTGGCACTCGCCAACGGCTATTCATCCGCCACCGGCGTACCCGAGGTCGATGATTTGCTGTCTCGCGGAGGCATGAGCAGCATGCTCGTGACCATATGGCTGATCCTTTCAGCAATGGCGTTTGGCGCGGTGCTGGAGCACAGCGGCATGCTGATGCGCCTGATCCGGGCAGCGCTGGCCGCCGCCCATTCCACCGGTGCATTGATCATGACGGTCGTATTGTCCTGCATCGGTATCAACATCATTGCGGCGGACCAGTACATCGCCATTGTGCTGCCGGGCAAGATGTACAAGGCGGAGTTCCAGCGCCGTGGGCTACAGCCCAAGAATCTGTCCCGGGTCATCGAGGATTCCGGCACGCTGACTTCGCCGCTGGTTCCATGGAATACCTGCGGCGCCTACATGGCGGCCACGCTCGGCGTCGCAACCCTTGCGTATCTGCCGTTCGTGTTCTTCAACCTGATCAATCCGCTCGTATCGATTGTCTACGGTTTCACCGGCTTCACCATCGAACGAGTGGAAGGCGAGCCGGCCCTCGCGGAATAGGGCGCCCCGTTTTGGGGCGCCTTCCTCTCTCCACGAGGTCGAATGGTCGAGAAACTCGGCGAGACTTCTAGGGACAGGCTGCGCCTCGAGTCAAGACCGTGTGATCGCAGGCGATCGACGTAAAGCTCAAACCGTCGCTGGTCAATCGTGTGCCGAAACCGAGGTCGAGGTCGATCTGGTTGCCATCGACACGCGACGGATTGGGCGGCACTGAAACCAGTGTCAACGTCCCAGCACCGTGGGCGGAAATCCCGGCGCCATTCTGACCGAGATCGAGCCCGCCGATAATCAGTGCGCTGCCACCGTCCTCGAGCAGCATTCCGACGCCGTTGCCACTGGCCACGAACCTCGCCGTGGCGTGTGGGCTAAGGATTGCGCCGGCCGGTGCGAAGAAGCCGAAGATGCCATTGTTGTTTGCACTGATTACGTTGGCCTCGCTGCCGAAGAATTGGGAACCAACGACTCCGAGTTCCGAACCGAGTATTCCAATTCCGGCGAATCCATTATCATTCGCATCGATACTCGATCCCTGGGCCTCGGGGAAACTGAAGATCTGCAGGCGCGAGTCGTTGATAATCGATACGCCACTTCCCGCGTTCTGGCTCGCCGTCACACTGGCGCCCCGCAATTCGAAAAACGTCTTGCCATTGACAGCCAGGCCGTCGCCGCCGTTGCCGTTGGCGCTGAGCGTTCCCTTGGCAACGACGGTGGATCCGGAATAGGCATCCATTCCGCCGGTTCCGTTGTCGTCAAGTATTAGATTGACGATCTCGAGGTGCGAGCGGTCGACAGACAGACCGACGCTGCCATTCGTCCTTGCAACCAGGTCCGTCAGGATGGCTTGTGCCTGGTGCGTGGCCAGAATACCCTGATCGGCGCCGTTCTGGGCGGTGAAGTTGACTAGTCCGACACCTCGGGCGCCATCGACCAGGAGCACGGCCTCGCTGGCGTCCATGCTGCCGTCGATTGTGGCGCCGTCGTCACCGCGAAGAGTAAGGCGGTCTGTTTCGATGACCACAGACTCATAGCATATGCCGGAGAATCGTACGGTATCGTTCTCGCGGGCGCGGCGGAGCACCTTGGCAAGCTTTTCACCGCGGTCACATCGCACACGCCAGTGGCGAAGGCTGTCACCGACGCTAGAGGGCGGCATTGCGCCAGCCAGGCTGTCTGTGCCTTGTTCGAAGCCTGGGGGCGACTTGGACGCCTCCGGCTCG
>JBFELT010000182.1:0-6199 GCA_041552015.1 Woeseiaceae bacterium
GATCTCTCGAAAATGGACTCGATGTCGAGCTGCTCGACCAGCAGGAATTGCGACGACGTGAGCCCAACGTCGAGGGACTCGGTGCTTTTCTCGTGCGGTCGACCGGTATCGTTGACTATCGCGCAATCTGTCGTCGAATGGCCGCACTGTTCGAGGAACTGGGCGGCGAAATCCTGCTTCGAACCCGCGTCACCGCGCTTCGCGAAGATGAAGATGCCATCACCGTGTCAAACGCGGACGGAAAGACGATCCGGGCTCGATTCCTGATCGCCTGCGCAGGCCTGATGGCGGATCGCGTGACGCGCATGCTCGACATCGATACGGATTTCCACATCATTCCCTACCGCGGCGAATACTTTCAATTGCCAGCGTCCCTGAACAATATCGTGACGCATCTGATCTACCCGATACCCGACCCCGACCTGCCATTCCTTGGCGTGCACCTTACGCGCATGATCGACGGCAGCGTGACCGTCGGCCCCAATGCTGTTCAAGGCTGGAAGCGCGAGGGCTATGGCGCCGTCAATATCAGCGTACGCGATACGGCAGAGATGCTGACGTTCCCGGGATTCTGGAAAGTCGCCTTGAAAAACTTCGGCACCGGCATGGCCGAGACCTGGGATTCGCTGTGGAAACCGGGCTATCTCAAACGAGTGCAGAAGTACTGCCCGTCTATCCGTCTGCAGGACCTGAATCCCTACCCGGCCGGTATTCGCGCGCAAGCGGTATTGCGCGATGGTTCGCTCGTGCACGACTTCCTGTTTGCCGACTCACCGCGCAGCCTGCATGTTTGCAACGCACCCTCACCTGCCGCCACATCGGCAATACCGATCGGCGAGTACATTTGCGACAAGGTCCTTGAAGCGCACGAAACTGAGACGGAAGCCCGAGGGAGCGCCGCTGCATCATAGCGAAGTGGGGTCGAACTCGCGCTCCTGCTGCAGCAGATCGGCCTCAATTTCGGCAACGATTTCCCGAAACTCCAGGTTGTCGCGGATCGAGTTCAGGTGCTGGGTCAGCCCCGTATCCCATTGCCAGCGCATGCGCCAACCGTCTTGCTGGAGCCGTCGAAGCTCGCTTAGGGCTTCCGACGGCCGATCGAGCAAAGCCAGCGCCTCCACTTTGGAAATGCCAAGCGGGTAGTTGGCAGACCCGAGCGTGTATTCCGCATCGAATACATCAATGATCGTGTTCAGCAGTCCTTTGGCTTTCGATTCACGGCCGGCGACTAGCAGTACATGGGCAAGATCAACGGCCTTGATGATATTGTTGCTGTCAACGCGCGGCACTTCGCCCATCAGTTCCGGGACTTTCTGAGCGAACCAGGTCAACGCCTCCTCGTAACGCCCCGACACCAATGCGTCGTCGGCAATCAAGCGCAGGAACACCATGTCCGAACCCCAGCGGTCGTCGAGCCCTTTGAGCAGCGAGGCGCGCGCAATGTCGATAGCGCGATCACGCTCACCAATGTGCAACAGGTAGTACGCCTGTGCCGACAGCGGGTACGGTTGCTCGGGGCCCAACGCGAGCGCCTCGCGCATGCGACGCTCTGCCGTTTCCATATTCCCGGCGCTCACGTAGACATACACCGAGGTTGCCGGATTTTCATAGTCGTCGGGGTCCACGTTCGCCGCCTCATCCGACCAGTAGCCTGCTTCGACAAGTCTGCCGCTGAGGATGGTTGCCATACCGGCGCCGTGCGCGGCGTAGGGATTTCCAGGATTGATCTGCGATATACGCCGGAAAGCCTTGAGCGCCGGCTCGAATTTTCCCATCCAGAGATTCACACGACCCAGGTCGTGATACAGCAGCACGGAAAGCGGATCCAGGTCCAGCGCGCTCTCGAGTATCGGCAGCGCCTCCTCGCTGCGACGCGCGGCGCGCAGGTAAGCCGCATAGATGCTAAGCACCTCGACGTCGTTCGGCGCGAGCTCCATGGCACGCAGGAAAAAATCCTCTGCCTCCGGATCATCGGCCGCCGCGGCGTATCGTGCCAGCACTGCTTGTACGAAGCCGTTGTCCGGGTCCAGCGCCACTGCCCGATCGATATGCTCGCGGCCCGCCGCCATCATTTCCGCGATCGAAATTGCCCCGGTACTCGCCATCGACGCATAGCAGTTCGCCAGCGCTGCGTGCGACAGCACGTACTCCGGATCAAATTCGATAGCCGCCTCGAAATGTGCAACAGCCTGGTTCAGTGCCTCAAACGAAGCGCGCGCCATTTGCTGTTTACCGCGATTGAACTCGCGAAACGCCTCGAGGTTATCTGTGCGATCCCGGCTTATTCGCGCCCGCTCCTGCGGCGATAAGGTAGCCTCGAGTTGCGCCGCGATGGTCTCTACAATTTCGCTCTGTATGGCGAAGAGATTCTGAACAGAAAGTTCCCGATCATAGGTATGCGCCCACAGGTGCTCGTCTGTCTTTGCATCGATCAGCTGCACGTTGATGCGCACGTTTTCGCCCGCCTGCTGTACCCCGCCCTCCAGAATATTCGCGGCACCCAGCTCCTGTCCTATCTCGCTAATCTTCTTGCTCGTCTCGCGGTATTGCAGTACCGAAGTGCGCGAAATGACTTTCAGCGCAGCGACCTTTGACAGGGTGGTAAGAAGATCGTCGTGAACCCCATCCGCGAAGTGCGCGGTATCGTCGACACTGCTGCGCGTTACGAACGGCAAGACGGCGATTGAGAGCGGATCGACATCGCGGGCCATAACCGTAGCTACGGACTGTTCCGGTTTTTCTTCGCTTATTCGTCCAGCAAGCAACCAGCCGCTGGCAATCACAACCGCCAGAAACGCAACCAGGACAACGTAGTCTGTCAATCGGAGAGACAGGTCCTCGCTGCCCGACGCGGGCGGCGTCCGCACGATGCCGTTTGGCGTGATGTCGTAGCGCCAGCCGAATACCAGGGCCAGCGGAAACAGCACCAAGGCGGCTATCCAGACAAACCGCAGAGCCGTATCCGGGAGCCCCCAAGACGCAAACGCCAGATCGAAGACCTGCAGCACGACCCATGCGCCGACGATATAAAGTCCGGCCACCCTGAATACGCGACGACGTCGAAGCTCGCCAATTAATCCGTGTGCCGTACTCATGTGTCGCCCGAAAGAAATGGAGGCGACATTCTAGCGCAAACCATCCGTTCCTCGACCTGCCGTGCCGGGCATCATTTCGAACATGGGGTCGAACTGCACCAATGTCGACCCCAGCTGCTGAAGAACAGCAGGATCCCCTGACAATTCCGCCTTGCCAGCCTGCAGCTGTCCGGCAAACGTCGCTCGCTGCATCATTACGGGCAGCAGGTCGGCGCGATTAATAGTCTGGGTGGCGTCAGCATCATCTGCAAGATAGCCGGCTATAGTCGTCAGCGTGCCGTTGCTCATCTCGACGACGAACTTCTCTCCATTATCCGGCGTCAGAAAATTGAGCTTGAACTGCATGCCGTCGGCTTTGCCGCTGTCGACGCGGATCGCGACCGCGTCCCACCACTGGGAAGTGGTCAATGCGCGCACGGCGTCGGGGCCTCCCGTGTCGACTCCCATCTCAGACCTAACGCCTGAGCGAAGCTCCTGCGCGGCCGACAGGAACGAGTTGCGCATGCTTGCACTCTCGTACTGGTAGCCGAGCTGCTCAAAAATATCAGCCAGCAGATGCTTTGCCGCCTCGTTGTCGGGCTCCGCGTAAACCAGCTTGTTCACGATCTCCATGGCATGGCGGTAGTGGCCGCGGCTGTACAGCTCCCTGCCTCTCGTCAGGATGGCGCCCGCGCCGCCCATCATCTCGACGTAGAGCGGTGCTGACTCGCCGGGTGACAACGGCGCGAGCGTAGCCGGGTTGCCATCCCAGTAGCCCAGGTACCGATTGATCACCGCTCTCGAATTGTGAAACTCCGAGCCGTGATACTGCCGCACGGACCACTGCGTCTTCAGGCTCTCGGGTACTTCGTATCGATTGTGTATTTCGTTGATAGTCACACCCTGGTTCGCCAGGTGCAGAACCTGGTTGTTGAGGTTGGCGTAGGCATCACGTTGCGCGCGCATGACTTCCTGGATACGCGTGTTGCCCCAGCGTGGCCAGTTGTGCGAAGCGAGCATCACCTCGGCATGGACGCCGAATCGATACAGCGCTTCGTTGATCCCCTTCGACCAGGCCAGCGCGTCTCGCACAAGTGCACCGCGCAGCGTGTAGATATTGTGGATCGTGGCAGTGATGTTTTCGGCCGCCCAGAGGGTTTTCCACTGCGGGAACCAGGTGTTCATTTCAGCCGGCGCTTCCGTGCCTGGCGTGTTCTGAAACACCATGCGCACACCGTCGATCGTGCGTTCCTCGAAGTCGCGTTCAATAATGACTGTTGGCGCGATCAGGCCAAGACTTCCGTTCGCAGTCGCCTTGCCAATCGCCGAGTCCACCTGGCCGAACGGGCTTACGGGCAGACCACGTCCGTACTGGTAGGATGCGCGCCTCGCCATCGCCGTGCCGGCATAGACATTCTCGGCGATTGCATTTTCCATGAAGCCGCGGGGAGCGATAATGTCCACCTTGCCGGCGCGCACGTCATCTTCGTTGACGACGCCGCGGATGCCGCCGAAATGATCCGCGTGCGAGTGCGAATAGATCACGGCAACGACCGGCCGCTCACCCAGCTCGGCATTGGCCAGCGCCAGTGCGGCGGCGGCGGTTTCCCGGACCAGCAAGACGTCGAGGACAATCCAGCCCGTGTCGCCCTTGATGAGCGTCATGTTGGCGAGATCGAAGCCGCGTACCTGGTAGATCTTGTCGGGAACGACCTCGAACAGGCCGTAATTCATGTTCAGCTGTGCCTGCCTCTGCAGGGACGGGTGAATACTGTCGAAATCGCTGCCTGACAACAGGAAATCATAGGCACCCATGTTCCAGACGACGCTCCCCGTCGCATCGACGATACGACGCTCGGCCGGCGCCGCGATAAGACCTCGCTTTTGCTCCTCGAAATCGCGTCTATCCGAGAACGGCAGGCTGTTTCTCAGCGCGTGCTGCAGTGCGCGCGTGGACTCGCTTGGTGGCTTGCCCGCATCGTTGAAATGCGCAGGCGATTCGGCCGACGCCGGATACGCCAAACCGAGCACTAAGAGCGCTGCGGCCGCTTTGGTGAAATGGCCTGCTGACATGTTCAACCTCGCTTTTTCGATCGAGTCAATACTAGTAGCCCGCTGCCGGGAAAGGAACACTGGCGGCGCCCGGCCGCCCGTCTCAAAGGCGACTGTCAATGCTACAGGTGATTATTCGCTCAGCTTCGTCAACCAGAGTTCACTGGGGTCCTGTTCGTGACGCACCCATACGATCTTGTCGTCTTCCGTAATGTCGTAAAATGGCCCCAGCGGGAACAGCGGCGCCATTGTCATCAGCTTGCGTTCGTCCCCGTCGCCCACCATCGATGCCACATACAGGTCCTGCGACAAACCGAATCCCCTGACATAGTAGATCCGGGATTCATCGCTGGAGAACATCGGTATACGTGCATCGCTGGCAATAATCCGGCATGCGGGGCCGGTCACAGGACATTTCGCTATGTCCCCGGGAAATCGCTGATCGACATGAAGCGCGCCTATGATGCTGCTGCCGTCTTGCGACCAGCGCGGATATTCGAGTGTGGCGTAAAAAGCCTCATCCTTGCCGGTCGACAAGTGCCGAATGAGGGTCTGAACCGGCACCTGACCGGTCAGCCGCGAATAGACGACCTGGGTTTCGTCAGGCGAGACGCTGGCGCCATTTGCCACCGTCCAGTCCCAGTCGTGCACGATCGTTTCCGCGTCACCACCGCTCATGCCGATTCGCGAGAACGACGCTGCGTCGCGAGTGTGGTAGAAGTACAGCGACTTTCCATCCGCAGACCAGCGAGGTATCGCGTGAGTAGCCAGCGGATCGGAACTTATCTGCGCTGGCGCACCGCCGACCAGCGGAATCGTGAAGATCTGCACTCCACCATCGCGTGCGACAGAAAAATACACGATCGTCCCGTGGTCTGGCGACAGCTCGGGAGCGAGCAACAACTGTCGGGATTCATGGATGAGCCGGTGCTCGCCTGTGTCCGGGTCACTCAGTATCAGGGCAAAACGTTCTCTCCGATTCGAATAAACCAGCTGTCGGCCGTCCGCGCTGATGTCCGGAAAATCGTCGTCACCGCTCCCGGACAATAGCGGCTTCGACTCCCCGTTTTCCA
>JBFELT010000183.1:0-6144 GCA_041552015.1 Woeseiaceae bacterium
GAAGCGCAGCGGCGGTCGCCAGACCGCCTGCGGCCCCAACCCCGCGAAACGGCCAAACAGGGTCATGTAGGAGCGGCCCATGGCCGCGAAGCGCAGCGGCGGTCGCCAGACCGCTTGGGGATTTCGTCTCGACAACGGCCGAGCGATTCACGGTCGCGGCCAGGGGCCGCCCCAGCAGGTCAGGACGCGGCGAGAAATTTCTGCCGGTATTCGGCGGGCGGCACTTTGTACCAGGACTTGAAGGCGGTCGTGAACGTACTGATGTTCGAGTAGCCCAGCAGCATTGCTATCTCGAGCGACTTCAGGCGCGCATCGCGAAGGTAGTTGATGGCAAGTTCGGCGCGAACTTCCCGCAGAATTTTCTGAAAGCTGGTGCGTTCCGCCTTGAGACGACGTTGCAGCGTGCGGCGACTCAGCTTCAGCGCACGGCAGGCGGCATCGGCATTCGCCTCGCCGCAGGCCAACAGCTCTGCGAGCCTCCGTTTCAACTGGGCGGCAATGTCGTCCTGCTGGTACAGCGACCGCAGGTATTTTTCTGCCTGGTCTGTGAGTTGCCGGTACATCGTCGTGGTGTCCAGGGCCGAAGTGGCCCGGCCGATGCCATTACATTACAGTGTGTGCCGGGATTTGCAAAGGAGCGGACATGCCAGGCGTCGTGAATTATGTAATGGATCGTAACATCGGCGTAATTTCTGTCGATAATCCGCCGGTCAATGCACTGTCGCAAGCGGTGCGACAGGGGCTGTACGACGCGATTCTTGCCGCGCAGACGGACGCCTGCGAGGCGATCGTAATTGTCTGCGAGGGGCGTACGTTCATCGCCGGCGCCGACATAACCGAGTTCGGCAAGCCGCCGGCGGAGCCGTTTCTGCCGGATCTGCTCAACGCGATCGAGGCTTCCGGGAAGCCAGTCGTTGCGGCAATTCATGGCACGGCGCTGGGTGGCGGGTTCGAAACGACGCTGGCGGCACATTTCCGCTGCGCGGTCGCCGACGCGAAAATCGGCCTGCCCGAAGTCAAACTCGGTCTGCTTCCGGGTGCGGGCGGCACGCAGCGCACGCCGCGCCTCGGTGGCGTGCAGGCAGCCCTGGACCTCATGACCAGTGGCAACCCGATCAGCGCCGGGGCGGCACTTGAATCGGGCCTGATCGATCGCATCGTCGAGGGTGAGCTGCGCGAGCAGGCCATCGCGTGGGCGCGCGAACTGCTGAGGGATGGTACGTCCCCGCGGAGGACCAGTGAACTGGCTGTGCCCGGCTTCGACGCCGCGATCTTCGACACTTACCGCGCAACGCTTGCCAGGCGCGCCCGCGGCCAGCTTGCACCGCAGAACATCGTCGCCTGCGTCGAGGCCGCGACGCAACTTCCTTTTGAAGAGGGGCTTGCCGTGGAGCGCAAGCTGTTCATGGAGTGCATGAACAGCCCACAGTCCGAGGCACTGCGCCACGTGTTTTTTGCCGAACGGCAGGCGGCAAAAATCGAGGGCCTGCCCGGGGACACGCCGCATCGACCCATCGAGTCCGTTGGCGTCATCGGCGGCGGAACGATGGGTGGTGGCATCGCGATGAGCTTTGCCAATGTTGGCCTTCCTGTCACGCTGATCGAGATCAGCGACGACGCGCTGGCGCGCGGCCTGTCGATCGTCGACAAGAATTATGCGGCCAGCGTGAAACGCGGCAAGTTGAGCGAAGACAAGGCCGCGCAATGCAGAGCGAAAATCGCGGGATCGACCGACTATGACTCGCTGGCGGATGTCGACCTGGTCATCGAAGCCGTATTCGAGGATCCGGAACTCAAGAAGACGATTTTCGCACGCCTCGACGAGGCCTGTAAGCCGGGCGCGATCCTGGCAACCAACACCTCCTACCAGGATGTCAACGCGATTGCCGCGGCGACCAGCCGTCCGCAAGATGTCATTGGCCTGCACTTCTTCAGTCCGGCCAATATCATGAAGCTGCTGGAGGTCGTCCGCGCGGAAAAGACGGCCGATGACGTGCTCGCGACCTGCATGGCGCTGGCGAAGAAGATCCGCAAGGTACCGGTCATGTCGGGCGTGTGCTACGGCTTCATTGGCAACCGAATGTTGCAGCCTTACTTTCGCGAGGCGCAGCTCTGCCTGATCGAAGGCGCGACGCCGGAGCAGGTCGATGCGGCGATGGAGAACTTCGGCATGGCGATGGGGCCGATTCGCGTGGCCGACCTGGCCGGCATCGATGTCGGTTACAAGGCACGCCAGGCATTGCCGGAGTCCGAGCGCGGCGACCCGCGTGCCTACCGGGTCGCCGACGTTCTTGCGGAGACGGGCCGCCTCGGGCAGAAATCCGGCGCCGGCTTCTACCGGTACGATGCGGATACCCGCCGCCACCACAGTGATCCGGCGGTGCTCGAGATTATCGAGCGCGAGGCCGCGGCCTTCGGTATCGAACGTCGCGAGCTCGCCGACGAAGAAATCGTCGATCGACTGGTGTACGCGCTGGTCAACGAAGGCATGCGAATTATCGAAGAGGGCATTGCGCAGCGGCCCGGCGACATCGACGTCGTCTACATCTATGGCTACGGTTTTCCCGCATGGCGAGGCGGACCGATGTATTACGCCGATACGGTCGGCCTAGGAAAGGTGCATGCGCGCATTCAGGAGTTCAGCGAACGCTTCGGTGCGGAGGCCTGGGCTCCCGCACCGTTGCTGGTAAAACTCGCCACGCAGTAGCGGCGCGCGACGCTGCCGGATTCCCGCTAGCGAATGGCAACCTGCACGAGTTCTTCGCCGTCCGGGTCGGTCACGTGAACGGCGCAGGCGATGCACGGATCGAAGCTGTGAATCGTGCGCAGTATCTCGAGCGGCTGTTTCGGATCGTGCATGACATGGGCGTCCTGCAGCGCGGCTTCGTAAGCGCCCGGTTGACCTGTCGGGTCACGTGGCCCGGCATTCCAGGTGCTCGGTACGACCGCCTGGTAGTTGGCGATCTTGCCGTCTTCGATGACAACCCAGTGTGACAGCGCGCCGCGCGGCGCTTCCATCACGCCAACGCCCTTGCACGTCGATGGCCAGCTGTCCGGCTCCCAAAGCGTTTCGTCGAACGTTTTTGTATCGCCCGCCTTGATATTGTCGATCAGCGCGTCGAGCCAGCCCTGCATGCTCTCGGCGAGTATCGCCGTTTCGAGCGTGCGCGCCGCTGTGCGGCCGAGCGTCGAGAACAGCGCGCGCGGCGGCAGCTCGAGCTGCGACAGGGTGCTGTTCACGAGGTGCTGGGTCACTTCGTGGCCCTTCACGTACAACATCAGCACGCGAGCCAGCGGGCCGACCTCCATCGACTTGCCCTGCCAGCGCGGTGACTTCAGCCAGGAATAGCCCTGTTCGACATCGAGATGCTGGTACGGCGGCTACGGACCGGAGTAGTTCAGGTTGGTCTCGCCGCTCCAGGGATGCAGGCCGACTTCCTTGCCGCCCGAGTAGTCATACCAGGAGTGCGAAACAAATTCCTGTATGCCCGACGGGTCGTCAAGCCTCAGCTCGTGCACGGTGGTCAGGTCGCGGTCGAGAATAATGCCGCGCGGGAACAGGAAGGAATCCGGGTCGTCCATGCCTTTCGCCGGCAGGTCGCCGAAGCACATGAAGTTGCCGAGGCCCTCGCCGCGCGCAAACCAGTCCTTGTAGAAACCGGCGATCGCTATCGTATCCGGCACATAGACCTGCTCAACGAAGGCCTTCATCTTGTTGATGATGTCCTGAACCTCGCTGAGGCGATTGCTGTTGATGGCGGAATCCGAGTTCAGATCGATCGGGCAGGGCACGCCGCCGACAACGAAATTCGGGTGCGGGTTTTTGCCGCCGAAGATCGCATGCAGGCGTGCGACGTCGCGCTGCCATTCGAGCGCATCCAGGTAGTGCGCGACCGCCATCAGGTTGGCTTCCGGAGGCAGCCTGTATTCAGGATGTCCCCAATAGGCTTTCGCGAAAATACCCAGCTGTCCGGCTGCAACGAAGTCCGCGACCTTCTTCTGCACGTCCTTGAAATAGCCGGTGGACGAACGCGGGTAGCTGCTTAAGGATTGCGCCAGCGCCGCGGTCGCCGCCGGATCGGCCTTCAGTGCCGACACGACATCGACCCAGTCGAGAGCATGCAGGTGATAGAAATGCATCACATGGTCGTGAATGTACTGTGCGCCGATCATCAGGTTGCGAATCAGCTGTGCGTTCGGCGGCACCGTCGATCCGACCGCATTTTCCACGGCGCGAACCGATGCAATGCCGTGCACCAGCGTGCACACGCCGCAGATGCGTTGCGCAAAGGCCCAGGCATCCCGGGGATCGCGATCGCGAAGAATGATCTCGATGCCGCGCACCATCGTGCCGGAGGAATAGGCCTGCTGGATCTGGTTGCCATTCATCTGCGCTTCGATGCGCAAATGGCCTTCGATACGGGTGACCGGATCTACGACGATTCGAGCGTTCATGCCTTGCCCTCCTCAAGGTTCTCGGCGACCATTTCCATCAGGCTGCCCATCTTGTAACTCCAGTTAAAATGTTCCTGCGAGTCGTCGAAGCTCTGTCGACAGTTGGCACAGCTGGAAAGCAGTTGTTCGGCTTCCGTCGCCTCCACCTGGTCCATTTTCAGCTTGAAAACCCGATGGCGTAGTTCGTCGGCGCGCTTGATCGTCACGACACCGCCGCCGCCACCGCAGCACCAGTTGTAGTCGCCGCCGTTCTTCATTTCCCGAAAATCGACGCCGAGGTGCTTCAGGATATCGCGCGGTGCCTGCGTGGCGCCGCCGCGACGGGACACCTGGCAGGGGTCGTGGAAGGTGACGCTCTTGTCGACTTTTTTCACCTTGAGGCGACCTTCGTTCAACGCGTCAGCGATGTATTCGGAGATGTGCTGCACTTTGAAAGGCAGTGGCTTGCCGTACATGTTGGCGCCCATCCAGCGCATCGCCATGTAAGCGTGTCCGCACTCGGGCAGAACCAGTTTCTTCGCACCGATCTTTATCGCCGCGTCGATCAGCTTCATGCTGGCTTCTTTCTGCCATTCGGTGTTGCCGGACAGCATGCCGAAATTGGTGGCTTCGAATCCGTCGCTGCGGAAGGTCCAGGATTCGCCGGTGGCGTTGAGAATCTTCGCCGTGGCGGCCATGGATTCCGGGTATTTCTGGATTTCGATCGATGACATCACGGCCAGCACGTCCGCCTTCTCAACGTTGAGCGGGATGTCGACCTCGTGTTCATCGGCCATCCATTCCAGTCGGTCCTCGAACTTATCCGGCGTAATCCCCAGGGGGCTGCCTGTTTCGGCGGCACGTTTCGCCGTTTCATGCAGCTCGTGCGGGATGAGGCCGGCCTTGAACATGCCGTGACGCGCCATCGACACCATGCCCGCGATATCGATGCCCATCGGGCACACCAGTGAACAGCGGCCGCAGACAGTGCAGCTGTCGTACAGCAGGTGCTGCCATTCCTCGAGCTGCTCGATCGTGATTTTCTTCTTGAAACCGAACAGTCGATAGAAAAAGGCGAACGGGCCCACCTCGCGCTTGTAGGCCTGCTTGAACAGCTCGATCTTCCAGATCGGCGTGTACCGGGGGTCGTCCGTACGCACGTGATAGTGGCAGGCGTCCGCGCACATGCCGCAGTGCAGGCAGCCGTCCAGATACGATGCCGTCTGCGTGTTGAAGTCCTTGACGAAGTGGTGCATCGCCGTCTGCACGCGCTCTTCGGTGCTCATGTCACCCTGCGTGTCATGACGAACCTCGGGCGGCTTGTACGCGATGCGTTCAGCTTCCCGATCGAGGGTGTGTCTGCCGTCTACGGTAGTCATGTCTTGGCCCCCCTGCGTTCAAAGACCATGCCGGTCGTGCCGCGGGTGATGAAAACGAGAAACGTGTGTCCCAGCTTGCCGAAGGGCAGCCAGATCAGGAGTAGTGCGACGCTGAGAATGTGGATCGCCAGCAGGTCTTCATAACGAAACAGCGCGCGCACCGGAATCAGAAGGCCGGTTATCAGCGGCAGCATCGTGACGAACCAGCTGAAGTAGTCATCGAAGTTGGAAATCAACTTCAATACCGGGCTGGTCAGACGCCGGATGATCAAGGCGAAACCGGACACAACAGTGGCAACGCCGATGAAGAATATGACGTTGTTGGGTAAGC
>JBFELT010000184.1:0-6060 GCA_041552015.1 Woeseiaceae bacterium
CGCCGGCATATCGCTCCCCTATATCTGCGTCAACGTGGCCAAGGCCCAGCTGATGAGCAGTGGATTTTCTCTTTCCGTGCAGAGCATCCTCGAGAGGCATCAAATGGATGCGGGCGACCTGGAGCTGGAAATCAGTGAGCGCGGCGTGCTGTCCGGTGACTACGATGTGATCAAGCAGCTGCACGAGCTGAAGAGGCTGGGCGTCAAGCTGTCCATCGATGACTTCGGTACCGGCGATTCGGCGATCGCCTATTTGAAAGAATTGCCCGTAGATGCCCTCAAGATTGACCGTTCGTATGTCGCCGGACTTGTCGATGACGGCAAGGACGCGGCCATCGCCTCAGCGATGGTGGCGCTCGGCCAGCGCCTCAAACTGACGGTCGTGGCAGAAGGTGTCGAGACCGACGATCAACTCGCCGTTCTGCGTGAACTCGGTTGCGACAGCTACCAGGGATTCCTGAGTGCCAAGGCACTTCCGCCCGAGGCATTTTCGGCCTACGCCCTGAAAACAGACCAAACTTAACAAAACGCCTCCCCGGCTTAACCGCAACATTATTTGAACTACGTCACATTTTGACGTCGGTCGCGCGGACCTTCATCGACGCCTCAACAGCGCCAATGCTTCCTAATAACACCCCTGACGGGAAGGGAGACCGGGCATGTTTGAGACGACTAGGGAAGGCGTAAATTAATCATGTGGTCGGCGAACATTAGACTAAGACAATTCCGGACACGATGGTGTTTCGTGCTGTTGCTGGGCCTCGCTGCAAATACGGCGGCGATTGGCGCTGAGCTCACAAGTCATCCAATGCGTTTCGGGCACCTGACGCTCGATAACGGGCTATCGCAAAGCAACGTGCTCAGTATTCTGCAGGACTCCGACGGCATGATGTGGTTCGGAACCGAGAACGGGCTCAACAGTTTCGATGGCTACGAGTTTAATCACTACAAACGACAACGCGGAAACCCGCAGGCACTCAACAACGATTTCGTTTTCGATATCGCCGAGGGCAAGAACGGCAATCTTTGGATTGCGACGAACGGCGGCGGCCTGGCCAGGCTGAATCGCGCAACCGGACGGGTGAAATCCTTCCGTCACGATGCAGCGAACCCCGACAGTATCGCGGGAAACATCGTGCGCCGGATTCTGATAGACGACACCGGGATAATCTGGGTAGGTACACGCGGTGCCGGGCTTGACCGCTTCGATCCGGACGCGGAGACCTTCGAGCACTTCGATCTGGGTTCAGGCCAGGCCGTGGGCACGGTCTTTGCGCTGTACCAGGACTCGGCCGGCGCCGTCTGGGTGGGAGGCGATCACGGCCTGACGCGCGTCGATGCAGAGAACCTGGACATCGAGACCTATTCAAGCGACGCAGCGGATGCCAGCTCTATTTCCGCGCACAGCGTCCGCGCTGTGCTCGAGGACTCCGAGGGTCAGCTGTGGATCGGCACTCACGGCGGCGGCCTGAGCCGACTGAATCCGAAGACGGGTACCTTCGAGCATTTCGTTCACGACGAGAACGATGCAACGACCATTTCCAACGATCGCGTGTCGAGCATCTTCGAGGACAGCGACGGTCGCCTTTGGGTTGGTACCACGCTGGGCCTGAACCTCGTCGATCGCAGCTCGGGCGCGATGGTTCGCTACATGGCGGACAGCGCCGACTCGTCGAGCCTGGGCGACAACGACATTACGTCGATCTATGAAGATCGCAGCGGCCTGCTCTGGATCGGCACGAAGTCCCGGGGAGTCAACACCTGGAATCCGCGCACCTGGTACTACGGCTTCGAGGCGGCGAAGGAAATCACCGCTGACGGCAAAAGCCAGCCTAATGTCATGGGATTCATCGACGACGGAGCCGGAACGCTGTGGGTCGGAACCTTTGGCGAGGGCCTGAGCGCGATTGATCGCAGTAGCGGCGAGATTACGCAGTACCGCAACGATCCGAATAGCGAGTACCGAATCGCCGACGACTATGTCATGAGCCTGATGCGCGACCGTAAAGGTTTCATCTGGGCGGGTACCATGCGGGCCGGTATCGTCCGTCTCGACCCCAGGACGGGCGACTCGACAAATTTCCGACATGAACCGGGCAACCCGAACAGCCTTGCTGCAAACGGCGTCATGACGATGTACGAGGACCGCGATGGTCTCGTCTGGATTGGCACCTTCGGCGGCGGCATCAGCCGCTATAACCCGAAAAACGGTCAGTTCCGGACGTTTGCGCCGGATTCCAACGACCCGCATGCAATAAGCGGCAGTCGCATTACGAGTTTCGCCCAGGACGCCAATGGCAATATGTGGGTCGGCTCCGACGGCGGCGGCCTGAACCTGATGGATCGCGCCACAGAGCGCTTCTACCATTTCCGACACGATCCCGAGGATCGAAACTCGCTCGCGTCGGATACCGTCTATGCGATCAACATAGACAGCGACCACAACGTCTGGGTCGGCACGCAGGGTGGCGGGCTTGATCGCGTAGTCGGCAGCGCAGCGGATCCGGCATCGATCACCTTCGCCAATACGTCGCAGGAGGACGGGCTGGCGAACGACGTCATCTATGGCGTGCAGTTTGACGAAGCAGGCTGGATCTGGATGAGCACCAACTATGGCATCAGCCGCTTCAACCCGGATACCGGCGAGATCAAGAACCTGCATCGCAAAGACGGGCTGCAATCCGAGGAGTTCAACTTCGGCGCGCACTACCGAAGCGACTCAGGCGAATTGTTCTTCGGGGGCCACAACGGATTCAATGCATTTCGACCTGACGAGATCAAAGCGGCCAAGGTGGTTCCACTGATCGCGCTCACCGGTTTCTTCAGCGGCGGCGACTCGACGAAGTCCGATCTGCCGTTCGACGAGGCGGACACCGTAGAAATAAGCTGGAAGGATGACGTTATCGCATTCGAATTTGCCGCCATGGATTTCGTTGCCCCTGAACAGAATCGCTACATGTACAAGCTCGAGGGGTTTGACAAGGACTGGATCGATCTCGGCAATCGGCGTCGCGTCACCTACACGGACCTTGACGATGGCAATTACCTGCTGCGCGTGAAGGCCGCGAATAGTGAAGGTGTCTGGAACGAGGCCGGCTTTGCACTGCCGGTGAGGGTTACGGCCGCACCGTGGGACACCTGGTGGGCCTACCTCGGCTACGTCGCCGTTTTCGCGCAGCTGGTCGTCGGCCTGTGGCTTGGCCATCGCCGCAAGGTACGGCGCGAAGAAGAGTACAGCCACCGGCTGGAGCGGGAGGTCGAATCACGAACCGAAAAACTGCTGGACAAGAATCAGCAGCTGCGGGTTCTGAACCAGGCGCTGCAGGAAAGCAGCCTGAGCGATCCGCTGACGGGTCTGCGCAACCGGCGATTCGTATTCGAAGAGGTTTCCCGGGACCTGGACGTCATCCAGCGCCGTCTCGGCAACGAGCGCGAAGGTGTGGACAAGCACGACGTATCGGAACTTGTCTTCATGATGATCGACCTCGATAACTTCAAGCCGATCAACGATACCTACGGGCACGCGGCAGGCGACCAGATGCTGCTGCAGCTCCGGGACGTATTGCTGGGTATCTGCCGTCGTTCCGACTTCGTGATTCGCTGGGGTGGCGATGAGTTCGTTGTCATCGCAAAGCAGACCCGCCCGGAGGAGGCGGAGCAACTCGCCGAGCGCATAAGGTCCAGCGTCGCCAGCAGCAATTTCACGCTTAGCGACGGCCAGATCGTGCGAACAACCTGTTCGATCGGGTTTGCTGCCTATCCGCTGTTCCGGGCGCAGGCCGATGAATCGAGCCTTGACCAGATCATCAGCCTGGCTGACGGGCTCATGTACGAAGCCAAGAAGAATCGCAACGCCTGGGTCGGCATGCTCGGCCCCAGCGAGGCGACAACCAGCTTCGACCTGGACCACGACAATATCGAATCAACATCGCTGTTGTTTCGTGCGCGTCGTGCCGGGCGACTCAACAAGTTCTCGTCATATGCCGACGAGCAAAGCGCGCCAATGCGCATGGAAAGCGCAAGTTAACGCGAGGGCAATGACGATGAAAACAACAACACGAAATACGCGAAGCGAACCCGACAAGGCGACCCTTAGCATGAAAATGAACTTCAGACTCCTTAGTGTGGCTATGGCGATCGGTACCCTGCTATTTGCCCAGACATCGAACCACGGCGTGACTACGACCACGGTCGCTGCCAGCAACGTGGCGACAACCGGAATCGCGGCCACCGCGACCGCCGGCGCTGTCGATGCGACGCGTGAGGGACAGGCGGGTTACGCGCACGATACCCTGGCGCCTGGAAGCTTCGATATCGAAGCTGACGACAGGATCGTTTTCGCACAGGTCGGCAACGACGTCGGACCGCCGCGCGCTGGCGAATCGGCTGATGAGGCGCCGAAGAAGCCGGGCAAGAAGTTGCCACGTGACAAAATGAGCGGGCCGGTCGCGGCGCTTGCCGCTGCGGGTTCGGGCATGGCCGAGATCGTCGTTCGCTATGACCAGCATCCTGAGCTCTTCGACGACGAGCGGGTTGCGGAGCTGGGCGGGCAAGTGACGCGCAGCTACGAGCACCTCAGCATGCGGGCAATCACGATTCCCGCGGCCTCCCTGGAGAAACTGGCTGTCGACGATAACGTCGACTGGTTGTCGATCGACGACAGGATATCGTCGACCTCGCTGGCCTCGCGCATTGCCGCGAAAGTCCCGGCGGCCGGTTCGGCCAACGCAGGCTACAGTGGCTCCAACGTCGGCATTGCGGTACTGGATACCGGTGTCTCGGGTCACGGCGACCTGAGCGAGAATATCGTGCAGTACTCGTTCCTGAACGGCGCGTACCCCGAACCACAGATTCAAAACGGCGAGATCGTTGCGCTCAACGACAGTGGCCGAGATGACAAGTTCGGCCACGGTACGCACGTTGCCGGCATCCTGACCGGCAGCGGTGCGGATTCGCAGGATGAATTCAAAGGATTGGCGACCGGCGCCAGGGTGCTTGCGCTGCAGGTGCTCGACCAGGATGGCGATGGCTCCATGTCGGACGTCATGGCGGCGCTCGACTGGCTGCTCACCTATGGCAGCTATTTCAATATTCGTGTCGTCAATCTCTCGCTCGGCAAGGGAATCTCGGAATCGAATGATACCGATCCCCTCGTAATAGCCGTCGAGAATCTGTGGGACGCCGGTGTTGTGGTCGTCGTTGCCGCTGGCAATGAAGGCTTTTCCGGCAGCATGACCGTCACCAGCCCGGGCAACTCCCGCAAGGTAATTACGGTAGGTTCGCTGACGGATAACGCGACAGGTGCAGATTATTCGGATGACTACGTGTCCACTTTCTCGTCGACCGGGCCGACTATCGGCGACTACGTACTGAAGCCCGACCTGCTGGCGCCGGGTAACCGCGTCGTTGCAGCGATACCAGCAGACTCGAAGCTTGCGATTGCGTTGCCTGACCGGATTCAGAGCTGCGTGACGGCGAACTGCAGCAGCAATTACCTGGAAATGTCCGGTACGAGCATGGCAACGCCGATCGTCAGCGCCGCGGCTGCCCTGTTGCTGGACAAAGATCCATCGCTGACACCCGCGACCGTCAAGGCGCGTTTGATGCGTTCGGCGACGAAGATCGACGCGGATCCGTCCGAGGCTGGCGCCGGTTTGCTTGACGTGAATGCGGCGCTCAACGACGCCGGATGGGTAGCTGGCGAGGCCTTGTCGCCGCTGATGGTCTTCGACAACGTAAGTGGCGGA
Source organism: Woeseiaceae bacterium (assembly GCA_041552015.1). Taxonomy (GTDB): domain Bacteria; phylum Pseudomonadota; class Gammaproteobacteria; order Steroidobacterales; family Woeseiaceae; genus UBA1847. Next base: position 5,748 of record JBFELT010000184.1, read on the forward strand.
GTCCTGGTGGAAGATACCGCGGCGCTCTGGGGCGACGGCGTCTGGGGTTCGGGCTACCTGTACAACAATGGCTTCAGCTGGTCCAGCGGTGCCACGTTCACCAATGATCACGGCATCACCGCCAATGGCTACATGTGGACGGACGGCGGTGTTACCGCGAAAGGCTACATGTGGACGGACGGCGGCGTTTCGGCGAAGGGCTACATGTGGACGGACGGCGTCGAGTCCAAGTCGCTGCTGTCGGGCAATAGCGTTACGGGCCTGTTTCTGAATGACGACCCGGTATCCGAGTAGTCGTTCCGGCCCGGGCTAG
>JBFELT010000185.1:0-6040 GCA_041552015.1 Woeseiaceae bacterium
CCCAACCGCGTAGGCGCGCAGCGCCATTGTCGTCATCGCGACCGAATTCGCGTCGAAAATACCGCCGAAGAACAGCGTAGCGATCAGGGGGCCCGCAAGAAGTATCAGTCCGGCAGCTGCCGGCACGACGATCAGCAGTGCGATCCGCATCGACCAGTCGAGCGTTTGCGCGAATTCCGTCTTGTCGTCACCTGCCCAGAGCCGCGACAAAGTTGGCAGGGTGACCGTCGCCAGCGCAATGCTGAACAGCCCGAGCGGGAACTCCATCAGCCTGTCCGAGAAGTACAGGTAACTGATACTGCCGACGGGCAACAGCGAGGCGATGATTCCACCGAGCAGCACGTTAATCTGCGCGACTGAAGAGCCGAAAATCGCCGGAACCATGAGACGAAAAGCGCGGCGTACACCCTCATGACGGGGCGACCACGTCGGCCTGGGCAAGGCCTGTATCCGTGCCAGGAACGGCAACTGAAAAATCAGTTGGCAAACACCGGCAACCAAAATCGCATAGGCGAGCGCCATCACCGGCTGCTCGAGATGCGGCGACACCCATATCGCAGCGACGATCAAAACGACGTTCAGTATCACGGGAGTGAACGCAGGAACGCCGAAACGCCCATAGGTATTGAGAATGCCGCCCGCCATTGCCGTCAGCGACACAAACAACAGGTAAGGAAACGTAAAACGAAGCATCAGGGCGGCGAGGTCAAAATCACCTCCGTCGCCGACAAAGCCGGGTGCAACGATCAGAACCAGGAGCGGCGACGCGATAACACCAAGCAGCGTAACCAGGAAAAGAACAATTCCGAAGGTCCCGGCAACAGCATCGACGAATTCACGAGCCTCGGAATGCTCATGCTTTTCCCGGTAACGAGACATGACCGGAATAAAGCCGGCAGAGAATGCGCCCTCTGCAAAGAAGCGACGGAGCATGTTGGGTATGCGTTGCGCCACGAGGAACGCATCCATTACCAGCGACGCCCCGAAGTACCGGGCAAATACGACGTCCCGGATGAGGCCGAGAATCCTGGAGATCAGCGTCATGCCGCTGACGACCGAGGTTCTTAGCGCCAGTTTGCGTCCGCTGTTCTTTTTTCCGGTCGTCATGGGGCGCCGAGTTTATCCCAAAAAAGTCTTAAAATCAGTCATTTACGTATTATGTCGAGCCTGTTGATCGAACAACCGCAACGACCATTGACAATACTCCTCCGGGCACGAATAATACGCGGCTCTTTGTAGGCACGACACGGAATTACCAGTGGCAAATATCAAATCAGCTCAGAAGCGCGCTCGGCAGGCGGAGAAGACCCGCAAGCACAATATGGGCCTGCGCTCCATGATGCGAACGAAGATCAAGAACGTCGTCAAAGCCTGTGACGCCGGCGACAAAGACGCCGCCGTTGCCGCCTACAAAGCGGTAGTACCGGTTATCGACAGCATGATCAACAAGCGCCTCGTGACCAAGAACAAAGCCGCACGCCACAAGAGCCGCCTCAACACGCGCGTGAAAGCCCTCTCCGCCTAGCCCAACTTTTTTTGGGCGTGCTCAGACCGAAGCCGGATCATACGCCTCGTCGGCGCCTTGCTCCTCGAGCAGATTCTCCAGCTCCCTCATGACCGCCTGCGCGAGCGCCTCTGTCCCCTTGCCTGTCGCCGCGCTGACTTCGAATACCGGTCCGCGCCACTGCAGTGCCTCCAGTAGCATTTCCCTGGCGACCGGCAGGTCCTCTTCGTCCAGCAGATCGATCTTGTTCATCACCAGCCAGCGGGGCTTCGCCGCGAGTTCTTCGGAGAACTGAGCCAGCTCCGCCGCAATGGCCTTGACTTCTCGGGCCGGGTCAGCCGCCGGGTCGATCGGCGCAATATCGACCAGATGCAGCAGGAGCCTTGTTCTCTGCAGGTGCTTCAGGAACTGGATACCGAGTCCGGCGCCTTCCGACGCTCCCTCGATAAGACCGGGAACATCGGCCATCACGAAGCTCTGTAATTGACCCACCCGAACGACGCCGAGATTCGGATGCAGGGTCGTAAAAGGGTAGTCCGCGATGCGAGGTCTTGCCTGGGACATCGCCGAGATCAGTGTCGACTTGCCGGCGTTCGGCATTCCCACGAGGCCAACATCGGCCAGCACCTTCAGTTCGAGACGCAGGTGCCGCCCTTCGCCAGGCGTTCCGTTCGTCGTCTTGCGCGGTGCTCTGTTGATGCTGCTCTTGAATCGGGTATTGCCGAGTCCGCCCCGGCCGCCTTCCGCGACCTTCTGCCGTTGGCCCGCTTCCGTGAGGTCGCAAATAAGCTCGCCGGTGTCGACATCATGCACAACCGTACCGCACGGAACCCTGACCTCGAGGTCGTCGCCGGATGCGCCTGTTCTGTTCTGCCCGGCACCGCCTTGGCCGCTCTCCGCCTTGAACCGGCGCGCGACACGAAAATCGGCGAGCGTGTTCAGGGCTGCATCGGCGACCAGGTAGACGCTGCCACCGTAACCGCCGTCGCCGCCGTCGGGTCCGCCACGCTCCACGTATTTTTCGCGGCGAAAACTCAGGCAGCCGTGGCCGCCGTTGCCCGCCTGAACACGAATCGTTGCTTCATCGACGAATTTCATCTCAGTGCCAGTTTATCCGGTGGAAACGAAAAACCCCGCAATAGCGGGGCTTCGTAATGTCGTTCCGGCCACCGCTACTACGGTCGCAGGGCGCCTCGGGTTCTAGGCGTCGACGACGCTGACGAACTGTCGGCTCCGCGGGCCCTTCTTCTCAAACTTGACGTGCCCGTCTTTTTTCGCAAACAACGTGTGGTCGCGGCCGATGCCGACATTCATGCCCGGGTGAAATCGCGTGCCGCGCTGGCGGATGATGATATTGCCCGCCGTAACTGCCTGGCCACCGAAAATCTTTACGCCTAGGCGTTTACTTTCGGAATCGCGACCGTTCTTGGTACTACCGCCTGCTTTCTTATGTGCCACTGTACTCTACCTGTCTGTTTCATGACCCAGGACCAGCCTGGGCTTCGTTAATTACTTGGCCGTTTTCTTGGCAGCCTTCTTTTTCGCTGCCGGGGCCTTCTTGGGGGCCGCCTTCTTGCTTGCCGCCTTTTTGCTTGCCGCCTTCTTCGTCGCCGGCTTTTTGGCCGCAGCCTTCTTTGGCGCCGCTTTCTCGACCGCGGCTTCAGCGGTCTTTGCGGGTGCCTTGCCGGATCCCGATGCCTTGATGCCGGTTATCTCCACCTCGGTGAAGAACTGCCGGTGCGTGCCCTGACGCAGGTAATTCTGTCGGCGCTTGAACTTCACGACCGGCACCTTGCGGCTCTTGCCCTGGCGCAGCACTTTCGCACTGACAGAACCACCGGCAATAACCGGATTTCCGACTTTGATATCGCTACCCTCGCCTATCAGGAGAACGTCATCGAAGTCGACAGATGCGCCTTCCTCGGCATCGATCTTCTCGAGTCTGAGGACATCGCCCTTTGTTGCGCGGTACTGTTTGCCGCCACTGCGAAAAACCGCATACATTATGTTGGCTCCATTACGTCAGCCGCTAAAGGCGCAACTGACTGAGAATTATGAATTTTTTCGTGGCCTGTGCACGTTTGGCGCGAGCGCCCATCTGGCGGACGCCACAAAAGAGCGGGAATTCTATAGACTCAGCGGCTCCGGGTCAACGTCAGCAGCGCTGCAAATTTATCTTTATTTCAATAGCTTGCACTCTGGCCGCCAACTCGGGAAAACGCCTGCCCTTATCGCCAATAGCATCGCTTTCAGGCATTATCCGAATGCTATGCAACTGGCAGAAAAAACAGAGGAAAAACTCAGCTTCGATGATGTCGTAGCGATCGCCGAGCAGGACAGGCTGGCTGTAGATCAGCTGATTGCGCGGAGCCTCGAATCCGATGTCGCGCTGGTCTCACAGGTGTCCCAGTATATCGTGATGAGCGGCGGCAAACGCCTTCGCCCGCTCATTGTGCTGCTGGCGGCACGGGCACTCGGGTATTCGGGCGTGCAGCACATCCAGGCGGCCGCCATCATCGAATTCATACACACGGCGACATTGCTGCACGATGATGTTGTCGATTCGTCGCTGCGCCGGCGGGGAAAGGATTCGGCAAACACGGTCTTCGGCAACCAGGCCAGCGTGCTGGTCGGCGATTTTCTGTACTCGAGGTCCTTCCAGATGATGGTCGACATCGGTGACATGCGGGTCATGCAAATCCTCGCGGATGCGACCAACACGATCGCCGCAGGCGAAGTGATGCAGCTCATGAACATCCATAATCCGGACGCGAGCGAGGCCGAGTACCGCCAGGTTATTTATCGCAAGACAGCGAGGCTGTTCGAGGCCGGCGCGCAGATTGCCGCGGTCCTGGCGAATCGGGATTCCGCGGACGAGGCGGCAATGCTCGAGTACGGGCAAAACCTTGGTACCGCGTTTCAACTCGTCGACGATGCGCTGGACTACAATGCTTCGTCCGAGGAACTCGGCAAGAACCTTGGCGACGATCTCGCCGAAGGCAAAGCGACATTGCCGCTCATCTATGCAATGCAGGTCGGCTCCGAGAACGAGCGCGCCCTCATCCGCGCGGCCATCCAGGACGGCGGGCTCGACAAACTTGATGCAATCCAATCGATTATCGAGTCCACCGGCGCGCTAAACTACACGAACAAGCGAGCGCACGAGGCCGCTGATATCGCAATCAGCGCGTTGTCCGGGATTCCCGACTCGGAGCACAAACGGGCGCTTGTCTCCATTGCCGAGTTTGCCGTTAGACGGCGATCCTAGTGCAGCCCGCCCTGGCTCGGGAATATACCGGCGGCATGTGCACGATTAGCAATACGCCGAACTAGATGGACAGGTTCAATACGCCGTGGCGCGTTACCTCGGCGGCAATCTACACGACGCCTACCGACTCCAGAGTCTACGGCACGCTCGATATCGATGTGACCGACGCCAAACGCTTCCTCGACACGAAGCGCTCTGAGGGCGTGAAGATCACCATGACCCACCTGGCAACCGCTGTGCTGGCACGCGCGGTCGCATTCGACGTACCCGAGATGAACTGCTTCATCCGTCGAGGCAACGTCGTGGGTCGCGAAAGACTCGACGTCATGGTGCCGGTCTCGGTCGGCGGCGATGCCGGTGTCACCGCGGCGATTATCAAGGATGCACATGCCAAGTCCGTTTCCGCTATCGCGGAAGAACTCCGCGAGAAAGCAAGCAGCGGGCGAGCCGGCGATGAGATCAAGGCGGCTCAGAACAAGTACCTGCTGAACCGCGTGCCCTGGCCGTTGCGGCGGCCGGTATTCCTCTTGCTGAAATGGATTACGGTCGACCTGGGACTGGAAATCAGGGCGCTGGGACTGTCCGCCCACAGCTTCGGCTCGTTCGTCGTCTCCGATATCGGTAGCTTCGGTTTGACGACCGGCATGACAGCATTGATGCCAGCGGCAAAAGTGCCCGCCGTGATCGTGCTGGGCAAAATCGAAGAAAAGCCCGTAGTCCGCCGCGGCGAAATCGTAATCCGCACGATACTGCCGCTAACCGGCACCTTTGACCATCGCATTGTCGACGGCATGCAGATCGGCAAGCTCGCGCGCGGCATCAAGAGAAACTTCCGAAAGCCTGAGTGGCTGAACCAGGAACCCGAGAAAGAGCTTCTGGACTGCCTGTTTCAGCCGCGTCGCTGAGCTTTCCCGGGAAGGCGGGACTGTGTATCATTGCGCGCGTTCGGGGTGTAGCTCAGCCTGGTAGAGCACTGCCTTCGGGAGGCAGGGGCCGGAGGTTCAAATCCTCTCACCCCGACCAGTCATTTCCTTATTTTCCAACCACTTGCACAGCGTCGTCCCGACCACTGTCTTTTTGCGTGCCCGATCGTGTGAGAATCGTGTGACGGCTGGCTCTCAAGATAGAATTCGGTCGTCTTTCACACACTTTTTCGGTCGCCTTGACCAGTCTTGCAGTGTCAGAGGCCGAGTAATGCCTAGTGCCCTGCTCGGACTTGTGTCCGAGTAAGTCACAGGGGCTGCTCGGACGACGCTAGTATGGATTGC
>JBFELT010000186.1:0-6019 GCA_041552015.1 Woeseiaceae bacterium
GACGACCATCTTGGGGTATTTCTGCCGCCAGGCATCGCCCAGCAGTATCGGCGAGGCATAAACATTGTCGACGGCGATATCGAAAAAACCCTGGATCTGATCCGCGTGCAGGTCCACCGTCAGCACCCTGTCCACCCCGGCCGTCCCGATAAGCTTGGCCACCAGTTTTGCGGTGATGGGCACGCGGGCGGATCGGGGCCGGCGGTCCTGCCGGCCGAAGCCGAAGTACGGGATGACCGCCGTGATCGTCTCGGCCGACGCACGCTTGGCCGCATCCACCATGACCAGCAGTTCCATCAGGTTCTCGGCGGTTGGCGGGCATGTGGGCTGCACGATGAAGGTCTCACGGCCGCGAATATTCTCGAGAATTTCCACGTTGATCTCGCCGTCGGAGAAGCGACCGACGTGCGCCTTGGAAAGCGGGATACGCAAGTACCGGGCGATGTCCTGCGCGAGCTGCGGGTGGGCGTTGCCTGAAAAGACCGCCATTGTTCCTACTTCCACGGTATCCCCTTGAGACGTGAAATGGCTGGGGCGGCAGGATTCGAACCTGCGATACACGGGATCAAAACCCGATGCCTTACCGCTTGGCTACGCCCCAATAGCTGTGAACTCTGAGCTGCGGCGCAATTGTGCGGTGAGGGTCCAGTGCTGTCAACGCTCGAAGAATAACCACTGATCGATAACCATTCGCACGCGAGTATCAGGATTTGTCACGGATAATATGCGCGGCATTGACTGTCCGCCGCCATCGCGATAGCGCGAAATCTCCACGATCCAGTTGCTTTGATGCAGCCGAATCAGCCTGCCGCTATCGTCAAACTCCGTGACCGCGGTCATCGCCGGATCCGGAATGCCCAGCGCCCAGTATCTCAGGGACATGACCGGAATCGTCCAGCCGTAGCGATACAGGAGTTCGCTTTCGACATCGTCGAGAATGGCCGCATCGCCATCTTTGTCGGTCAGCGTAACCGAGCGCCCTTCTCCCTCGATGCGAACCGTGCCGATGCCGAGCGGACCGCTTACCGTCGCATTGAAGGCCTCGTCACGCTGCGTCCAGTTGAACTTGCCGTTGAAGCCCTCGTCACCGGCCTTTACGGCGATTCGCCCGATAAACTCCCAGGACCGAAGACCACCAAGCACCGCATTTCGCTGCTCCCAGCCGCTGATATCCGGGAGCTCGATTCCCTGTCGGGTCGTGGCGCAGCCTGCCAGTGCCAGCAGGCCCAGCAGCAGCCCGACAGCGCGTGGCCGCCTAGGGGGATTCAGGAAATAGCCGCGCGCGAACATCGTCAAGTAACGGGCTGTCTGGCGTTTTTTCCGTCGCGCTTGCAAGCAGAGCCAGCGCATCGTCACGACGATCGAGCGCGACGAGCACCTCGATCAGGTGCGCGGCCACTTCATGATCGTCGAATGCGTCGTAAGCCTTCTGCAGCTCTGCCCGAGCTTCTTCATGGCGACCGAGCTTGTACAGGACCCAGCCGTGGCTGTCGATGATGGCGGGATTGTCGGGGTCGAGTTTCAGCGCCTTCGCAATCAGCAATTCGGCTTCCGCATAACGTTCCGTGCGATCCGCCAGCGTATAGCCGAGCGCGTTCATTGAGAGAGCGCTGTCTGGCCAGCGTTTCACCGCCGCTTTGTAGGCGGCAATGGCATCGTCAAGACGTTCCAGCCGCAGCAGGACTTCGGCGCGGCTCAGTGCGACGCTCTCCTCGTCCGGACGAAACGCGACGGCGCGGTCATAGAGCTCGAGCGAACTCTCGTAGTCCTTCATCGAGGCGTAAAGCTGCGCCTTGGCGATTGTCATGTCGATGGCATGCCGCGGCGAGTCTTTCGCGAATTCGTTGAGTACCTCGAGAGCGCTTTCCATGTCGTCCTTCTCGAACGCCAGCAGTGCACTGGCACGACGCTGCGCGGCGGCGGCGTTCGAGCCGTAGCGAACCTCGCGATACAGCAGTATCGCGCGGTCGTATTCTTCGCGTATATCGGCAATGCGGCCAAGATAGTAGAGGGCGTCCATGCGGTACTGACCGGTTGCCAGCAGGTCCTCGAAGTCGTCCCAGGCGGCATCGAAATACTCCTGGCGGAAATTGATGATCGCCATCAGTCGCAGCGCGTCGCTGCGGCCGGATTGCTCCAGCAGCACCTGGTTCACCTGGCTCAGGGCGTCGTCATTACGATCCGCCATCAGGTACATGATGGCCAGTTCCATGCGCGCATCCGGATCCGGGTCCGGATCGTCGCCGATGATCCGGGCGGTGTACTCGATTGCCTCATCGGTGTCGCCTTCGACAAGCAGGGCGCGGGCGTACAGCAGCCTGGACTTGATGTAGTCCGGTTCCAGTTCGCTGGAACGCAGTGCCCGTTCCTTCGCGTGTGCCGTGTCGCCGGCCTCGAGCGCCAGCACGGCGGCGGCGTAATGCGCCAGGGCGTCCTTTTTGTAGGGCTTCGCGAGCGCGCGCATCAGCTTGTCGGCGGCCTGGGGCTTATCCTCCTCTGACAGGTACCGGACCAGCGACAGCAGGCGCTGCCCGGGACCCTCTTCGCCTTTTTCGACTACGACCTTGAAGTTGCGACGCGCGTTCTTGAGATCGCCGACCCGGAAGTAGCTTTGCGCCAGGTAGACACGGGCCTCGTCGTTGTCCGGCTCGAGCCTGCCCCAGCGTTTTGCGGCCTTCAGCGCCTCGTCATCGAATCGATAGGAAAATCCGACGATGGTCGCCTTGCGCGCCAGATCGGCGTCGTCGCTCAATTCCGCCGCCTTGCGGTATTCGATCGCGGCCTGCCGATACTCATCGCGCTGCAGCGCCATCTCGGCCTTCAGCACATGGGCGCTGGCATCCGAGGCTTTGGCATCATCGGCAGCGGCGGCTGGGCTGACGATCAGGGCGAAAAGTGTCATCAGCGCTGCGGCCGACAACCATCGTCGAAGCTCATGCATAAAAAAATCGTCCCTTCATTACACAGACAAGGAACTCGCGGTTCAGTTCGCTTATCATACGCACTCCGACATCCCTGGGTGCCTTGACGGCGCCAATAGTAACTCTATGCCGCTGCAAATACTCGGCCTGAACCATAACACGGCATCTGTGGAAATACGCGAGCGAGTCGTCTACGCGGGCGACGAGGTGCCGCGCGCGCTGCACAGTCTGAAGACGATCGATGGCGTCGACGAGGCCGTGCTTTTGTCGACATGCAACCGCACGGAGTTTTACGTAATGACCAGCGGCGATCAGGCGACCGAGCGGCTGCGTTCCTGGCTGGAGAAAGACCGGCAACTGGATCCGATGTGTTGCGACTCCCTGTTCACGTTGCAGGGGGAAGATGCGATACGGCATATATTCCGTGTTGCCTGCGGCCTCGACTCCATGGTCCTCGGCGAGCCGCAGATTCTCGGCCAGCTCAAGGACGCCTACCGCCATTCGCAGCAAACCAGTTCGCTTGGCCAGAAACTCGGCCTGCTGTTTCAACACACCTTCGCCGTAGCGAAGAAGATTCGTACTGACACCGAGATCGGCGCAAGCCCGGTTTCGGTTGCGTACACGGCCGTCCACCTCGCCGACCAGTTTTTCGCTGGCTTCAAGAAACACACCGCACTGCTGGTCGGTGCCGGTGTCACGATAGAGCTCGTCGCCAAGCACCTTCACAGGCGCGGCGTCGGGCGCCTGTTCGTCGCGAACCGCAACGTCGAGCGTGCCCGCGAGCTGGCCGGCCAGTTTGGCGGCTTTGCGCTGCCGCTGTCGGAGATCGAGGGCACCCTGCCCGAAGCCGATATCTTGATAACCTCAACGGCCGCAACGGAACCGGTGATTACCCGTCAACAAATGGAAGCGGCCGTAAAGGCGCGCAAACGCAAGCCGATCTTTGCCGTCGACATCGCCGTTCCTCGAGACATCGAGGCGAGCGTCGCCGATCTCGATGACGTCTACCTGTACTCCGTCGACGACCTCGACCGCGTGATCCTGGAAGGCCAGGGCAATCGCGAGGCAGCGGCCGTAGAGGCAAACAGGCTGCTTGATGAAGAAATCCTGAGATACGTCAGCATCGAGCGTTCCAAACAGGTCGTGCCGGTCATCGCGGCTCTGCGGGAGAATAGCGAGATATTGCGCGACGAGGTTAACGCCCAGGCCAGGCGCCGACTTGCACGCGGGGAGTCCGCCGAAGACGCGATTGAATATGCCACCGCCGCGTTGATGAAAAAGCTGCTGCACAAGCCCAGCGTTGCGCTGCGAAAAGCAGGCGAGTCGGCGGACCAGGAGCTTATCGACGCCGCCCGGGACCTATTTGGCCTGAAGAAGCCCTGAGCGAGCGACGAAGGTGAAAGACTCCATACGCCGCAAGCTTGAATCCGTCGAAGAGCGCTTCGAGGAGATCGCCGGCCTGCTTGCCGACCCCGATGTAATCGGCGACCAGGATCAGTTTCGCAACCTGTCGAAAGAGTACGCGCGCATCGATCCCGTGGTGCGCTCGTTTCAGCGCTATGGCGAGGTTGTCGACGAGATCGCCTCCGCGGAGGAAATGACGCGGGACGCGGACGCCGAGATTCGCGAAATGGGCCAGGAAGAACTAAAGAGTCTCACAGAGCGCCGCGAGGTATTGCTCGCGGCACTGCTGAAGTCGCTGATCCCACCCGACCCGCATGATGACAGCAACGTCTTCCTGGAGATTCGTGCCGGCACCGGTGGCGACGAGGCCGCGATCTTCGCCGGCGATTTATTCCGCATGTATTCGAAATACGCGGAGTCCATGGGCTGGTCGATCGAGATTCTCTCCGAACGCGAAGGCGAGCACGGTGGATTCAAGGAAATCATCTGCCGCGTCAGTGGCCAGAGTATTTTCGCGAAACTGAAGTTCGAGTCCGGTGCGCATCGGGTACAGCGCGTCCCGGCGACCGAATCACAGGGGCGAATTCATACCTCGGCCTGTACGGTCGCCGTGTTGCCGGAGCCCGATGAAATCGAGGCGGTCGCGGTTAATCCGTCCGACCTGCGAGTGGACACCTATCGCGCCTCGGGAGCCGGCGGGCAGCACGTGAACAAGACGGACTCGGCCGTGCGCCTGACTCACCTGCCCACCGGCATCGTTGTCGAATGCCAGGACGAACGATCGCAACACAAGAATCGGGCGCGCGCGATGTCGCTGCTGCAGGCGCGGCTGCTGGACGCGCAGGTATCCGAGCAGGAAATCGAACAGGCCGAGAAAAGGCGACTGCTGGTGGGGTCCGGCGATCGCAGCGAACGCATAAGAACCTACAACTTCCCGCAGGGGCGCGTTACCGATCACCGCATCAACCTGACACTTTATAAACTGGATGAGATCATGGAGGGACACCTGGAGCAGGTCGTCGAGCCATTGATCAACGAGTACCAGGCCGACCAGCTCGCGGCACTCGGAGAGGCCTGAGCGCTAGCCGAGCGCCTGGTCGAGGTCGGCAATCAGATCCTCTATCGCCTCGATGCCTACCGACAGCCGGATAAGCTGATCGCTGATACCCAGTTTGGCGCGCTCTTTCTCGGGAACGCTTGCGTGCGTCATGATGGCCGGATGATCGACCAGGCTCTCCACGCCGCCGAGACTCTCGGCAAGCGCGAACACCCTGCAGTTCTCGAGAAAGGACCTGGCTTTCTCGATGTCGCCCTTGATAAAGAAAGTCACAATGCCACCAAAGCCGCGCATTTGCCGCGCGGCGAGCGCATGCTGCGGGTGCGACTCCAGCCCCGGATACAGGACGCTGTCGACGCGATCGTCGTTTTCCAGCCATTCGGCAATGCGCATGGCGCTCTCGCAGTGACGCTGCATGCGCACGTCGAGCGTCTTGACGCCGCGCAAGGCGAGGAAGCTGTCGAACGGGCCGGCAACGGCTCCGATCGAATTCTGCAGGTAAGCTAGCCGCTCGGCGATATCCTTGTCCGCGGTAGCGACGATACCGCCAACCATGTCCGAATGGCCGTTGATGAACTTGGTCGCGGAGTGCATGACGATGTCCGCGCCGAGTTCCAGCGGCCTCTGCAGGTAAGGC
>JBFELT010000187.1:0-6015 GCA_041552015.1 Woeseiaceae bacterium
GCTTCATGAACGACAGGCTGACCGGCAAGGATTTCGAAACGTCGCAGGAAGTCCGCTGGTGTCCGGGTTGCGGTGACTACGCGATCCTGAAGTCCGTGACGAAGGCGCTCGCCGACGTGGGCGCCGATCCGGACAACACCGCATTCATCTCCGGCATCGGCTGCGCAGCGCGCTTTCCCTATTATGTCGAGAGCTACGGGTTCCATACGATTCACGGACGTGCACCGGCGATAGCAACCGGCCTTAAGCTTGCGAATCCCGAGCTCGACGTGTGGGTCGTTACCGGTGACGGCGACAGCCTGTCCATTGGCGGCAACCATATGCTGCACGCGCTGCGTCGCAACATCGGCCTAAAAATACTGTTATTTAACAACGAGATATACGGACTCACCAAAGGGCAGTACTCACCGACCTCACGTATCGGCACGACCTCACCATCCAGTCCGGGCGGCTCCATCGACATGCCCGTGTCACCCGGTCAGTTCGCGCTTGGCGCCGGCGCGAAGTTCTTCGCGCGTGGCATCGATACCGACAAGGTCGGCATGAGTCATGTCCTGCGGGAGGCGTACGCGTTCAACGGCGCGTCATTGGTGGAGATCTTTCAGAACTGCATCGTCTATAACGAGGACGTGTTCGCCGACTTCACGGATCGTAAGAACGCCGCGAACACGCAGCTGCATCTGCGGCATGGCGAACCGATGCTATTCGGCGACGACGACAGCAAGGGTATCCGCTTCAATCCCGATACCTGGTCGCTGCAGGTCGTCGATGCGGCGAAGTCCTCGTCCGGGGTATTGATACACGATGAAGGCAACGCCGTCGTCGCACGCCTGCTCATCGATTTGCAGATGCCGGTCGCTTTCGGCGTCATCTACAAACAGGCTGCCAGCAATTTCGAAGACGCATTCTACGCGCATCACCCGACGGCGATGCGGCGAACAAAGCGCGTCGACGACGTCATCAGGGGCCCCAGCAGCTGGACGGTTGAATAGGCAAGATATGTCGAGGCCGGTATCGCCAGTTTTGACGTCGTCAACCTCGGCCCGATGCCGGAAGGAGCCTTGAGGGGGGCGCACTCAGGCCCGCACCCACCGCTCGGCTGCGCACTTGGCGGCGCCATCCTCTTCGAGCTTGAGAAGATGCGCGAGCAGCGAGCGCTCCGCCCAGCCGTACAGCTTCCTGTCGACGTCCTTGTACACGTGCGGGACCAGTTCCCGCGCCGTGAGATTCGGGTTCGCGACCAGCGCGGCAGTCACCTTCGCCTCGCGCTGCAGCCGATGGTCGATGATCCAGTCGATGAGGCGGCCAGGATCGCGAATCAGCTCGCCGTGACCCGGCAGTAGCGCATCGCAGCCGAGATCCTTGACGCGCCGCAGAGACTGCAGGTAATGCGTCATGTTGCCGTCGGGCGGATCGATGACGACGGTCGATCCGTCGATGACGTGATCGCCGGTGAACAACCAGTTTTCGCCGATGTGCCGATAACACAAATGGTTCGATGCGTGGCCGGGCGTGTGCACGGCTTCGATGACGAATTCGTCGGTCGCGAGCCGGTCGCCATCGCGCAACTCACGATCCGCGCTGAACGTGGAATCCTGGTGCGCACCCTCCGGAGCCGGCATGCCCAGCAGTTCGGCACCCGTCGCTTCCGCCAGCAGGCTCGCGCCCGGCGAATGATCGGGATGCGTATGCGTGACGAGTATCCAGCGTATCGGCGCGGCGGCATACGCTTGAATCGCCTCCAGATGAGCCTCGATGACCGGTCCCGGATCAAGTACGGCGACGGCCTCGTTGCCGAACAGGTAGGTGTTGGTGCCCGGCCCCGTCATCATCGAGGGGTTCGGTGCGAGCAGCCGGCGGATACCGGGGGCGAGCTCGCATCGCACCGGCATGTCGGGCCCGAAACCGCTCAAGATTTCGCGCCCGGGTAGCCTTTGTCGCCCGGCAACACGATCTCCGGCTTGCCGTCGCGCATGATGATCGCAGGCAACATGCTCGTGACGCCCCACTCGACCGAGGACCTGGCCCAGTCGACGAGTTCCTCGAGCGTCTTGTATCTCGCAATGCTTTCGAGCGTCTTCACCGTCGGGAAATGCAGTTTGACGGCGCGCTGCCTGCCCGCTTCCAGCATGTCGTGCGCGCTGATCCAGCGCGAATCGGTGAGTTCGCCGCCGCAATGCGCGGCTTCCTGGCCGGGCGGAAGCTCCGCCAGAAAAAAGCGCGTCGAATAACGCTTCGGCTCCGTGACAGGCGTGATCCAGTGGCTGAAGTAATGCAGCTGATCGCAATACAGCTCGAGCCTGTTTCGGGCTACGAAATCTGCCCAGCGCTCCGATCCGGCATTGAGCGCGTCGCGCGCGTCACAAAGGTCTTCGTCGAGATCGTCGCCGCCCGCCAGCAGCACCCCCGATTCCTCGAACAGCTCGCGGATGGCGGCACTGTAGAGGTCCAGTCCGTCCTTTTTTACGCCAAGCCGCGAATCAGCCTGCCTCTCGCTCACGCCGCAGCAAAATTCGTGGACCGCCGTATCGTCGATCTCGACAACACCTCCGGGGAATGCATAAGCGGCGCCAAAGGAGCTGTCTTCGTGGCGTCTCACCATGAAGACTTCCGGCGCGGACGCAGCGGCCCGCACAAGGATTACCGTCGACGAGGGTCGCGCCATCGGCATATCAGTCAAGGTCGGAAGGCTCCGCTTCCCCTGTTTCCGCATAGGATTTCAGGCGCTGCAGTGCTTCGCCGATGACGCCGTCCACGGGACTCGCGATGCTTTCCAGGCCGCCCGGCCGATAGCCGCCTACGGCGTAGGTGAATTTGACCTCGGTGCCAGCGGCAACGTCGGAGAACTCCCAGGTCATGTTGCCATCGACTCCCATGAGCCCGAGGGGCCCGAGCGCGCCAGTCAGGCGCAGCAAGACGGACGGATTCAGCATCGTCACCGTCATGTGAACAATGCCCGCATCGTCACCCAGCGTTTCGCAGAAGCAGCCCTGCGGCCTGGCATCGATCGTCATTCGGCTTGCCTGCCCGGAGATCGTATGGGCGGAACTCCACCACTGCCCGACCTCGTCGACGGCAGCCCGCCATACGAGCGCTCGCGGCGCACGGACGATCGCTTGATTAACCGTCGTAAAGCCGCCCGCCTCGGCGTCAGTGACCTCGGCAATCGCCGGTGCCTGCGCCAGGACAGCGGTGACCAAAACAGGGAATAACGCGAATCGCATAAGCACTCTCGAACAACCAGGGGCTTAAGCTTACCGCAAACTCGAAGGTGTCTCAGAACAGCGAAATGGCCAGAAACACCGCGCTGACGATAGCGAGACCGAAGTAGACTTTTTTCCAGAACGTCATTGAAACCATCGGATTTAGTGACAAGATCAGATGCAATGTATTGTTGAATGCCCTTCATGAACCGTGGCTGAAGCATTTGCAATAATAATAACTCGTTGAAATATCAGTCTTTTCCAAGCCAACAGGATCGATCTCCGAGGCCATGCAAGAAGACCTGCGCGTCGTATTCGAGAGCCGCAACCGGCAAAGCTGTACCGATCGTGCGCTGGTGCTGGCTGCTGCCCGCATTCCCCATCAAATGGTCGATGACGGATTCAGCGCGGCACTCGTTGTGCCTGCCGAGCATTCGGTCAAGGCCGTCGAGGAACTGCGGCTGTACGACGAAGAGAACCCGCCCTCGCGCCCGGTACCGGCGAAGAAGATTCGCTACCAGGACGCCATGCCCGGGATCGTGGGCTATGTACTGGTAATCAGCGTCGTCGCCTGGCTGGCCGGCTACTCCGCGTTCGGCTACGACTGGTTTGCCGCCGGCCGGATCGACGGCGCGCTGATTCGCGGCGGCGAATGGTGGCGCACGATAACGGCCCTGACACTTCACTCCGGAGCGAAGCACCTGGTTGGCAACCTCGTTTTCGGCGTGCTCTTCGGGCTGTTCGCGGGTCGCCTGCTGGGGTCCGGCGTCGCGTGGCTGGCCATCGTCGCGGCAGCCGCAAGCGGCAATGCTGCCAACACGCTACTTCTCGAATCGACGCACCGCTCGATCGGTGCATCGACTGCGGTATTCGCCGCACTGGGACTGGTCGCCGGTTTCGTCTGGCATGGCAAGTTCATGGCACAGGATCGATGGTCGTATCGTTTCGGTCCGATTGTCGGCGGCCTGGCGTTGCTGATGTTTACAGGCACCGGCGGACCGAACACGGATATCGGCGCACACCTGCTTGGTTTCCTTTGCGGTTTTTTCTTCGGCATGCTGTTGATCGTGCTTGGCCCCCTGCCCGACGATCGCCGTTCCCAGACCGTGGCCGGCGGCCTTGCGCTGCTGATTGTCGTTACAGGCTGGCTCGTCGCCCTGCGAACCTGACTTCGGCGCTCAATCATGTAATATTCGCCGCCGGGGAATACTGCAGCATCACTACCAACAAATAATGAAGAATCTTCTGCTGTCCATTCTGCTCTTGTTGCTCGTCGCCACGACGCTGCTATGGGTCCGTTACGGTGGTGGCGAACCGTATCCCGACCTGACAAAAAACCCCATGCTAGCCGCGTCGTCGCTGGAAGAGGTGCTTGCCTACGCGGAACCTGTCGGCAATGTCGCCGTCAGTCGCGACGGCAGGGTTTTCTTTACGGTGCATCCCGAGTCGAGGCCCCGGGGCAACAAGCTGCTCGAATTCGTTGCCGGCGCCGCGGTGCCCTATCCTTCCGGCGCGGCGCAGGCCCAGCTGTTCGACAGCGTGCTTGGCCTCTCAATCGACCGATTCGATCGCCTGTGGACGATCGACCACGGCAACCACGGCCTGCGGGCGGCGCGTATCGTGGCGATCGACCTGAAAACGGCTGAGATCCTTCGCGACCAGGCTTTCGACAAGTCGCTGGCGCCGATGGGCTCGTTCCTGCAGGACCTGCAGGTCAGCGCCGATGGAAGGACGGTGGTTATCGCCGATACCAGTGTCTGGCGAAAGAAGCCCGCATTGATCGTGTATGACATAGACACGGGCCAGGCACGCCGCGTTCTCGAATCCGACGCGAGCGTCTCGGCTGAGCCCTACGTGATCCGTACCGCGACTCGCGAGATGAAATTCCTCGGCGGAATCGTTGCCATGCGAGGTGGCGTAGATGGCATCGCCCTTGGACCGGAATGGCTGTACTACGGATCCCTGACCGGTTCCGGCTTGTTCCGCGTAAGACTCGATGACCTGCGCGACTTCAGCTTGCCGCCACGGCAATTGGCCAGCCGCATCGAGCGGTTCTCGGACAAGCCGCTCAGCGACGGTCTCAGCGTCGATGTCGAAGGCAATGTCTACATTACCGACATCGAGCATGGCGCCATCTTCGTCGTGAACCCCGGGCAGGTCTTGACGACACTTTTGCAGTCACCCGAATTGCGCTGGCCTGACGCGCTGTCGTTCGGGCCCGACGGTTATCTGTACGTAGCCGACAGCGCACTGCCGGATTTGATTCTAAAACCACGCGAACACATCAGGGCATCAGGGCCCTACCGGATTTTCCGCTTCAAGCCCGGCCACGAAGGTGTTCCCGGGCAATAATCGACAAGGACCGACCTCATGAAAGAAGACGCCACAGCCGCTACCGGATTCAGCTTCGACAGCGCGCTCGAATTCCTGAAGAACAACGGTATCGATTCAAGCACCGTCGTCTCGTTCGGCAAGAACGTGATTATTGCGCTCCTGATCTTCTATGTCGGCCGCTTGATCATCAGCATTGTCGTGCGAGGCCTTCACAAGGTCCTGCAACGGCACTCAGTTGACAAGACACTCGAAACCTTCGTCTGCAACCTCGTGCGAACCGTGTTGCTGATCGTCGTCATCATAGCGGCAATTGGCGCGCTGGGCGTACAGACCACGTCTTTCATTGCGATATTCGGCGCGGCCGGTCTTGCAGTCGGTCTCGCCCTGCAGGGCTCATTGTCGAACTTTGCGTCGGGCGTACTGATCGTCCTGTTTCGGCCCTACAAGGTCGGCGATTTCATCGAAGGCGCCGGTATCA
>JBFELT010000188.1:0-5956 GCA_041552015.1 Woeseiaceae bacterium
CGTGTTCTGCGTCGCGTTCACAGTCACCTGGGCTCGGGTCTTGCGCGTGGCGGTCAAATTTCCCTGGCCGTCGGGCACGTCGTCGAGCTCAGCCAGCGCATCCCGCGGCCGCCACCGCCCCAGCTGGCCTTGAGCATGAGCGGAAAACCGATTCCATTGGCGAGCTTCACGATCTCTGCGCCATCGTCGGGCAGCGGGCCCGTCGCCGGCATGACGGGCACGTCCGCCTCTTTCGCAAGTGCCCGTGCTTCGACCTTGTTGCCGAGTCGCCGCATGATCTGGGGCGTCGGGCCGATGAACGTGATGCCTGAGTCTGCGCACAGGCGCGCGAATTCCGGATTCTCCGAGAGGAATCCGTAACCGGGATGGATGGCATCGGCCCCGGACATTTTCGCGATCCGGATGATGTCCTCGATATCCAGGTACGCCTCGATCGGCCCCTTGCCCTCGCCGACCTGGTATGACTCCCGGGTGCTGAAACGGTGCAGGGTCAGGCGATCCTCGGCTGAGTAGATGCCGACGGACGGGATGCGCAGCTCGCGCGCCGCGCGAAACACGCGGATCGCAATCTCGCTGCGATTGGCGACGAGTATCTTGTTGAACATTGGCTTTGAACGAGAATTTACAGCGCTTGCAACCCTGCGCAGGCCCTACTGCCCAGGCTGCTCGGAGCAAACAGTGTGCCACACTCGGCGACGCTCACAACTGTTACGTTTGATATGGTTTGCCGGGCGCGGGATCATCGGCTGCAATGTCGTGACAACCAAGATCGCTTGCGACTACGATCTGCGTGGCCCGGGACCATTATTCCCGGGCGGCGATCCAGTACACTACTCATTAACAAGAATAAAACCTCGGGTGAGAATTCTCGTGCGCACTTTCATGAAACTGACCATACCCGCCGTGCTCGCGATCCTGCTTGTGTCGCCCGCCTGGGCCCAGCAAGTCACGCTCGACGTGCCGGAGGAGCTGACCGTCGGTCAGGCCTTCGAGGTTCAATACACGACGGACGGAGACCCCGCTGATTTCATCGCATTTACCGAGCCCGGCGTTGAAGCCAACCGCTACAGCTACGGCTGGCATCGCGTTTCCGCGGGGAGTCCCGCAAAGTTCTCGGCACCGACGAAGCCGGGAACGTATGCCGTACGGTTCATCACCTCCGACTCCAAAACGATCGTTGTCGAAAAGCAGCTGGTCGTCAATGACGCAGCGGCAACGGTGGCCGCGCCCGAAACCGTCGGTGCCGGCGAGGAGTTTGCCGTCACGTTCGCGGGCCCGCTGAACAGTCTCGATTACATATCGATGACAGATCCCGACGCACCCAACGCGAACTACAAGTATGGCTATCAGTACACGAACCGGGCCCGGGACAAGAAAACGGTGAATTTCGTGGCACCAATCGAGCCGGGGCAGTATGCCTTGCGCTATGTCGTGAGCGGCAAGCCGGGCGATCGGGATCTGGCCGCAGCCACGTTCACGGTCACCGACGTCACTGGTTCCGTGAGTCCGCCAACCACCCCGATCGAAGCGGGCGCAGCGTTTCAGGTAGCCTGGCAAGGGCCGGACACCAGGCAGGACTTCATCACGCTCACCGATACGGACGCAGGCCCGTTCACCTACACCTATGGCTACCAGTACACCAGTCGGGGCAACCCGGTGACGCTGACTGCACCGACGACCGCCGGCGAATATATCGTGCGTTACGTGATGCAGGGCCAGAGCGGGCCGAAGAACCGGGTCCTGGCAGAAGCCACAATCGTCGTCGGCAGCGTCACGGCGACGCTGGATGCGCCGGCCGAAGTTGCGGCCGGCTCGGTATTCAGGGTCGGCTACACAGGCCCGGACGGCCAACGAAACTACATTGCGATCGGCGACGTCGAGGTCGATAAGATCGACTACAAGTACGGCTACTCGCTCGCCACGGAGAACCCGGTCGAGCTGACGGCGCCCGACAAACCCGGAGACTATGCTGTCCGCTACATTCAGGAAGGCAACGAGGCGGTGATCCTGGCCACCGCCGCGCTCAGGGTGACGCCGGTCGATGCATCGCTCGACGTGCCGGGATCCGTGATTGCTCGCGGTGAATTCAAAGTCGCCTGGAACGGGCCGAACAATCGACGAGACTACGTCGGCATCTACAAGGAAGACGATCTGCAGCACTACAGCTATACGCATCGCGGCAATCCGGTCTACTTGCTGGCGCCGCGCGAAGCGGGCAACTACAACGTCCGCTACATGATGGACAAGGTCGAGCTGGCGCGGGAACCGATCACGGTCGAACCGGCACCGAGTTATGGCACGCTGCGTGTCGTCGCTTCCAGCCGGTCGGGATCGCTGGGCACCGACTCGGGCGTGCTGGTCATACTGGATGCCTCGGGCTCGATGTGGCAAAAACTCGACGATCGTTTTCGAATAGAGCTCGCTCGCGAGGCGCTCGTCAGGCTCGTAACGGATACCATACCGGCGGGCACCAATTTCGCGTTCCGCGCGTTCGGTCAGAAGGAGGCCAGGTCCTGCCGCACCGATCTGGAGATACCGCTCGGTCCGCTTGATCCCGCGACGGCCGTTGCGAAGATCAACGCGATCGATCCACAGGAACTGTCGAAGACACCGATTGCCGCATCGCTGGACAAGGTGAACGAGGACATGGCCGCAGTCGAAGGCGAACGTGTCGTCGTGATGGTGACCGACGGTGAGGAAACCTGCGACGGCGATCCCGAGGCGGCGATCCGCAAGCTGAAAGCCTCCGGCGTGGATGTTCGCGTCAACATAGTCGGCTTCGCGATTGACGAGTTTGCGTTGCGCAAGACCTTCGAAAGATGGGCGGAACTCGGTGGCGGCGCTTACTTCGACGCACAGGACGCAGACCAGCTGAACGGCTCGATCCGTCAGGCCGTCGATTCGACCTTCGAAGTGCTGGACGCCGACGGCAATGCCATAGCGAGCGGCGCAACGAACGGTGACGCGGTTGAATTGCCGGTCGGTGACTACAGGGTGCGGCTGCGCGGCGACCCGGCACCGGGTAATCCCGTTGTCGTCACTGACGGCAGGGAAACGCTGGTCGATCTGGACTAGCGGCCTGTCGGCTTAGCCGAAATGCGCGCCCCGCAAAGCAGAAACACAGTGGGCATTGTTGTTCAAAATTTGAGAGGCCTTATGTCATTTCCCCATCGCCCCGCCGCTGCACTTGTGCTGACGCTACTGTCGATAGTCGCGGCGGCTCAGGCACCTGTGCAGGTGGAGCCTGTCTCGAACCGCGCGATCATCCGGCAGATCAACGTGACCGGCACGGTGACGTCTCCCCGCACAGCGGTGCTGTCCACGGCGGTCGCCGGGCTCAACGCGGAGCTGACGATTGACGAGGGCCATCGCGTTGAGACCGGCGACGCGCTGCTGCGACTGGATGCGGAACTGGCGCAACTCGCGCTCGAACGCGCCCGCGCCGAGGTGCGACAGCGCGAAACGGCCGTCGCAGATGCCCGTCGACGTCTTGCCGAAGCAGAAAAAGTCGGCGCCCAGCGTGGTATCGCACAGACCCAGATCGAATCGCTTCGCGCCGAGGTATCGAGCGACGAGGCAGCGCTGGCAGCGTCGCGTGCCGCGGCGCGCGAGCAACAGGCTATCGTGGAACGCCACACACTCAAGGCTCCGTTTGCAGGCGTCATCAGCGAGCGTCACACCGAGCTGGGGGAGTGGGTCAATCCCGGCGACTCACTGCTCGAATTGGTGGCGACGGACAACCTGCGATTCGACTTTCGTGTCGGGCAGGATAACTTCGTCGCCCTTTCACCCGACACTCCGGTCGAGATCACGCTCGATGCCCTGCGGGAACGCCCGCTCTCGGGGCATATCGATACGATCGTGCCGGTCAAGGATCCGAGCGCAAGAACATTCCTCGTCAGGGTTCTTGCCGATGTTGCCGAGACCGACGGTCCGATGAGGATCACGCCGGGCATGTCCGCCCGCGGCAAACTCAACATCGACGTCGGTCGCAATGGCATCGCCGTTTCCAGGGACGCGATCCTGCGTTATCCGGACGGTCGCATAACGGTCTGGGTTGTCGAGGCCGAGGGTGAGCAGCGCGTCGTCCGCGAACAGGTCGTGCGCACGGGCTTTGAGTTCGACGGCGTCGTCGAGATCGTGAGCGGGCTCGCCGCCGGTGACGTCGTCGTGGTCCGCGGCAACGAAACGCTGCAGGAAGGCCAGGCCGTGTCGATCCTGGACGGAAATCCCTAGGCATGTTCGAGGCCATCGTAAAGAACGGCATCCTGATGACAGTGATCGCACTGATCGTCTGCGTGCTCGGCGTCCTGGCCGCGTTTCGCGTGCCCGTGCAAATGATACCGGACCTCGAAGTCCGAACGGTCTCCATCCAGACGTCGTGGCCCGGTGCGACACCGCAAGACGTCGAAAAGGAGATCCTCATAGAGCAGGAGGAATACCTTCGCACCCTGCCCAACATGCAACGGCTCGAATCGACAGCCTCCAGTGGCCGTGCGGTCATCGAACTCGACTTTCCATTCGGCGTCGATATGACACAGACGCTGATCGAGGTGAACAACGCGCTGAACCAGGTGCCGTCCTACCCGGAGAACGTCGACGAACCGCGAATATTTGCCAATTCGTTCTCGGCAAATTCGTTCATGTATTTCGGAATCTCGCCGTTGCCGGGCAACCCGCGCAACATCGACATGATCATGATGCGCGACTTTATCGTCGATAATGTGCGCACGCGCTTGTCCAGCGTGCCTGGCGTATCCCAGGTCAATGTATCCGGCGGCGCCGAACGGCAGATCAGGATTTTGCTTGACCCGACGCGCCTTGCCGATCGGCAGCTCACCATCCTCGATGTCCGCAATGCGATCAGGGCACGCAATCGCGATGTCTCCGGCGGCGAAGTGGACAGCGGCAAACGACGTTATCTGCTGCGCACGGTCGGTCGATTCGATTCCATCGACGCGTTGCGGGACATGATCGTCAGTCGGCGCGGTGATTCGCTGATTCGCCTGGGTGATATTGCCGACGTCGAGCTGGGCCATTCGAGGATACAAAACTACGCCTATTTCAACGCCGAACCGATACTGTTTACGTCGATCAACCGCGAGGCCGGCTCGAACGTCATCGATATCAAGTACGCGATGCTCGATGCCGTCGAACGTGTGAACCGGGACGTGCTGCAGCCTAACGGCATGCGCATGCAGCTGATCGCCGAGGACGCCGGTTACGTCGAGGCGTCCATTCGCAACGTCTGGCTGAACCTGTCGCTGGGCGCAATATTCGCCACTGTAGTGATGTTCCTGTTCCTGAGGTCCGCGCGCGCCACGGCCGTCGGTGTAATCGGTATCCCGATCTGCACAATCGCTGCGTTCATCGGGCTGCTGGCGGCGGGGCGAACGATCAACGTTATCTCGCTGGCCGGCGTTGCGTTCGCGATCGGCATGACACTCGACAACAGTATCGTCGTGATAGAAAGCATCGAGCTCAAACGCAGACAGGGTCTTGACCGCTACCGGGCGGCTGTCGAAGGCGTTAAGAGCGTCTGGACCGCCGTACTGGCCTCGACGATGACAACGATCCTCGTGTTCCTGCCGGTCTTGTTCATTCGCGAGGAGGCGGGGCAGCTCTACTCGGACGTTGCCATCGCCATCTCGGCCTCGATACTGGCGTCGATGCTGGTGGCGATCACGCTGATCCCGACCGCCAGCGCACGGTTGTCGTTTGGCACCGAACATCGCTCGCACACGGAAGGTTCGCTGCGCGCGCGCCTGCTGGCGCGCATCGATGGGCTCATCGCGACGGGCCAGAAGCGCGCAGCGACGATTGCCGTGACGGTCATGGCAAGCATCGCCGTGATCTTGTTGCTGACGCCGCCGGCCGAGTACCTGCCGGAGGGCGAAGAGGCAAAGACCTTTGCATCGATGAGCGCGCCGCCTGGCTATAACATCGACACGATGAG
>JBFELT010000189.1:0-5955 GCA_041552015.1 Woeseiaceae bacterium
AAATTCGCGACCAGCTCAGGCATGACGGACTCAAGGACAACGCCATTGGCGATGTTTGGCGTGGAAATCGCTTCGTCGACATTGGCGATAACGGTGACGACCCGGCGCCCATCAATGCGCTCTATCGATGAATACGCGCGGCTCTCCTCGACGCGCGCGACCGTGAGCAGCGGCGCGCGGTCGCCGCTAGGCAGGCGCACGCGGAAATCGTTCAGCGATTCAAGGCTGGCCCGCGTCGCCGCCGGGTAGCGCACATAGACGCGTATCTCCTCCCGGCCACGCTGGATACGCTGCACTTCCTCGCCGAAGAAGCCCTGGCGTACCTGCACCGCGACGTCGGCGGGGCGCAGGCCTGCGGCGAGGCCCGCTGGCGTCAGCTCGAATACCAGCTGCCGCTTGCCAAGGTCGAAGCTGTCTTCGATCTGGTTGACGCCCTCGATGCGACCCAGCTGCTCTTTCATGTAGTCCGCCGCGGCGATCAGCTGTTCTTCGGTTTCGTGAGCCAGCTCGAATTCGATATCGTCGCCGAAGCGCGCAGTGCTGGAGGCAAAAGTCACGCGCTCGGCTCCCTCGATGTCACCGACGGCCGCACGCCACCGTCGCTCGATCTCGGCGGCCGGCATGCGCCGTTGTCCGAAGGGCGTCAGTTCGATTCGCACCTGGCCTATGTTTTCCGACGCCCTGAAGCCCGATTCGGCCCCGGGTCCGACACCGGCGGCCGCATTGCCACCACTGGTCGATGTTACCGAGACAAACAGTTCTTCGCCGGTCTCGTCGCGTACCTTGTCAGCCACTTCGGTGGCCGCGGCGGCGATGCGGCGCACCGCAGCATCGGTGCGATCGAATGGCGTGCCCTCGGGCATCGTAAGCGACGCTGAAATGTTGTTGCCTTCTATCTGCGGAAAAAAGATGAAGCGTACCTGGCCGTTCTGCACGAGACTGACGCAGAGAATAAAAAAGGCGACCGCCATCGCAACGGTTGCATAGCGCCAGCGCGCCGCGACACGGACACCGGGTTGGACCACATTGTCCCGGATGTAGACCACGCCCTTGGCTACTTGTGACTGGACGTCGGCGATAATTCCGCGTGACCAGGGTCCGCCATGGCTAAGGTGCGCGGGCAGGATGCAGAACGCCTCAAGCATGGACATCAGGAGTACGCTGATGACGACGAGGGGAATGGCACGCGTAACGTCGCCGAATGTGCCGCCGGTCACGAGTAGTGGTGCGAAGGCGGCAATGGACGTCAATACGCCCACGATGACTGGGGCCATGACGCCACGCGCGCCGCGACTCGCCGCTATGTCGCCGCTCCAGCCGTGCTGACGCTCGGAATCGATATTTTCTCCGATAACGATCGCGTCATCGACAACCAGGCCGAGCACGATGATCAGACCGAACAGCGAGATCATGGTGATGGTGACGCCCAGCGCTCCGAAGAGCAGGAATCCGCCCATGAACGCCGTTGCGATTCCGGTACTGACCCACACCGCCAGTTTCAGGTCGAGCATCAGGACAAGGAACGTAAACACCAGCGCAAAGCCGAACAGGCCATTTCGCAGCAGCAGGCTGACCCGCTCCCGAAGCAGGGTGGTTTCGTCACGAAATTCAACCAGCTCGATGCCCGGTGGCGGTATGTAGCCGGCCAGCATTGCGTCGACGGCTTCCTTCACCTTGAGAACGTCCTCTGCTTCGGCGCGCTCCACGTCAACGAATATCGCGGGACGGCCGTTGTACAGGTTGACCAGTTGCTCCCGCACAAACCCGTCGCGCACCTCGGCGACGTCTGCGAGCGTAACGACCGAGCCGTCCGGTAGCGTGCGCACGATGATCGACTCGAACGCCTCCCCTGTCTGCCTCTTCTTGTTGGTTCGCAGCAGTATCTCGCCGGAATCGGAAACGATGGAGCCGCCCGCGAGATCCAGCGACGAGCCGCGAACCGCGCTGGCGATGTCGGCGAAAGTCAGGTCATATCGCCGCAACGTCGCTTCGCTTACTTCGATGGATATCTCGTAGTCGCGATCGCCGCTGAGCGATACCAGTGAAACTCCCGGCTGCGTCAGCAGGTCTCGTTCGAGTTCTTCGGCCGCGCGCCTCAGAGCGAGTTCACCGACATCGCCAACGACGGCAAGGGTCACAACGCCGCTGGTCGGATTCGCAGCCACGACGACCGGCTTTTCGGCGTTGGCCGGAGGAAAGTCGCTGAGCCGGTCGACGGCCGACTCGACGTCGTCTTTGACGAGCTGGCGGTCGGCGAAATCGTTTGTCTCTATGACAACAACGCCGACGTTTTCGGAAGCCGTGGAACTTACGCGCTTGACGCCGTCGATGCCCAGGACGGCCTCTTCAACACGACGGGTGACGCCTTCCTCGACCTCCGCCGGTGTGGCGCCGGGAAAGGGCACCGTTACGGTGACGGTGCGCGGAGATATGGTCGGGAACACCTGAGCGGGCAGTCGGGTTGCGGAGATTGCGCCACCAACGAGCAGTACGACCATCAACAGATTCGCGGCGACCGGGTTCTTGATGAACCTCATGACGATGCCGCGACTGGAGTGCCGGTTAGGTCCCGTCATGGCTGCCCTGGCGTCCTGTTCCGTTCAATTTCGTCATTACCGCGGGTCGGTGGCTGCAGACGCGAGACCATCGCTGCCGCGGATGCTGACTTCCATGCCGTCGCGTGCATTCGCAGGCGGAATTGCAACCACGCCACTGGCCTCGTCGAACACCCGGACGACGGCCATTTCGGCTTCGCGACCGAGAACCTCCACGGTGCGTCCCGCCAGCCGACCGTCTTCGACGACCCAGAGCCGATCCCGGGACGTCAAGGCAGCGGCAGGCACCCGATAGGAATCCGGTGCGTCTTCACCGTTAATCCTTACCGATACGAATTCTCCGACAGTCAGCAGGGCAGGTTGGTCCGTCTTGATATACAGCGTTCCGAGTCGCGTTCGCTCATCGAGCGCCGCCGCGGCCCTGACCAGCCTGCCGTCGATGACACCGTCGCTGGAAGCGGGCGCAATGATCGAAGCAAGCTGGCCTCTGACCGGTCCGATCAGCTTGCGTTGCTCGGCCGAAACCGGCACCGCGATCTCGAGACTGTCGATCGAGAACATCGAGCCGACCGACGCATTGCCGCTTACCACCTGGCCAACGTCGAGCTCGGTATCCAGTATTCGTGCGTCGAATGGGGCACTTACAGTCGTGCGCTCAAGCGCCAGCTCGGCCGCCTGGCGCGCGGCGTTGCCGCTCTGGATGCGCGCCCTAGCGGCCGCGATCTGCGGAACCCGCGCAATCAGGTCGGGTATCGGGCGTTCCGGGAACTGCTGCCGCCATATTTCGAGCTCGGCCGCGGCTTCCGCCTCCAGCCGCGCGAGGTCGCTACGCGCAACCGCAATTTCCGCCAGCGTTTGTTCTACGGACAGCCGGTAGTCGGCCGGGTCGATCACAAACAATACGTCACCCCTGGAGACGCTGGCACCGGGACGAAACGCCGGGGCGACCCTGATAACGCGACCCGATACCTGGGGGATGATCCGTGTCAGGGTTCGTGCCTGGACGACGCCGTTCAGCTCGACTTGCGGCCGGAATGGGGTTGCCACGGGCGTAACGACGGTAACGACGGCGTCGGCAGAGCGTGTCGCCGCGGAAGGGCCCGACGAGTCGGGTCTGAGGCCTATGGACAGCAGCAGCGCCAGTCCGACGACGCCAACGACAAAAGCAAGCTGAAGCGCTCCCGCGTGGCGCCCCAAAAAATCATTCATGTTTCTTCTACGTACAGACGAGGTCATCCGCAATAATGACGAAGTTTCTCCTTAAAGTCTGTATCGACTTGTATCGTGGTTCGAATCAAAGCTGTGGAAACTGGCGCATCTGCCTGAGTGCGAGCTTTTCCATACGACGCTGTTTGCTCAGCGTTCTTCGCACAGCCCGTTTCGCCTGGCGAGCGGCGAGCGAAATAGCCGCGTACAGGTCCGAACGCGTGCTTTCAACCTTGATGGCCTGGCGCATTTCCAGCCTGACGTGAATCAAGGCCTTCTTGTCGGCGCCGCCTTTGGGGCCGTTGATGTCCCTGAGGAAAACGTCGATCGACATCGTATGGCTCTCGAAATTGGCCAGATTGAAAGAGAGTTGCCTTTTGACATGCTCTCTTATTGCAGGTGTCAGTTCGAATCCCTGGCTTTCCAAGTTAAGTTTCAACGTCATTCTCCCGGCTTGAAGTGAGGGCTCATGGTAGCGTGGGTGCGTATCCAGTCCAGTCGGACTATTCGATTGCTGGGGCAGTAATTATCGATGGGACAAAGGTTCGAAAAAACCGATGAAATATTATTAATAAATCGTATTTAACGATTTAACGAGTTTGCTTATACTGCCTCGAAATCACTGCAAGTGTATTCCATGCCAGTCAAAGCTCTGAACAAGTTCATTAAGTTGGAATCATCGGCCGGTGTGCTTCTCGTACTGAGCACCATCCTCGCGTTGCTGGTGTCGAATTCGCCACTCAGCCGGTTCTACGAGGGCCTGCTTGATCTGCCGCTCAGCGTTTCTATTGGAACGCTCGCCGTCAACAAGCCGCTGTTGCTATGGATCAACGACGGGCTCATGGCGATCTTCTTCCTTTTGATCGGACTAGAGGTGAAGCGTGAGGTTCTCGAAGGACAGCTGTCGTCAAGAGATCAGCTGCTGCTGCCGGCTGTCGCCGCACTCGGGGGCTTCGTTCTGCCTGCCCTGATCTACGTATTCCTCAACAAAGATGATCCGGCTGCGATAGGCGGGTGGGCCGTCCCGGCAGCGACAGACATCGCTTTTGCATTAGGCGTGCTGATGCTGCTGGGAAGCCGCGTACCGCTATCGCTCAAAGTTTTTCTGACTTCGGTTGCCATCTTTGACGATATCGCGGCCATCGTTGTCATTGCGGCTTTCTATACCAGTGATCTTTCGCTATTTTCGCTCGCGCTGGGAATGTTGGGCATTGGCATGCTGGTGCTTCTGAACCGGCTCGGCGTCTGTCGTCTAGCTCCGTATATCCTGATCGGCGTCGCTGTCTGGGTGTGTGTCCTGAAGAGCGGCGTTCACGCAACTGTGGCGGGATTCCTGCTCGGTCTGACAATTCCGCTCACCGCGCGGCAGGCAGAGACGGGCACGATGGTGTCCCCGCTACGGTCTCTTGAGCATTCCCTGCATCCCTGGGTCGCGTTCGGCATCATGCCCGTATTCGCGTTCGCGAATGCTGGTATTTCGTTCGAAGGTGTTGCCGCAAGCATTCTGCTCGATCCGGTTGCTGTCGGTATCGCCGCCGGACTGTTCCTGGGTAAACAAACTGGCATATTTGCGTGCGTCTGGGCGATGGTCACGCTAGGGCTTGCGCGGCTGCCGGAGGGTACAACGTGGCTGTCCGTATATGGCGTGTCTTTGCTGGCAGGTATTGGCTTCACGATGAGTCTCTTTATCGGAACACTGGCTTTCGAACACGGCAATTTCGAGCATATAGTCGCGACCCGCGTTGGCGTACTTGCCGGATCACTGCTTTCGGCCACACTCGGTTATGCCGTCCTGCGCGCAGCGTTAAGTCGACTACCCCATTCCAGATCCATACCAGAGGTACAATCCGTATGAAAAAGCTTCCCTTGTTTGCCGCGGCACTGCTGCTTATCGGCACGACCGCGGTCAACGCTGTCGAACCCCTTACCGCAACGACGTTGCAACGCTATTGCGCGGACTATGCAGATGACCCGGAGAGCCTGCTTAGTCAGAAATGCGTGGCCTACGTAGGAGGGTTTCTGGATGGTGCTGTCGCAACCGACGAGCGTGTTGCAGAGAACGTCGTTAGCGAAATCGAGGCCACCGAGTCCTTCGCCGAGCGCGCA
Organism: Woeseiaceae bacterium; assembly: GCA_041552015.1. Taxonomy (GTDB): domain Bacteria; phylum Pseudomonadota; class Gammaproteobacteria; order Steroidobacterales; family Woeseiaceae; genus UBA1847. The sequence goes on from JBFELT010000189.1 coordinate 5,868, forward strand.
ATTCGCACGCGCGTCTACGGTCGCTTGCGTGAATACGGACCGTCTGTCTACGCGGAGTTCTGCGTTGGTCAGCCGGTGCCGATCAAGG
>JBFELT010000190.1:0-5924 GCA_041552015.1 Woeseiaceae bacterium
ACATGAATCGCATGATTGACCAGCAAATCTGACGGGCTGTCTTTTCGGTACGACCGATCAGCGCCGCCGTGGAGATAATACGACGTGCCGCCGTGCTGTGCTGTTACGACGAAACCCGCAATGTCAGAATCCTTGGTAGCAACAAATACTCGCAGCCGCGGCTGTGTGACTGAAAGTTTGATCAATTCCAGAAAATAATCCGCATTGTAACGAATTGAGCCGCCGTGCTGTTTGACCGTATTGAAGTAGATCTCGTAAAGGCGGTCTGCGACGCGAGAATCGGTCACCTCACCAACTGTCAGCTCAGAGCGTTGTGCCTTCCTAATGTCGCGTCGCAGGTTCTTGGATATTGACTCCAGCCGCCAATTCTGCAGATCCTCGATGGCAGTCTCCGGATTCGCCACGTACGGGAGGTCGAGGGTCTGCTGCGTGCCAAACGCGCTGACCGGTATACGCAGGCATACCGGCATACCTTGCAGGCGACACGACCGCAGAGCGCCGGCCAGATTCATTAGCGATTGACTGATACCAACGGAGGCACCAACCGGAAATCCAAGGTATCCAATTCGAAAAGGTCCAGCACGAAAGGCGGATATTGCGGATCCGCCTGAATCGCCGAGCGCATAGATCGTCCGGCATCCGAAACTCTGCTCGAGTACATGTTGCCAGGGAGCGGTGCTGAACAATGCGGAGCTTTCATGGCCCAGCGCTTTCCAGGAAGGTGGCGGCAGCGGTGAGAATTCAATGTCTGTCAACGCTCGCCACCCGAGACATCATGAAAGAAATGCTTTGTAATATCGACGAGGTCGAAGTCCCTGGTCGCTACCCTCAAACCGTCGTCGAATCGCTTTGGGCTTGCATCCAGCGCGCCGCGGATTGCCGCCGCGTACGACGCAGCGTCGGTTCGCGCAGCGAGAATCCCATAGTTATACCTTTCATGCAGTCGCGGCAAGTCCCCGACAGGGGTAGCTATGATTGGCGTGCCACTTTGCATGGCATCCGAAAAAATCACCGGTATGCTCTCGATGCGAGACGGTAGCAACAGGTAGTCGGCCCATCCGATCAGCTCGGCCGCAGCCTGCTTATCGAGATATCCGCCAACGGATACCGGGCGACCCTGCTCGATCAACTCATGCACCTCGGCATGCACCTGATCATGCAGTGGACCGCCGCCATGTATTCGAACTTTGGAAATTCTGCTCCAGTCCGGATCCGTTAACTGGCCGAGGGAGTTTAGTAACAGATCGATGCCCTTGTTCCTGTGCCATCGCCCCAGGAAAGCGAGCTTGTAGGGCGGCTCCACGGACTTTTCTGCGTGGCCGCTGGACGGCAGCTGGCGTGTACTCGGGAGAAAGTCGCAGGAAAAACCGCACAATTTCTCGACGTCAGCTGCCAACTGCAGTCCGTCGGCATAGCGGCGATTTGCGCGTCGCAGGACACCCTTGAGTACGTGCTTCACCAGGGGTATTTTCCCAAGGCCCCAGATGTCGCTGCCCAGCGCCCAAACACTGTACCGCGTTTCGTGCTTGCGACTTACCCTGTCCGCCCAGTAGCCGCCGGGCAGGGCCCAGAGCGCCAGAATGTGATCCGGCCTGTCATCTGTCACCAGCTTCTCGAGTGCGTTACGACCCGACCGCAGACTTTCCAGTATTCGAAGCCAGTGTGTCGGTTTCAGGGGATTCAGCAGGGACAAAGGCAGCTGTGGTACCGCAAAGCGACGTACGCTCACATCGAACTCTGTCGATCGGGATGCCGCCGTGCTTGCAGCAAGCACGGTTACGCGTGCATGTTCCGATAGCTGACGCGCAAAGTCTTCGACGAAACTGCCGGCGGCCTCGCTTCCGGGCTCCTTTTCCGGGTACGAAGTCGTAATTAACGCAATGTGCCGCATTTAGTCTTTGATCCACACCATTCTGTAGGCATACGGCATCAATTCGTCAGCACGACCCAGCGCAGCCAGGACCCAGGCCGAACAGTTCAATAGCGGCACGAGAATTGGAAGGACGATTGCCAACAGAGCCAGTGGATTCTTTTGCTTCAGCCAGTTAATTACGGTCTTGCTGAGCGCAATGTTTGTATTCAATGCCGCCGTTTCCAGCGGATGCCCGATCGCCAATTCCACGGAAACCCGAAAGCCGTTTCGCTCGGCAGCCTGGCGCAGTCCGAAACGAGTCCAACGATGAAAGTCCAATGGCGCATCGTGCACGGGATACAGAAACGGTACCTGGATCGTGAGGCTTCCACCGCGCTTGAGTGTCCTGTGCAATTCCGAGAGACATTGGTCGGGCTGAGGAATATGCTCAAGTACATCGAGCAACAGCGAATGATCCACGCTGTCATCAGCAAACGGCAGTGACCGGGCATCGGCATAGATGTCAGGACGGGTGCCATACCAGTCTCTGGCGGTTGAGTAATAATCCACACCAATGTAATGGGCTTGCGCAGGTAGATGCCGGCGAGGCTTGCCGTCGGCGCAGCCAATATCCACAACCAGCCCGGCGAGTACCTCACAGGTCTTTTTGAGATTTCGCGATTCGCGAAAAAACGCAAACCATTGCGGGTGGAGCGGCGTAAATCGCAGTTTCGAAACCAGTCTTCGAACGAGCGCCGAGGCGCTTTCAGTACGAGCCTTCATCAGCCTTTCAACAGATCCAGCAGGTAACGGCCATAGGCACCGTGCGCCAGTGGCTTCGCGATCTTCTCGAGCTGCTCTCCATCTATGTATTTCATGCGGTAGGCTATTTCTTCGGGACAGCAGATCTTGAATCCCTGCCTCTCCTCGATGGTTTCTACGAAATTGGCCGCGGCAAGAAGCGATTGCTGCGTTCCGGTATCCAGCCAGGCCGTACCACGGCCCAGTAACTCGACGCTTAGTTGTCCTTTGTCCAGGTAGATCTTGTTAAGGTCGGTGACCTCGAGTTCGCCTCGTGCCGAAGGGCGCAGCGACTTTGCAAGTGACGCGACATTGGAATCGAAGAAATAAAGGCCTGTGACGGCATAACGAGACTTCGGGTTTGCGGGCTTTTCCTCAATGCTGACGGCACGTTCGCTGCTGTCGAGCTCCACGACGCCGTAGCGCTCGGGATCGCGGACCGCGTACGCAAAGACGGTCGCGCCCGACGTACGGGCCGCCGCCGCTCTGAGTTTTGTTTGCAGATCGGTGCCGTAGAAAATGTTGTCGCCCAGAATCAGGGCGCAGGGCTGGCCGCCAATGAATTCTTCACCGATGATAAATGCCTGCGCCAGCCCACCCGGCTCCGGTTGCACCGCATACGTGAAGGACACGCCGAGCTGCGTCCCGTCTCCGAGCAATGCCTCAAACCGTGGCGTGTCCTGCGGCGTTGAAATAATCAGGATTTCTCTAATCCCCGCGAGCATCAGAATCGACAGCGGGTAATAAATCATTGGCTTGTCGTAGACAGGTAGCAGCTGCTTCGAGACCACATGAGTCATCGGGTGCAACCGAACACCGGAACCACCGGCCAGAATGATGCCTTTCATATCAGGACCTGCTGTAAGTTAGCGCCGTTATTTGCTCCGAAATCAGACCGATCAGGAAAATGATGACCGACGCACTGATGATCAGCATGCTCATATTGGTAAATCTGCCCGAGGTGGTGAATGTGTAGGCGTAGTAGCCGATACCGGTAGCGAAAAACAGGCCGCTGATCGGCAGAAAAATCTTGAGCGGCGAATACAAGGTGGCAACCTTGAAGATAATCACGAGGAAACGGACGCCGTCGCGAATCGGGCGAATGTGGCTTTTGCCAACTCGCTTGGCCGCCTTGATCGGCAAGTAACAGACCAGGTATCCGGATCGAAAGAACGCCATCGTAATCGTCGTCGGATAGGAAAATCCGTTGGGCAGCAGGTAGAGGAACTCCTTGAAATGCGTCGCACGCGCTACCCTGAAGCCGGATGTGAGATCCAGAACCGCTCGGCCCGTCAGCCAGGATGCGACTGCATTGTAAAGACCGTTCGCAAACAGCCTCCCTACACTGGCGTGCGATCCCGAATCGCGTGCGCCCACCACCATATCGTAGCCCTCATCGAGCTTTTCGAGCAGCGCCCCGATCTCCCTGGGATCGTGCTGCCCGTCGCCATCCATGAACGCGATGATGTCGCCCGTCGCTGCTCGGGCCCCGGCTTTGATGGCGGCACCGTTGCCGAGACTCTCGGGGTGCTGGATTACCGTCGCCCCGGCGTCGCGCGCCGCCTCTGCGGTTGCATCGCCTGACCCGTCGTCGACGACGATGATCTCGGCCTTCGGCCACGCCTCTCTTGCTGCCGCCACGACGTTGCCGATTGCCGCGAATTCGTTCTTGGCAGGAATTACGATTGATAAGGACATTGAAACTACTTCCCCATAACTGGCCGGCTGGCGCGCAGCAGGCGCTGGTTCACGATGCGAACATTATCATGATACCGGCGGCAACGGCCGAGCCGATTACGCCGGCGACGTTGGGACCCATGGCATGCATCAGCAGGATATTGTGCGGATTCGCCTCGAGTCCGACCCTGTTGGCAACCCGGGCGGCCATCGGTACTGCGGATACCCCGGCCGCGCCAATCAGCGGATTAATAGGCTGCGTGGACAACTTGTTGAGCAGCTTTGCCATGAGCACACCGCTCGCGGTGCCGATCGCGAACGCTACCATTCCGAGCACCAGGATACCCAGGGTACTGGGAACGAGAAACTGTTCGGCACTCAGCTTGGAACCGACGGCCAGGCCGAGAAAAATCGTGACAATATTGATGAGTGCGTTCTGTGTCGTGTCGGAAAGCCGCTCGACAACGCCGCACTCGCGCATCAGGTTGCCGAAGCAGAGCATGCCCAGCAGCGGCGCGGCCGAGGGCAACAACAAGGCGACCAGCAACAGCAGCAGCAACGGAAATACGATGCGCTCCACTTTCGAAACATCGCGCAGTTGCACCATTTCGATCTGCCGCTCCGACTCGGTGGTCAGTAGCTTCATGATAGGCGGCTGAATCAACGGCACCAGCGCCATATACGAGTAGGCAGCCACGGCAATCGCGCCCAGCAGATTGGGCGCGAGCTGCCCCGCGACATAGATCGCGGTCGGGCCGTCAGCGCCGCCAATGATGCCGATAGCCGCCGCCTCGCGGAGCGTGAAATCCATGACGCCCAACTCGGTCAAGGCCAGCGCCCCGAGCAAAGTCGCGAAAATGCCAAACTGCGCGGCAGCGCCAAGAAACAGCGTTCGCGGGTTGGCGAGTAGCGGCCCGAAGTCCGTCAGCGCGCCGACGCCCATGAAGATGATCAGCGGAAACGCACCCGTTTCGATGCCAACGACGTAAGACAGGTGCAGTAGTCCATCGCCGGTCGCGATTTCGACGCCCGGGATATTGCTGAGCAGCCCGCCGAATCCGATCGTAACGAGCAACAGAGGCTCGAATTTCTTGACGATGCCGAGGTAGAGGAGCGCAAGGCAGACGCCAAGCATGACGAGCTGCCCAATGTCGATCTGGTAGATGCCTGAGCCCTGCCAGATTTGTTCGACGAGTTCCACCGATCAGGCCGCCGTCAGGCGATCGCGACGAGAGTATCGCCGACCTTGACCGCGTCGCCCTCGCTGACCAGTACATCGGTCACGGTGCCGGACCTGGGTGCGGCGACCGCGGTCTCCATCTTCATCGCCTCGACGATCAGCAGCGGTTCCCCCCTGGTCACCGCGTCGCCACACTTCACGTTGACCTTGAATATATTACCGGCCAGCACGGCCCTGACCGCCTCGCCCGAACCGTTCGACGGGGCCGCCGGCGCGGGTGCCGCCGCGACGTTTGCCAGTTGGCCGCTTTCGGCAACCTCGATCGTGTAGGACTTGCCGGTCACCCGCACGGAGTAGACGCCCGGCGTGGATGCCGCGGCAACGGGCGCCGTCGTGGAGACGTCCGGCTCGGTG
>JBFELT010000191.1:0-5860 GCA_041552015.1 Woeseiaceae bacterium
CGGTTGCCCGTTAGGCGCGGCAATCGTGCCTCGAATTGCGGAGGTCGTTTCCTGTGCGTTTCCTGCAACAGGTACCGCGAGGAGCATGGCGGCCGCGAATGCAGCAACGGCTGCACGCGTAAAGGTAGAGAGAGTCGATTCGAGAGATCGGACTTTGTGTTTCATGTTGGAACCCCGTGTTGGAAAAGTGCGAAATCTTGAGGCCCGAATATGACATCGAGATTTCATGGGACTGCTGTTTGCTTCCCCAAGCGGCTTCGATCTGCCGCAGCCGGGGACTTTTTTCGACTTGGAGGCGGTAATCTATCGCAGGGAAAATGCTTGTGCAATAAGGGTTTGAGCGCGTAACTGAGTGCCGTTTTGAGGCTCATGACGAGACAAATCCGCGTCGACAAGAATCTGAGTCATGAACCTGTTACAAGCTATTGTTTTTGTGTCAGTTCGATCGTGGCTATCATCGGCCAGTGGTCGGAGACGCCGCTGAGCCGGGCGGCATCGAAGCGTGCCGGCGTATTCGCGTCGGACACCTGGGCCGGATTCCGGTTGGCGATTCGCACGGAATCAGCGCGAATGCGCGCTGTTGTATTTCCGCCACGTGCAGGGGCAAACAGGATCATGTCGAGAAACGACCAGCTATCGTCACGGGCGTAATATTGCGTGCCCGGGCAGCCAGTGCAGCCGATGTCGTGGGCCACGGTCCATGCCGGGCGCACATATCGGTCGAGCATGCGCTGCTCCGCATCCTCACGGCTCGTGGTGTTGAAGTCGCCGCCGGCAAAGGCGTGCCGGTCTTCCGGCAGCCCGTCGAGAAGTCCGTTCAAATGGCGGTAAGCGGCCACGCGCATGTCCGTGGGATGAAACGGCGCCGGGAAATGCACGCTGAAGCCGGTCAGAACGACGCCGTTCGGCAGCAGGAAGTCCGCCTGCAGGACACCGCGCGTGTCGCCTTTGCGATCCGGAAACTGTTCGAGCGTCAAGGGGTGCAGTCGCGACGGTCCGGCGAGCGGAAAGCGCGACAGGAAGGCGACGTCGATACCGCGCAGATCCGTCCCTTCGATCAGGATAGACGGGCGATAGCCCAGGTCGCCCAGGTAATCGCGCCGAAGTCGCTCGAGAACCTGCAGATTCTCCACCTCCTGTAACGCAATGATATCCGCACCGCGTCCGTCGTTGACCCGCCGGATCGTCTCCGCGACAACCCTGAGCTTGTGCGCGAGCGTGGCATCGTTCCAGTCCAGCGTAAGGCATTCGTCGCGCCATCTCGGGACCTCGATGGCGTTGCAGGCTTCGATATGGCTTTGCTTCTGCTTGGCGGCGATCGGAAGGTAGGCCTTGTCGTCCTTGCCGGGATCGTCGACGTTGTCGAACAGGTTCTCGACATTGAAGGTCATGATCGTGACCGCGACCGCAGGATCAGACGATTCGCTCGACGCGTCGCGGGGCGTGATCGTGGCACAGGCGCCGAGTAGCAGCGAAAGGCTAATCGCGACTAGCAGGCGGTGGCAGGTGGTTAAGCTCATTGTGTCGATGCCTCGCTCTTGAAGTCGATCAACAGAATCCAGGAATGCTTGTTTTCTCCCGTGACGATGACGCGACGTCCATCGTCACCGAAGGCGACTGCCTCCGCATTCTGCAGGTTGCCGATACTGACGCGGCGCGGCCTGGAGTTCAGCGCCTCGAACCAGTCCTGGCCCGGCTGCCGCTCGTAGTAATACACGGCGCGGTAGGTGAGGATCACGGCCGCCAGGTTGTCCTCTGAAATGTCCATGCCCACAGGCTGCCAGTGCCAGTCCTTGGTTTTGGGCGCGAACTCCACGTCCTGGCGCGACGGCGCCGGCAGGCTGGTGATGGTGCCGAGCCACTTCGCCGTGATCGGCTTCCTGCTGTCAACCTGCAGCGGCAATTCGTACAGCACCGGCGGAATATCGCGCTTGGAAAGCACCAGCGCGCGCCTGTTTTGGACATCGACGGCGACCGACTCGGCATCGCGGGGGCCGTCCGGGTATTTGTAGTCAATCTCCCAGGCGACCCTGGCTTCTGCTTTTTTCTCGGCCTCCGGTTCCTCGACCACGTAAAGCGTGCGCGTCTTGTGCTTTGCATCGTTGTCACCGATATCGGCAATCAGCAAATACGGAGTGCCGTCGAGACTGAAGGACGCCAGGTCTTCCCAGTCCTTGTTCTTCGATTTCTTCAAATCGAATTCGCCGCGCCGTGCGCCACGCGGGCTCATGGCATGCACCCACTCCCCGGCGCCGTTGTCGTTGATGACCCAGAGGATATTCTCACCGCGCTGCGATCGTGCGAGACCGCTGGCCTCACGAATGCCGGGGTCTTCGATTTCGCCGATCTTCACGGCCGCAAGCGTCAGCGGCGGTTGCGCCTCGGAGCAGGCACAGAGGGCGACAAGAACGAGTGGCAGAACGCGCCGGCTCCTGGTTAACTGCTCAGGGTGTGAAATCATGTTAATCGCTCGGCTCGGGCATCTGGCAATAGTAGGAAATACTCTCGTTTGCAGGCAAAAAAAGCCCGGCGCTGGGCCGGGCTTCGAAAAGCTACTGTCCGAGGCAGAATCAGTCACCGAACTCCATGCCGACCTCGATGCCCCAGGTGCGGGGTTCGTTCACGAAGCCGGTGTTGTTGTTGAAGTCGATAAAGCCCAGGACATTGTCCTCGTCGGTGATGTTACGGCCGAATACCGCCACCTCGAAGCCGCTCTCGTTGTTGCGGTAGCCGATGCGCAGCCCGCCTTCCTTCTGGTTATCGGTCTGGAACTCGACCGCCTCGTACAGCGGCATATTGATCTCGCCGTAAAATGCCCAGTCGGTGAACAGGTAGATCTCGGCATCGCTGCCGACCGGCGCACTGTAGCGCGCCGTGATGTTGTGCGTCGTCTTCGGTGCGCGCGGGAACGGGTTGCCGTCGACGAGTACCTGAAATGGGTCAGCAGGGTTGACCGGATCCAGCGGCGTGCACTGACCCGATCCGCAAGGGTTGGTGCCGAGAGTCGGGTCCTGGATTTCCGTGTCGTTATAACTGGTGCCGAAGGTTACCAGCAGGTTGTCGGTGATCAGCCATTCGGCGTCGAGTTCCGCGCCGGACGCTACACCTTTAGCGGCGTTGATTACGGCATTGATATTGGCCGCTCCACCGATAACGGAAAGTTGCATGTCGTCTACTTCATAGTGGAAAACACCAAAGTTGACTCGCATGCGATTTCCAAGTAAGTCCGCCTTGTATCCAGCCTCGATCGAATCGATGGTTTCGGCTTTGGCCGTAGACGGGGTTTGCAGGAAAGCTACGTCGCGTCCCTGGATCGTCTGTGCCCGGAAGCCGCTCGAAACCCGTCCATACAGACTGGATTCGTCGGTCATCGCGAAGTTCGCGCTCAGCTCCCAGCTGGTCTGGTCGTCCTGAGCGTTGATCGGGTCAGCGATAAACGTCGGGATGCCGAGGTCCAGCCAGAGCTGCCCGAACTGCAGCACCTGGAAGTCCTTCTCGTCGTCCGTGTAGCGAACGCCGGCGGTCAGCGTGAGCTTGTCGCTGACGTCGTAGCTACCCTGGCCGAATACCGCCCAGGTGCTGTTCTCCTGCCGGATCCTCGTGTCCTGCCGGTCGACGAACCCGAACGATGCGAACGATTCGGTCGTCACGATGAGGTCGGAGCGGAAGAAGAACGCACCGACCTGCCAGCTGAACGGGCCGTCTGTCTGGCTCGCGAGGCGGAATTCCTGCGTGAACTGGTCGGTGTCGGCACCGTCCTGGGTGACGGACGGGAAGGGTATGGTTCCCGGGAAAGAAACGATGCCGGGATTGAACGTGATACCCGGTGGAATCTGCGCCGTTCCAGAGAAGTCGACCACGCCGCCATCGATGTCACCGCGGCTGAAGCCATCGGCCTGCTGGTAGGACGTGATCGAGTTGAGGCTGGCGTTATCGAAGTCCCAGGTGACGTTCAGCGTCGTGCCCTGTGACTGGTACGCCTGGGGATTATTGTCGCCGCCATCGTAATAGACGACGTCACGCTTGTAATTCTGGTTCAGCTCTGAGCTGCCGGTATCGAAAATGTTGGCGCGGAAAATCGACGAGGTGCCGTTCAGGCTGCGATTCTGATGTGACAACAGCGCGCTCAAGCGGTCGTTCGGCGTCCACAACAGCTGCACGCGGCCGGCATTTTCCTCGTACCGACCCAGGGACTTGGATCCCGTGAAACCGTTGGTGATCCAGTTGTCGCGCGAGCGCGAGAGTGCCGAGGCGCGCGCTGACAGCGTGCCGTCGATCAGGTTGCCGCCGAACGCGCCTTCGAGATTGGTCGTGCCGTAAGTGCCGTAGGAACCTTTCAGGTAGCCCGAAAATTCATCGTCCGGACGCCGCGTGTTGATCTTGATGATGCCCGCCGTCGTGTTTCTGCCGAACAGGGTACCCTGCGGCCCGCGAATGACCTCGATGTTTTGCACGTCGAACAGCGGAAAGCCTTTCAGGACGACGTTCTCCATGACGACTTCGTCCATGACCAGCGATACCGGCTGCGATGCGGCGAGGTCAAAGTCGATGTTGCCGAGGCCGCGCAGGTAGAATCGCGGCGCGGAGCGACCGTTCGATGACTCGGCGTACAGTCCGGGAACGCGGCCGGACAGGGCGAGGATATCCTCGCTGCCGGAGAACAGCGCGTTGAGACGCTCGCCGGAGGTCGTTGCGACCGAGATAGGCACGTCCTGCAGCGCCTCTTCGCGCTTCTGTGCCGTGACGACGATCTCTTCGAGAACGCCGGGCGCCTGAGCCGCCGCGGGGCCGCCAACGAGTCCGCCGGCGGCGAGGAGTGCGGCAGCGAACGCTGCGCTGCGCAGAGTCGTTCGGGAACTTGGTGTTGTGTTTTTGCCACTCATCGTGGGTCTCCTGATTAAGCGTCGGCGCAGTATACCGCTGTTATTCCAGCGAGGTGTAGCATTCCTGCGAAAATCGGGGGGTGCACACGCAGAGGAAGCTGAGGTCCTCACGGCCCGTATTCGTGATCTGCTGGGCGGCGTGTTTTGCGACGCAGACCGTATCGCCGGGACCGACGGGAAACGGGGTCTCATCGCCCACCCGCATCAGCCCGCGACCGCTCTCGATCACGTACCACTCCCGCACCGACAGCTGGTGTAACTGCGTTGTCACGCCGGGTTCGACGCGCGTTCGGGCCAGGGATACCTCCGGCTGACTGGCCGTATTGAGCAGCTCCGTAATAAAGCAGCGCTCGAGTGTCCAGACCTCCGGTCCCGGTTTCGCTTTGCGTGTCATCGTAGGACAATACCGCGATTGAGAGGGAGGAGCAGCGTGAAGCGAGCAAAAATTCCGGCGACGGGCCAACTGCTCGATCTCGGCGGCGAAACGGCGTTGATAACCGGTGCGAGCGGCGGCATCGGTGGCGCCATCGCCGAGCGGCTCGCCGAAGCCGGTGCCAGTGTGATCATTCACTATCATCGCAACGAGGCCGCCGCCGCCGCGCTCGCCAGCCGCCTCGACCGCGCCGAGCTCGTACAGGCGGATCTTGCGGACGAAGCGGCCGTTGATGCCTTGTTTCGATCAATAGCACCCACGCTGGTGGTCAACAACGCCGCGGCCCAGCCCGTCGCCAGCCTGGGCGACATGAGTTTTGCGGAGTGGCGGGCCGTAATCTCGGCGAATCTCGACAGCGTGTTTCTAGTGACGCAGCGGGCCGCGCTCGCGTGGGTCGCGGCCGAAACGCCGGGCGCCATCGTCAATATCGGCTCGATCGAAGGCCAGGATCCGGCGGTCGGACATGGCCATTACGCGACCAGCAAGGCCGGTGTCGCCATGTTGACCAGGGCCGCAGCCCTCGAATTCGGCTCCGCGAATATCC
>JBFELT010000192.1:0-5832 GCA_041552015.1 Woeseiaceae bacterium
AAGAACGCGTCGAGAACACGTTTTTTTATGTCGTCTGTCATAATTGCGGAATGTATTGATCAATTGGACAAATTTCCACAAGAAGAAGCCGCATGGGATTAATCGCCCAATTGTCTGCCGGCTCGCACCCGAGCGGCCAGCAGCGAAAATCCATGAAGAGCACAGAAATACTGCTTTTAAAGGGCGCCGCTGGTGTGGAGACAAACAACTCAGTCTGCGAGGAGTTCGAGCAATCCAGATTCGTCGAGGACCTGTATGCCGATTTTCTGCGCTTTTGAGAGCTTCGAACCCGCTTTTTCGCCGGCAACCAGGAAATCCGTCTTGCTGGAAACACTACCGGTAACCCTGCCGCCCTTGCGAATAATCCGACGCTTGGCCTCGTCACGGGTCATCGTCGGTAGAGTCCCTGTTATCACAAATATTTTACCAGAAAGCGGGCCATCGGCTGCCACCGGTGTCGGTTCCGAGTCCTGCCAATGCACACCGGATTTTATGAGCCGCTGGATGACGTCAAGGTTGTGTTGTTCATCGAAAAAACTGCGCACGCGGCGGGCAACGACCGGGCCGACGTCGGGAACTCTGGTGAGATCCTCGACACTCGCTGCCTGGATTGCGGGAAGCGAGCCGAAATACGAGGCCAGGCTCCCTGCGGTCGCCTCGCCTACTTCCCGTATCCCCAGCGCAAACAGGAAGCGCGCCAGTGTCGTCGATTTGCTTGCTTCAATCGCATTTACCAGGTTGTCCGCCGACTTATCGCCCATGCGCTCTCGTGCGCTGAGTTCCTCCCGACCCAGCTGAAACAGATCCGACGGATCGGCAAGCCTGTCCTCGGCAACGAGCTGTTCAATCAGTTTGGCTCCGAGGCCATCAATATCCATTGCCTTTCGCGAAACGAAATGCTTCAGGGCCTCCGCGCGCTGTGCTTTGCAGAACAGGCCGCCCGTACACCTCGCAACCGCTTCTCCTTCCTCGCGCCTGACGTGCGACTTACAAACGGGACAGAGTTTTGGTAATTGGATGCGCCTGGTTTTCCCGGGCCGTTTGGTCAGGACAACGCTCACGACTTCGGGAATTACGTCTCCTGCCCTGCGGACGATTACAGTGTCACCGACACGTACGTCTTTCCTGTGCAGCTCGTCGATGTTGTGAAGTGTTGCGTTGCTAACCGTGACGCCGCCTACGAATACTGGAGCCAATCTCGCGACCGGTGTTAGAGCGCCGGTACGTCCGACCTGAAACTCGACTCCTTCCACCAGGGTCAGCTCTTCCTGAGCGGGAAACTTGTGCGCAATCGCCCAGCGCGGCGCCCGGGATACAAAGCCCAGTTCTCTTTGCATCGCGAGGCTATCGACCTTGTAAACCACGCCGTCAATGTCATATGCGAGGGAATCGCGCTTCGCCTCGATGTGCCTGTAGTAGTCGAGGCACCCCTCCACTCCCTTGACAACCTGGTTTTCGGGACAGGTCTTCAGCCCCCACGCCCTCAAGGTCTGCATCGTCTCGCTGTGGCAATCGGGCAAGTCCCCGCCCTCCACCAGGCCCACCGAATACACGTACATATCGAGCGGCCGCTGCGCCGTCAGCTTCGGATCCAGTTGCCGCAGACTGCCGGCGGCTGCGTTGCGCGGATTGACAAAGGTCTTATCGCCCTCCTTCCTCGCCCTCTCGTTATAGGCCTCGAACCCCGCACGCGGCATGAAGACCTCACCTCGAATCTCCAGCGTGTCCGGAAACCCTTTACCCATGAGTCGCAACGGCACCGACTCGATCGTACGGACATTGTGAGTGATGTCCTCGCCTGTCGTGCCATCGCCGCGAGTGGCCGCACGCACGAAAACACCATCTTCAAACAGGAGGCTGACGGCGGCGCCGTCCAATTTGGGTTCGGCCGAGTACCGCAGGTCTGGCGCGCCGTCCTCAAACTCGAGTTTGTCCGCTACGCGTGCATGGAACTCGCGCAGCTCTTCTTCGGAAAATACGTTGTCCAGCGACAACATCGGCAAACGATGTCGAACCGTCTTCAATGAACCACTCGGCTCGGCGCCTACACGTTGCGTCGGCGAGTCCAGGCTAATCAGTTCAGGGTATTCCTGTTCGAGCGTTTGCAGTTCGCGAAACAGGCGATCGTATTCAGCGTCTGGAATCTCAATGTCATCCAGCGTGTGATAGCGATAGTTGTGATAACGAATCTCCTCGCGCAGAGACTCGATCTTCTTCTTGATTTCAGGGGACGCGGTCATGACCCGATGCCAGGCGAGATCAGGCAACCATAATACTGTGGGTGTACTTTATGATCTCTTCACGCAGATAACGCTCACGCTGAATGCTAAGCGTACTTCCCGTCTCATCGAGCAATTCGCCCCCGAGTGTTTGCGACAGCGCGCGGGCGGCGGCCATCATGAGATCGAAAGCCTCGACGCTATCGATCGGCCCGGGCAATACCAGAAACAAACTGATGCCGGGTATCTGCTGTTCCTTGATATTCGCAAGGTCGAAACTGCCGGGTTCGACCAGGCTGGCAGCGCTGAATATTGTTCGCGCCTCGTCATTGCCATCGTAACGATGAAAAATGCCGAATTTGCCGTGGCGCAAGCCGATGCCACGAAGACTCAGGATCAGGTCGTCTCCCTTGAACGCGCTCGTCTCGCGCGCTACGAGGCGCAAGGTGACGATTTTCTGCGGCACGCTCTCCGCAGCCGGAGTAACGGCGTCGATCACCTGTTCGTCGGCCGCGTCATCACCGACAGGCTCCCCTTCCGGGACGGGCTCGCCGATCTGCAAGGTCGGCTCGACGCGTTGGGCGTCAGCGCTATCCTTGTCGACGGGCTGCTTGTCACGACGGCTATAGAGGTAGACACCGGCGATTACCAGCATTCCAAAGAACAACAGCAACCAACGCAGTCCGTCCATTTCTCAAACTCGCCTGATCGGCTAGCTCGCCGCCATCTGCACCGCTGCGTCGAGGTCTACCGACACCAGTCTTGAAACACCTGGCTCTTGCATGGTGACACCGGAAAGCTGTCGAGCCAGCTCCATTGTGACCTTGTTATGTGTGATGAAGATAAACTGCACAGTGTCCGACATCGCCTTGACAATCTCGCAAAAACGTCCGACGTTGGCATCGTCGAGCGGCGCGTCGACCTCGTCAAGCATACAAAATGGCGCCGGATTCAGCTCGAAAATTGCGAAGACCATGGCCACAGCGGTCAGCGCCTTCTCGCCGCCGGACAACAGGTGAATCGTGCTGTTGCGCTTACCGGGAGGCCGAGCCATCACGGTAACGCCGGCCGACAACAAATCGTCGCCCGTCATTTCCAGGTACGCATGCCCGCCACCGAAGAGCTTCGGAAATAGCCGCTTGAAGCCATCGTTCACGTTATTGAAGGTTTCGCGGAAGCGCGTGCGTGTCTCGCGGTCAATCTTGCGAATTGCGCCCTCGAGCGTCTGCAGCGCGTCGTTCAGGTCCGTAAGCTGTGAATCCAGGTACTCCTTGCGCTCTGTTTGTTCCTTGAACTCGTCGATAGCCGCCAGGTTGATCGGGCCGAGCCGGTCTATTCGCAGGCGCAGTTTCGCCAGCTTCTCCTCCCAGGCATCGACCGTCGCGGATTCATCCATCTCCTGCAACAAGGTCTCGAGTTCGAAGTCCGTCTTCGACAGCTGGTCGGCAAATCCTTCGCGCCGAACGCGCAGCTCCTGAACCGCCATTTCTGCTTCGCTGACTTTTGTGCGGGTGGCATCGACTGACTGTTCGATCTGGAGGCGAGACTGATCCAGTTCCCGAAGCTGGGCTTCAATCTTCTCAACGACCTGGCGAGCTGCCGCAAGCTCTTCCTCAACCTTTAGGCGTGCTGCAAGCTGCTCCTCGAGCAGCTTCTTGTTGTCGGCAAGCGGCGCCACGCTCTGCTGCAACTGCTCGCGTATTTCGCGTTCCCGGCCCTGAAACTGGTTGAATTGTGCCTGCATGCGAGACAGGTTTTGCGCGGCGGATTCCTTGCTGTTCCTGCGGCTCTCGAACTGAATCGTGATGTTCTGAACGGTCTGCCGATCTTCCTCGGCCTGCGTTCGAACCCGCTGCAACTCAGAGCGCAATTCATCGCGCTGCGCCTCGAGGCTCCGCTTTTCAGCCTCCAGCTGATCCAGGGACTCGATTGCCTGCGTGTGTATTCGGCGCGATTCCCGCAGCTGCTCTTCAGCGGAGATCTTCTCGCTATCAAGCTCGCCGGCTTCCTCGGCGAGGGCGATCGCCCGGGCTGCCGCCTGATCCATCTTGAATCGGGCGGATTCCAGGGCCGCTTTCAGTTCCGAGTATTCATTGAGCAGCACCGATGCATCCTGCTGCAGAGTCTCGCGGCGTTCCTCGAGTTGTGTCAGTCGGACGCGTCCGTCGCGCTGAAGCTTGCGCGTGCTTTCATAGCGCGCCTGCATCTCGCGAATGTCCGATTTCATGCGACGCATTTCATGCTCGCGAGCCAATACCCCGGCTTTGCCGTCCTTGGTTCTCGCGACCCGCAGCCAGTCCCGCCCCAGCCAGATGCCATCCTCGGTAATGACAGAGCCGTTGGCGTCGAGCGACTCCCGAGTCGCCAGCGCTTCGCTCAGAGACGACGCAATGCGCACCCCGGCGAGAAGTTGCATGACTGCCGCCGGTGCACCTGTCACCTTGCTGGCCAGCGTATTTGAGGGGGCCTCGGATAAGCCCTCGCCCCTCGATTGCTCACGGAAAACGGTCAGGCTGCCGCTGCGCAAGTCCATGATGGACTCCGCAACCGGCGTAATATCGGCAACGCAAATCGCCTGCAAATAATCGCCAAGCACGGTTTCCACGGCCCTGTCCCAACCGCTCTGCACATCCAGCGTCTGGGCGACCCGCCGGTTGCTATCGAGCCCTGCGCCCGCAAGCCAGCGCTTGGTGCCGTCATCGCCGGATCCCAGTGCGGCATCCTGCAGTGCTTCAAGCGACGCGAACTTGCCCTGTGACTCATGCAATGTCATGCGCCGCTCTTCGACCAGGCGCGTTAACGTCTCATCCTGCTCGCGGAGTTTGCGAATTTTTTCGGCGATGTCGACCAGGTGTCGTTCAAACTCCTCGCGAGCCTGCCGCTTCCGGAGTTCCTGCGCCGCGAGATCTTCGTACTGAGCCTTCAGATCTTCCAGGCTCGCCACGGACTGCGCATCGACGAGCTTCTTTTGCCGCTCGGAAAAACTCTGCAATCGCGACTCAATCTGTTCAGCCCGCGTATTTTCGACGTTCTGCTGTTGCAGCGCCGCGTTGTAGCGCAACGCGTGCGCGTCCCATTGTGTCTGCCATTCAGCCAGGGCGGCTTCCGCGCGCTGCAGCGATGCCGACGATGCGCGCTCGCTTTGTCGCGCCTGCTCCAGCCCCGGAATCAGCTCACTCAGTGAGAGCTCCAGTTGCTCAATCTCGTTCTGGTCCTGGTCGATGTGAGCCGCTATTTCCCTGGCTCCGACAACGGCTTGCTCGAGGTCCGCCTCCTGGCGCTCGCGCAACTCGCGCGCATGCTCTATCGACTGCTCCAGTCGGGCTATGTCCGAACCTACCTTGTAGTAGCGACCCTGCACGGCGTTGAATTCATCCATGCGCTCACTCTGCAGGACTCGCGCGTCTTCGATCGCGGCCTCAATGCTTCGCTGCTTCGCGATGACTTCTTCTCGGCGCGTCTTCTGCTCGGACAAGTGTGCGTTAGCCGCGGCGGCACGCTGGTCGATCTCCTGCGTGCGCAATGCAAGCACCTCCGCCGCCGTCCTGCGCTCCTCACTCTTGTAACGACTGTATCGCTCCGCGGTCTTCGCCTGGCGATCCAGGTGCTGGAT
>JBFELT010000193.1:0-5775 GCA_041552015.1 Woeseiaceae bacterium
AACCGTGGCGACTTCGGGCCGACACGCCACAATGAAGTCACCTGACTCTCACGTCGAGCACCGCAATGACACTGGCATCCGCGATCGTTCTGCTCTTTCTCGTCATCGACCCGTTCGGCAACGTGCCCTTCTTCGTTACCGCGATGAAGCAGGTCGACCCGTCGCGGCGCCGGCGCGTCATCGTCCGGGAGCTGCTCATCGCCTACGTGGTCATGGTGGTGTTCCTGTTTTTCGGGCAGCCGCTCTTGCGCGTGCTCGGTATATCGGGTCCGGCCCTGACAATAGCCGGCGGCGTCATCCTGTTTCTGATCGCACTGCGCATGGTGTTTCCGAATCGTGCGCGAAATGCCGGTGAGGAACTGGAAGGCGAACCCTTCATCGTGCCGCTGGCAATTCCCTACGTTGCCGGCCCGTCGGTGCTCGCGGTCGAGATGCTGATGATGAGTGACGAACCGGATCGGTGGGCGGTATGGTTGACCGCGATCACGGTTGCCTGGGCGGCCACCTCCGTCATCGTGCTGTTCGGCAGCCAGGTCGCCGAGCGACTCGGATCGCGGGGGCTGGTCGCCATCGAACGCCTGATGGGCATGATCCTCGTGGCGATTGCCATCCAGATGTTCCTGACCGGCGCCGACACGTACTTCGGCCGCGCCTGAATCGCTTATTGTCCAGTTGTCCAGCCGGGAGGGAGTGACAGCGCATGAGTTACAGATCTTACACGCCGATTGACCCGCGGGACGCCTTCACCGTCATGCCCGAGAAGCCGAAGCGCGCTGCGGCCGCAGAGGGGAGGGCGTCGGAGGCCGAGTCCGTTGCGGCCTCGCAGGCGGCGTTCCTGCTGGCGGTTCGCGGCGGCGTACTCGGCCATGAACCGCCCGCGGAGAAGCTGCCGGAGTTTCCGCTGCCCAACCTCAGGAAACTGAAAACGGACCATCACGTCAAGGTGGCCGAGGCCTGCCATTACCTGGGCGTCAGCGAGCGGGAGCTTCGCCAGGAGGCCGAGCCGGCCCTCGAACAACAGATGAGCAGGGTGGCTCGCGAGGTTTACCGAAGACCGTCCATCGAAGCGGCAGCCGCCTTGTTTGAAGCCGCCATGTCCAGCCCGCATCCGCTCGTCGCCGTTGCCGGCGCGGCTGGTGCCAGGGAAACGACGCGGCTGCGCCCGAAAATACGCAAGACCCTCGAGGACGCCGCGAAAAGCCGCGATCGGCTGGTCTCGAGGCTGGCGCTCGCCGCCATCAGTCACATCGAGCCGATGGCGTCGATTGCCGACAAGAAGGTCATTGAACAACCGAGCTCGAGAAAGCGCCGGCGAGAGTCCAGCACGGCCGTCATCACGCATGGCACGTTTGCCGCGAATGGAAGCTGGTATCGGCCGGGCGGCGATTTCTATGAAACGCTGAAAAAGAAGCGTCCGGATCTTCACCTGCATGATCGCAGTTTCAAGTGGACCGGCGCCTATTCCGACAAGGCGCGCCGGGCGGACGCCGAATTATTGAAACTGTGGATCGCCGACCAGGGACTCAGCATCCCGGATTTCTTCGCGCACAGTCACGGCGGCACGGTGGCGCACCTTGCAACGAAAAAGGGCGTGCAATTCGATCGCCTCGTACTGATGGGATGGCCGGTACACAGCAAGTGGTTTCCGGATTTTTCCCGGGTGAAGCGCATCATCGATATTCGGGTACGGCTGGACCTGGTCGTGCTGCTCGACGGCGGCGCGCAGCGTTTCCGCAGCAAGGATTTCAAGATCGAGGAACATCGCCATGGGTGGTTCGACCACAGCTCGACGCGTGAACCTGCTTACTGGGATGACCATGGGCTCTGGGACGTCATCTAGCCGCCATTCGAATTCCACCGTTTCCCCCATCAGGGTGATCGCGGCGGGAACGTCGTGGCGCCTGTTCGGATCACGGCGAGCGGCGGAAGTGCTGCTCAAGGCCGTGTCCGGCGACGATGAGCAAAACCGCATGCTCGCCGGCATGTCGCTCGTCAAAGCCGGGCAGCGCTCCTTCGACCTGATCGAGGACAAGGCCGAGGCGGGGGAGGCCGACGGGCCGCTCCTAACACTGCTGCCGGATATCGACTTGAAACGGGCGCGTGGGGTATTGCAGAAGATTGCCAGCGGCGATGCGGGCGAGGTCGGCGACGCGGCCAGGCAGTGTATCGACCTGATCAATCGAATGGACGCGTTGGAGAAGGACGAAGACTAGTCCAGGCTCGTATTGTTGCGGGCGCCTCGAATCCGCACGCGAGCTGGCGTGGCCCTGTCGCGGGACTATCAGTCTGACGGTGCTTCGGTTTCGGGCACCCGGTTTTCCGCGTCGGCGTATTTCTGGTAGTAGAGTTCCTTGGCCTGACCGATCCAGTCGTCCTGTTCCATGCGGCCCTTGAACTCTTTCATCTCGGCATTGACACGCGCGATATCGGCAACGGTGAAGTGTGCGATTTGCTTGAAACTATAGATGCCGAGTTCGTTCAAGGTGTTCTCGAAGACCTTGCCGATGCCAACGATCTTCTTGAGATCGTCGACCTCTTTCTCATCCCGCGCGTGGCCGTTGATGGTCTTCGCGCTGGTGGCATCGCGGGCCTCTTTGAGCGCCTGCCGCTGCTGCTTTTCGAGGTCCGAAAAGTGTTTTTCGACTTCATCGAGCTGCATGCGCAAAGTCTCCGAATGCTTCTCGTACTGGCCGGCCGCTTCGCGATAGCGCTTGGCGTCCTCCTCGTGCTGCCTGCGACTCTTCTCCATCGATTTCAGGCAATGCGACAGCTCCCGGTTCTGGACTTTTAGCTCGTCCAGCTCCATCACGTCGCGCCGCAGTGTCTCGATCTCCTGCTGCGCCAGGATCGCATCGTGCTTGAGTTCCGCGTTGTCGGCCTCGAGCGATATGACACTCTGCTCGAGCTTGTCCTGCTGCGCCAGACGATTACGCGCCGAGTCGAGCATCTTGTTGACCGATTCGTGCTCCGAGCGAGACGCCTGCAGGAGATTGCTGAATGACTCGCGTTCGAGGCGCGAGTCCTCAACTTTCATTTCAAGCACTTTTCGTTTCTCGAAGGCCTTGGCGAGTTCGCGCTTGTAGACATTGCTGGACTTGACGAATTCCTGTTGCAATTCGGTCGACTGCTGCTTCATGGCCACGAGTGCGTTCTGAAATGTCAGCATCTTGGTCTTGAAGCTCTCTCTCTCGGCGCGCAGATTGAACAGGTCCTTGGCCATGAGTTTTTCTTTCTCATGCGCCGATTCGAGAGCGGTGCGGCCCCGCTTGATGGCGATTTCATGCCGCCGAACGACCGCTTCCTGGTCCTCGATGTTGGATCGCAGCGTCGCTGTCTCTGCCATGAGCCGATCGCGATGCCGAATCATCTCATCCAGCTTTGTCTGCCAGTCTTCGTTCAGGGAATCGATGAGGCGATTGTTGCTGGCGCCCCGGATCAGCCAGCCGATGCCGGCGCCGACCAGCAGGGCGGCGCCGATATACAGCGCCAGTTGAGCAGTGAAGGCTTCCATCGCGCCAGTATGCCGGGACTGGAGATTATGGAATATGACCGACTGCACAAAACGACACGAAGGCGCGGCAAAGAGTTTTGGCCAATGAATACCAGGAAATCGTAAGAAATCAGCCCCTTGAGACCGACTGAAGGGAGGGGTAACGCGCGGGTATGGTGGCGCTGTACACTGCGAAACCACGGGTTGTCGGGAGAATTCGAGATGCATCGTAGCCAGCTGGCCGGTTTTATCATTGATTGCGAAGGTGGCGACCTGGATGAGGCTGCCGAGTTCTGGGGGCGGGCGCTGGGCTACGGGCCGCTTGCGTTGACGGGGCCCGACGAGGACGACTACCGTGGCCTGGACACCGGGTCCGATGGTCTGCACATCGAAGTACAGCGTGTCGATCACCCGAGCCGGGTACACCTGGATATCGAGACGGACGACATCGAAGCCGAGGTGGAGCGGCTCGAGGCGCTAGGCGCAAGACGACTAAGAGACGTCAAGAACTGGTCGGTCATGGAAGCTCCGACCGGGCATCGCTTTTGCGTCGTACGGACGAAGCGCAAGAATTTTGCCAATACGGCGAGACTTTGGGGAACAGAAGTATGACATGCATCCGGCTACTCGCAGCGCTGCTGCCTTTCGTCTCCTGCACTGCACAGGCCGACATTCGCGAGCTGATGCCGGAGGACGTATTGACGAGCATCGCTGAGGAGACCTCCGGCGAGGCCGCGAAACGCAATCTCGACACGATCACGCTGCAGCACCGTATGTGTGCGAGCAGCCAGTTCGATACGGCGACGAGGCACATACTCGAGCAGCTAAAGCGCTACGGCATGGATGAGGTTGCTACGCTCGAGTATGCGGCCGACGGCAAGACCCTGTTCGGCACGCAAAAATCGCGACCGGTGTGGGACGTTCGGTTTGCCCAGCTCTGGGAGGTGAATCGGGAAGAGGGCAAGACGCGCCGTGTGCGAAAGCTCGGGGATTGGGACTCAGTTCCGCTGAGCCTGGCACAGGACAGCCTGTCCGCCGATGTTGTTGCGTCGCTGGTGGATATCGGCAGCGGCACTGCCGCAGCCGATTACGACGGCAAGGACCTTGAAGGCAAGTTGGTCCTGACGTCGAGCCAACCCGAGGTCGTTGTCGAGCGTGCCGTCGGTGAACTCGGCGCGGCCGGCATCATCTCGTACGCACCCAATCAAAAATCGGCGTGGTGGAAGCAGGACGATCGGCTGGTTCGCTGGGGACACCTGGACAGTTTTCCGAAGACGAAGTCCTTCGGCTTCATGATCTCGCTGGGCGAGGCGCGAGAATTGCAGCGACGCCTCGGCGAAGGCGAGAACATCCTGTTCCACGCGAAAGTCGATGCCAGCCATCGGCGTGGAAAATACGTGTTCGCAACGGCGGCAATCAAGGGTACTGACAAGGCCGGCGAAGACATCCATTTCACCTGTCACCTCGATCACCCCCGTCCCGGCGCGAATGACAACGCGTCCGGCTGCGTGTCCATACTGGAGACGGCGCGCACCCTGATCACCCTGATCAATAGTGGCGAATTGCGGCGACCATCGCGCACAATTCGTTTCCTGTGGCCCGCGGAGATCGAAGGCAGCATCATGTATCTCGCCGGGCATGACGATCCGTCTCGTATCAAGGCGAATATCCACATGGACATGGTCGGCGGTGGTCCGGAAACCAAGGCGGTTTTTCGTATCTCCGGGGGTCCCTACAGCGTTCCGTCTTTTATTGGCGACCTGGGCCATGAGATCGGCCGTTTCGTTAACGACCAGACGCGGCGCCATGCCGATGGCGAAGAGGTCGCGTTTCACCTGACGGCGCTTGAGGGCGGCAAAGAGCCGCTGCTCGCCCAGATGGAAGGACTGGATATGGGCAGCGACCACGACGTGTTCTTCGAAGGCACCTGGCGCATCCCCGGTCTGTATCTGCACGACTGGCCGGATCGCTACATTCATACGAATTTCGACCTCGCGGCCAACATCGACCCCACCAAGCTCAAGCGTGCCGCGTTCATTGGTGCCGTGAGTGCCTGGTACCTGGCGAACCTGTCGGATACAGACGTTCCTGCCATTATGAAGTTGCTCGAGCAATACGCGCTGCGGCGCAGTGCCGAACTGGCAGAGCGCCGGGCTGGCCTGTCGGCGGCCGATGCAGCCGCCGTGACCCGAGTGCATTTCGAGCTGGAGCGACGCAAGGTCCACAGCGTGGAATCCTTCGCGACTCTGGCGGAAACCGATCATCAAGCAGCGCTTCGATTCCTC
>JBFELT010000194.1:0-5675 GCA_041552015.1 Woeseiaceae bacterium
TCCGCGCCGAGTTCCAGCGGCCTCTGCAGGTAAGGCGTGGCAAAGGTGTTGTCGACGATCACGAGGGCGCCTTTTGCTCGCGCGATCCTGGCGACCGCTTTAATGTCGACAATTTTCAACAGCGGGTTGCTTGGCGTCTCGATCCATACCATGCGCGTACTGTCATTGAAGGCGCTCTCGACCTGGTCGATGTCCGACAGGTCGACATAGCTGAATTCCAGGCCGGCGCTGCGGCGGCGCACACCCGAGAACAATCTTCGCGTACCGCCGTAAAGATCATCCATCGCAATGACGTGCCGGCCGCTGTCGATGAGTTCGAGAATGGTAGCGGTCGCCGCCATTCCCGAAGCAAATGCGAAGCCGTGTGTTCCTGACTCCAGGTTCGCGACACAGCGCTCATATGCCATGCGCGTCGGATTCTGCGTGCGCGAGTACTCGTAGCCCTGATGCACACCGGGGCTCGACTGCACGTAAGTCGATGTCGCATAGATCGGCTGCATGATCGCACCGGTGGACGGGTCGGGCGACTGCCCGGCATGTATGGCGCGCGTCGCGAACTCAAGCGTCTTGGTATCGGTCATTCTTCAGGTCCTTACATTTCGCGGCGCAGGAAGTTCAGCACATCCGATCGGGTAATCAGACCGAAGAACTCATCGCCATCCATGACGGCCGCATACGGCTGCACACGCAGCATTGCCACCAGATTATTCATGCTCTCTTTCTTGTCGAGCTTGATAAACGCCGACTCCATCGCATCTTCGACCCTGGCATGCATCAGCTCGGGCTTTCCGTAGACGAACTGGATGATCGTATCCTCCGTCACGACACCGACGAGATGCCCTTCATCCATCACCGGAAGCTGCGAAAATCCCGCATTGCGAAGTCGATTGTGTGCCGTCGTCAGCACATCGGTAGGTCCAACCGTTATGGTCGCGCGCTCGCCGTGCGGACGCCCGACAAGATCGCGCAGGTCGCCGAAGCGTTCGCGCGTGATAAATCCCTGGTCTTCCATCCAGAAGTCATTGAAGAGCTTGGAGAGATACTTGTTGCCCGTGTCGCAGGCGAAGGTGACGACGGTCTTCGGCTCAGTCTGTTCGTGACAGTATTTCAGTGCCGCGGACAGGCAGGTGCCCGATGACGACCCGGCCAGCACGCCCTCTTTCCTCAACAACTCCCTGGCAGCGGCAAACGACTCGGCATCGCTGATCGCATAAGCCCTGGCGACCTTGTCGAAATTCGCAATATCCGGAATGAAGTCCTCGCCAATGCCTTCGACCAGCCAGCTGCCGCCTTCGCCGAGTACCCCCTCGTTGATGTAGTTCGTCAGCACGGAGCCCACCGGATCGGCGAGAACCAGATCGACGTTCGGTGCATGCTCCGCCAGGTACTTGCCGATACCGCTGACCGTGCCGCTCGAGCCGACGCCCAGCACGATGGCATCGAGGTCACCGCCCATCTGCTGCACGATCTCGGGCGCCGTCGTGCGTTCGTGGGCCAGCGGGTTGTCCGGATTGCCAAACTGATTGATAAAATACGCGCCCTGCTCCTCGGCAATGCGCCGGCCGAGATCCTGGTAGTACTCCGGGTGCCCGCGGCCGACGTCCGAACGCGTCAGCACCACTTCGGCGCCCATCGCGCGCAGGTTGAAGATCTTCTCCTGGCTCATCTTGTCGGGCAGGACGAGTACCAGGTGATAGCCTTTTTGCGCGGCCACCAGCGCCAGCCCGAGTCCGGTATTGCCGGCGGTTGCCTCGACGATCGTGTCCCCGGGCTTGATGTCGCCGCGCTTCTCGGCCTCGTCGATCATCGAGATGCCGATGCGATCCTTGATCGAGCCGCCCGGATTCATCAGCTCTAGCTTGAGGAAAAGGCGACAGGGCCCGGTATCGATATGGGTGACCTCGAGCATGGGCGTCTTTCCCACCATGTCGAGAATATTGGAATACACGTTCATGGACGCATCAGTTACATTGGAAAGCAGCCGCGAGTGTACGCGATAGCACCGGACCAGCACTAGGGAGACTCTGCACAAGTGTCGTCGCCCACGTGGCGCCTCAAATCCCCTGATGCAAGGCGCAGATCGCCGCGCGTATGTCGATACTCGCAAGGTCTGCAACGCCGCAGCAGGGGATTTGCGGTACAACCCGTCAACATTAGGGATCGTCTGGAGCAAATGAGCCACGAAGACAGCCACCGAATCGACTCGCTGCTCAGCGACGCCATCGCGCGGCTGGAGCCGGTCAGCGAATCGCCGCGACTGGATGCCGAGCTACTGTTGAGCCGCAGCATCGATGTGCCGCGCAGCTATCTTTTCGCCCATCCCGAGGATGTGCTGGACGATGCAGCGGTCGATCGCTTCGATGCGCTATTGCAACGGCGGCTCGGCGGCGAACCCATGGCCTATATCACGGGTATCAGGGAGTTCTGGTCGCACGAGCTGCTCGTCAATGCCGCGACGCTGGTACCGCGACCCGAGACCGAGCTGCTGGTGGAGCTCGCGCTGCGGGAGATTCCGCGCAAGGCGGCATGGCAAATTCTCGACCTGGGCACCGGAAGCGGCGCCATTGCCGTGGCACTCGCCGGCGAACGCCTGCTTTGCGAGGTAACGGCGGTGGACATCAGCGAAGCGGCGTTGGCCGTGGCCCGGGAGAACGCTCGCCACCTGTCTATGGGCAACGTCAGCTTCGAACACGGCAGCTGGACCGAACCCGTGCGTGACCGTAGCTTCAACGTGATCGTGTCCAACCCGCCATACGTGTGCGCAAAGGACCAGGCACTCGCCGCGCTGCGCTTCGAACCCGTGGATGCGCTGGTTTCCGGAGAAGACGGGCTCGATGCTATTCGCGCGCTGGCCGCCGACTGCGTGGACATTATCGAGCATGACGGCGCCCTTCTGATCGAACACGGCGCCGGGCAGGCAGCCGATGTCGCGGCGCTGCTGGCGGCACAGGGATGGGCGGACATCCGCAACCACAAGGATTTCTCGGGCCACCCGCGCGTGACAGCAGCACGCTGGGGTGGTAAATAACGGCGCTCACTCAACATTGCGAGACATCATGATAACGATCAAGACCAATCACGGCGATATCAGCGTTGAACTGTTCGACGAGAAAGCGCCCATTTCCTGCGAGAATTTTCGGCAGTACGTCAGCGACGGCCATTTTAACGACACGATCTTCCATCGCGTCATTCCGAATTTCATGATCCAGGGCGGCGGCATGGACGAAAGCATGGCCAGCAAGCCGACGCGTGCCCCCATCAAGAACGAGGCCGACAACGGCGAAGCGAATCTGCGCGGCACGCTGGCGATGGCTCGAACCGGCGTTGTTGACAGCGCTACGTCGCAGTTCTTTATCAATCTGCGCGACAACGATTTTCTCAACCACGGCGACCGCGATTTCGGTTACGCGGTATTCGGCAAAGTCAGCGACGGACTCGATGTAGTCGACAAGATCGCGAAGGTGCCAACCGGCAATCGGGCTGGTCACTCCGACGTTCCGATCGAGGCCGTCACAATCCTCGAAGTCACGATCGACGACTGATTCCGCATAGCAGCATGTCCGCAAAAAACCTGAGCCGCGATGCGCGCCACCTGGCCCTGCCGCAGGTAGGCCAGGATGGTCAACGTCGCATCGGCGAAGGCAGCGCGCTGCTGATCGGTGTTGGTGGCATCGGCTGCGCCGCGTCGACGTATCTCGCGTCCAGCGGCATCGGACGCCTGGTGCTTTGCGACTTCGATCGCGTCGATGAGACGAACCTCGGTCGCCAGGTCCTCTACGGGCCCGGCAATGTCGGCGAACTCAAGGCCGACGTGGCGGCCGCCAGGTTGCGGAAGGTGAACCCGAGTGTCGACATCGTGTCGATTCCGCTGCGGCTTACGCCCGAGGCGCTGGCCGAAGCGGTTGCACAGACCGATGTTGTCCTGGATGGCAGTGACAATTTCAGCACCCGCTTCCAGGTCAACGATGCCTGCGTCGCCGCCGGTCGGCGCCTGATTACCGGTTCGGCCATACGATTCGAAGGTCAGCTCGCCGTGTTCGGGCCCGACTACACGGAATCGCCCTGTTACCGCTGCCTGTATGTCGAGGCGGACGAATCGCTCGGTAACTGCGCGGGCAACGGCGTGCTCGCGCCGGTACCGGGCGTCATCGGCACGATGATGGCGGCCGAGGCGCTGAAGTTCCTGGCCGGAATCGGCACCGCGGCACCCGTGCTGCGGCTCTACGATGCCGCTGAAACCGAGTTTCATCATCTCGCGGTACGAAAACGCAGCGATTGCCCGGCGTGCGCGGCAAGCGCCTGAGCCTCGTCGGCCTGCTACAGGCCGCCGCGATCGTCACTGTCGCATTCTCTTTCGTCACGATTTTCGACTCGGCGCATCGCCTCATTGCGCTTTTCTCGCATTTCAGGCTGCAATACCTGGGCGTTTCCCTGTTGTTGTTGATCGTGTTTGCAGCATTGCGGCAGGCGCGATATGGCGTCCTGCTGTTCGTTGCCGCCGCGGTTAATGCAAGCTATGTCGTTCCGTGGTACCTGGGAGAAACCCCGGCCGATGCCTCGGACGCCATTACGCTTATGAGCGCGAACGTATTCGCAGGGAATGACCGCTACGAAAGACTCACGGGCCTGATTGAGGCGGAACGGCCGGATGTGATCCTGCTTCAGGAGATCTCTCCCGAATGGCTTGCCGCGCTTCAGTCGATTCAGGACGACTATCCGTTCAGCTACGCAGAACCGAGGCTCGATGCCTTCGGCATCGCAATATTTTCCCGGCTGCCGTTCGAATCAGTCCACCACGTGGACAGCCCTCCGCTGCGGTATCCGACCCTCGTTGCGACCCTCATCGTCAATGGCCAGGCCCTGACACTGGTCAACACGCACGCCATGGCGCCACTGACGCGATCCGGTTTCGAGGCGCGCAACGAACAACTGAGAAGCGTTGCCGGGATCGCGAAAGCCGTGCACGGCGCGCTCATCCTGGCCGGTGATTTCAATTCCAGCATGTGGAGTCCAGCCTACCGCGAACTGGAAAAGACCACCGGTCTCAGCAGCGTCCGTCGCGGCAGGGGCATTCTGCCGACCTGGCCGACATTCATGCCATTCGCGATGATTCCCATCGATCACATCCTGGTGTCCGACGAGATTCGCGTCGTCGAGACGAGGCGCGGCGGGCATTTTGGCTCCGACCATCTGCCGTTGATCGTCGGCTTCACCGTTAGCGACTGAAGCGTATCCGGACTACGGATCCCGTAATAGCGAAACGCGCAGGATGATCGGACCGGAGAGCCCTTCCGGCAAACGGTTCTCCGCATCGAAGCGGTTCCAGTGGCTGTTGGCCACGAAGTAGAAATCGCCACCCGCAACGACGCCGAGCGTGGGCTCGTCGAACTCCTCGAGATTGGCGGCTATCGTTCGTGCCGCGGTAATCGAAAGACCGTCGTCGTCGAGCCGCAGCGCGACCACGCGATTCGGCTGAATACCGTTTTGTATCGCAATGAGTTCGTCGCCGTGACAGTAGAGGCCGTCTATTCCATAGTCCGTGACGTTCGCCTGAATCGCGACCTTGACGATTTCTGCGGTCGCCAGCGTCAGCCGATACAGTCCACCGGTGTAATCGGCGACGTAAAGAAATCGCCCGCTGCCATCCAGCACGAGGCCTTGCGGTGATCCGAACA
>JBFELT010000195.1:0-5655 GCA_041552015.1 Woeseiaceae bacterium
AATACGCCGGTGTCCGGTCCGGTCTCGCTGAGCCGGATGGTTTCGGAATCGCCGCTGGCGGCGCTACTGACGAGGACGGTAGCGGAGTCGATGACCTGGTAGTCCAGGTTCTGGTCACTGTCGACCAGCCGGATGAAGGCCACCTCGCCGATGTTATACGCCGACGTGGAACTCACTTCCTGCGCAAGCGTCGGGTCGATAGTGGAGCCACCCAGCAGGGTCGGGTCCGCCAGCGTCTGCGGGACCCCGCCCTGCAGGCAGGCAGAGGGACCGACGGTTTCCTGAAAGGTCCCGCTGCCGCTGGTGACGACTCGCGTGAAATCCACGCTGGAGGGGCTGCGGACGACAGCGGTTACGACCGACACCTCGTTGCTGAGCACGGTCGTCGGCTGACCGCCGAGATTCAGGTAGTCCACCGACGCCCGGTTCGTAATTACCGCGCCGGGCGGCGCCGCAAAGACCGATCCGGCCAGCAGAAGACACGCCGAAATAGCCAGGCTGAAGGACCGCAGCACGACGTTGAGCGATGCCCAGACGTGCCTCGGGGGAAGCTGTTGCTCCCCCCGAGGCTTGGCGTCCACACCGTCACACGGACACCACCCAGGCGGCTCGTTTCCGTGTGTGACCGGACGCTGGTCACCCGTACGGGTGACCTGACGTCCTGTCAGCAAGTGTGGTCCTGTAAACACCGTGATGCTTCGCTATCGGCCCTTACGGCGGCGTTAACGCCGGGTCGTTGATCGTCGCCCGGTAGACGATAACGAGCGAGGCGCCTCCGGCGATGGACGCAACGTTAAAGGTCAGGTCCTGGCCCGTGCGCTCGCAACCGTCGCTGTCGGTCGGCGGCGCATCTTCTGTACAACCCGCGCCATTGAGCGTCATATCGGCGCCGGCAAACTGATTGGCAAGAAAGGCCAGGTCCGCTGCCAGCGTATCGGTGATGACGACGGTATCCGCCGGAATGTCGGCGCTGCCATTGGTGATAGTAATCGTGTACTCAACGGTTGCACCCGGCAGGGGATTGTCGGTGCCGCCGAAGCCGTCGTCGATAATGGTGTAGGCCTTGGCTACGGTCAGGTCCGCCGATTCAACTTCGAAACCATCGATGGAGATACGTACGCCATCGGCGTCGTCCGGATCTACGTTGTCGATCGTGCCGTCGTCGTTGCCGGCGCCATAGATCAGGTCTGCGCCGATACCGGGGGCGCCCGCTTCCTTGGCGGTTGCCGTGAGTTCGACACCTGCGATCTGGTTGTCGGTCAGGGTCACCGCGGCATCGCCCCAGACACGAATCCTCACCGACGCGTCTGCGGCCAGCTCATCGGCAATCTGTGCGCCACCCTGCAGAGGTACAGTATCTGTAGCCGTCACGACGGCCCACTCGATGTTGTCCATGTCTGCATTGTCCGCACCCGAGCTGTCAACATCGGTTCCCGTAGAAACCTGGGCGAGCGCGATCAGGAAGTCGAGGTCGGAGTTGCTGGTGTTGGTTAACAGGAAATCGACCAATGCATCGTCCTGGCCCGGTGACACCGGCTCCAGATCCGGTGTCGAGATCGGTGCCAGCGTAAAGCTCACACGCCGGTCGACAAGGAAGGTCACGCTGGCCGTGATGTCCTCCTGGTCGACGCCATTGACGAAGTAGTCGACGCTCGCCGTATTGGCGATCGGCGTGCCGGCGCGAGTTCCTGCCGCCAGCGCCTGCTGGCCCAGCAGCAGTGTGGCCACCAAGGCACCAAGCTTCAGTGCCAGGCCAGTTCTATTCCCAAAAAATCTCATCACGGTACTCCTTACCATTCAAAAGAACCGGCGATCCGCCGGGCAGGTAGCATTGGCGGAAAACACGGAACCTGCGATCCGCCTTCCCTTTTTCGAGACGCCGGAACCAGCCCGGCACCTTTTCAAGAAATCGTCTATTCCAGGATCGCGGCGAAACGCGCCGTTCCCTGTGCGCCCGCCGCCAGGTCGTTCTGCATCACCCATCGCACGTGCGTGAAGTCGCCAGCCTGGGCCTTGCGGACCTCGCCATCTTCGACAACGTTCAGTTCGCCCGCTGTCGCGAACGTCTTGCCGCCGTCCACCGAGAACAGAATCTCCATTCCGGGCCCGAACGCCGAACCGTCGACGTACATCAGGTTTTCGGCAATGGGGTTCGTGATGACGACGTTGTCGGCCGGCTCGGCACTGACGTTGCGAAACGTAATCGTGTAGATCACGTTCTCGCCCGGAACCACCACTTCGGCAGGCACCAGTCGGGTCTCCGACTTGCCCTCTTCGTTCACGAAGACTTCCTGTTTCTGCACCGTCGTGCGGACGTCAAGATGCCCCTGTGCTGCCGCCGTTGTCGCCAGCGCGATCAAGATAACGCTCATAAGAATTTTCATAACTACTCCTCGCTCCACTTGCTACATCGCTCAAGAAAATCGTCAATCAATAACAACCTGGAATTCCACGGTCTGTGGTCCCTGTGCCTGCGTGAGGTCGCCCAGCCGAACGACGACGGACGGGGTCCCCGAGGTGTCGAATTCGCCCTGGTCCGCGTCGATCGAATCGGAAATCGCGGCACCGTTGAGCGTGATGCTGTTCGGTACGTATGAGGTAAAGGGCGGAATCGCGTCGACCACCGTGCTCGCCGTTGCCGTGCCGGCGGTTTCGACTGTCACCACGATGCTGTAGGTCAGCGTCGCACCGGGAATGGGCTCGTTGCCGCCAAACGGGTCGTCGATAATCTGTGACTTGACCGCGCTCACCTGCACGTCGGAGACCAGGTACTCGCCCGTGTCCTGTGCTTCGCCGCCTGTCGAGCCGATAACCGCGTTTACGCCACCGTCGCCGGCGCTGGCAAACACGGTGCCGGGGGTGCCGACACCCGTCGTGGAGGTCGCGGTGAGTTCGCTGCGGCCCGTCAGGCCGTTGGCGAGACCGACCGGAATATCGTTGACCAGGAAGACGCTGATCGACTGATCAGCGAGCAGGTCCGGTTCAGCGCCGGGCGTATAAGGCTGGTCGCCCGCGTTGAAGTCGCCGCTGCCATCGGTGTCGAAATAGATAGCCGCCGGGGCTGCCGGCGTGGGGTCGAAGTCATCGCCGGCAATCAGGCTGTCGATCGCAAGCGCGAATGCTTCCGTGCCATTGCCGGTATTCGTTACCGTGAACAGCAGGGCCCGCGCGCTGTCACCCGGCGCGACAGGAACCTGCGGGCTTTGCAACGTCACCGTCACATTGATCCGCTCGGCGACGGACAGCGTCGTCGTGTTCGACTGTATCGTAAGGGGGGCACCGGCGAGGTCGTAGTTGACGACGGCCGTGTTCTCGATAACAGTGCCTACGGCCGTACCCACGGCGCCTGCCGGGATGCTGTATGCGCAGCACAAGAACAAGAGAAATAATCGTCGCGTCCATGCGAACGCCGACGCAAACGCAGTGTTTGCCGTATCCAAGGTTCATTCCTTTCCAGGCAACGTACTGGCGCGTTGCCTTTCGCCTGCCCGCTGTCATTGCGAGCCATGGGCGTACTCTTATGGAAAATCGCATCGATCGCATCAAATCGGACGACTGAGTCTTCAAACTGTGATTGGTCTCTCACTTCTGTCGTGAAACGGCTCACAGTCGGGAGACGGCAAAAAGACACGGGCCCGGCGCGCGTCGCGACGATCGATGTCTCAACGATTTAGCCGAATACGCGGAACGCTGCTTCGGCTGCGGCTGAACGGGCATACTTTGCGCGCCGACACTGGCGGCTTTTTCGACGCTTACGCCGTCACAGGTCTAGCCCGGTCGCATGATCGCGAGTTTCTTCATTTTTGAGCGCAATGTGCTCGGCGGTATGCCAAGTCTTGCGGCCGCCCCTGAACTGCCGGAGATCTTCCACTTCGCGTCCTCGAGAACAGCGACGATATGTTCGCGCTCAATGAGTTTGAGATCCGAGACGGGCGCAAGTAAACCTGCATCTTCGCCCTGGCCGGCCGCCAGCGGCGCAGCGAGATCCAGAACCGGGCCGCTCGAGGAAATCAACGCTCGTTGCACAACGCCTTCCAGTTCCCGCACGTTCCCCGGCCAACTGTAGCGCCGCAACTGCTTCATCATACTGGCCGATATTTCGTTGACCTCCCGACCAAGTCGCGGCGCGTGTATGCGGATAAAGTGCTGCACCAGCAGTTCAATGTCGTCGCCGCGGTCCCTCAGCGGCGGCAGGGTGATTGGAAAGGTGTTGATGCGGTAGTAAAGGTCGGAGCGGAATTCTCCATCCTGTGCGGCCTCGGCGAGATCGCGATTGGTCGCGGCAATCAGGCGCACGTCGACCTTGATCGTCTGGTTCCCCCCCAGGCGATCGAACTCGCCCTCTTGCAGGACCCGCAGCAACTTTGCCTGCAGTTCGATCGGGATCTCTCCGATCTCGTCCAGGAACAGGGTGCTGCCATCCGCGAGATCGAAACGTCCTCGCTTCGCACCCGTCGCGCCGGTAAACGCGCCTTTCTCGTGACCAAACAACTCGCTTTCGATGAGATTCGCTGGCAGCGCTGCGCAGTTGACCTTGACAAGCGGTCGGTCGCAACGGTCGCTGAGTTCATGAATGGCACGCGCGATCAGCTCTTTGCCGGTACCCGTCTCGCCCATTATCAGCACAGGCGTCCTGGTCGGTGCTACCTGTTCGACAAGTTGCAGGCTGCGCAGTACTGCATCGCTGCGACCGACGATTTCGTCGAATCCATGCGTCAGCTCGATCTCGTGTCGCAGGTAGACGTTTTCTGCTTCGAGCCGTTCTTTTGCTTCCTTCAATTGCTGCAGCGCGCTGTCCAGTTCACGACGTGACTTCAATCGCAGTACAAAGTTGGCAAACAGTTCGGCAAGAACGGTCAGATCCTGTACCGCCCGATCCGTCCAGTTGCTCTGCTTGTTCAGCCGGCCGCAGGTCATGCCGCCGACCGTTTCGCCCGCGACCACGAGCGGCAGCGCCAGGAACGACTTCAGGTCGAATCGCTGCAGGTTTTCCTTGTCGGATTCAAACCTGTCGGCCTTGCTCGTGACATCGTCGATACGCACTGGCCGGCCCGCCCTGAGTTCTGCGGCAATTGTTGGAAAACGATCTATCGACACCGGCCCAAACGGCTTGCCGTCCTGGCTCCAGGTGTATTCGACTCTCGCCGATTTCGCCTCGGCGTCCAGCCAGAACATGGTCGAACGGTCCGCCGCGGCGAATTCGCAAACGGAGCGCATGCAGTCCTCGATGATGCGATCCGCTTTGTCGTCGGGCGCCGTCACCAACCGCGACGATACACTGGCAACCAGGTCGTGAAACAGGCGTCGCTGTGCCAGCGCCTCCTCGGTACGGCGCAGCACGGTCAGGTTGGTTTCAACCGCCCACATGCGATGCAGCAGGCCGCTGCGAACAATACCAACCATGTTTATTTGCAGCAGTCGGCGCTCTCCGGCCGGGGTGATGTAGTCGAAGTTATAACCATCGAGACGGTAGGCATTCTCAACGAAGCTCCGAAAATAGTTTGTGTGCGCGGCCGTGTCTTTCGAGCTGTCAAGATCGGACAATCTTCCGCCGATGACTTCGGATGGATCGTCGGCACCCAGTTCTCTGGCGAAAATAACGTTACAGTCCTGCAGGATGGCGTCATAGCTGCGCTGAACCTGCACCTCGACGGG
>JBFELT010000196.1:0-5620 GCA_041552015.1 Woeseiaceae bacterium
AACTCAGCCTGATCGTGTTCGAGAAAAACGCCGGCGCCAAACGACTCTATGAGCGCAGTGGATACTCTGAAAAGGCTCACGAACCGGTTGTCCCGCACCCGTTGATCCATTTCGATGGGCGCGCTGTCCTGATGGTCAAGGACCTTGACGGTTAGAGGATGCCGGGTCCGCCCGTGGCGCTTTGCCGGCAACCAGATTGCGTATCATCCGGTAAACGGGACATCAGCTTGAGGTGCGGCCGGTTGTTGGCTGATGCGATTGCGAAGGAACTCAACGGCGCAATCTTTGCGACCGTGCCCAACGCGTTAAGATTGCGGGGACAGGCCGCAAACGGTGCGCAGCGAACGTTGCTTGCCGGCATGCACTGCCTCGACGATTCGGGATAAAGCATGAATCGAAGGACTCTACTGAAGCTTCTTGCGGCAGTGTCTCTCGCAGGTTGCAGCGGGCGCGAAAGTGCCGCGAAGGGACTGCGGGTCGTAGTGGCGGGCGCGGGCATCATCGGCGCATCCATTGCGTATCACCTCGCAAAATCAGGCGCGTCCGTTACCGTAATCGACAAACAGGGCCCTGCGACGCATGCGAGTCGGGGCACGTTCGCGTGGATAAACGCTACCTGGGCTAAACAGCCGCGCCACTACCACGCGCTCAACCAGGATGGTTTGGCCAACTGGAAAGTCTTGCAGCAATCATTGCAAATTCCGATTCGATGGAACGGGTCGCTTGAGTGGTTTGATAGCGCTGCAAAACAGGAAAAGCTGGTCGAGCAGATTGCGGAGCAGATCGAGTGGGGGGAGCGCGCTCGCATGTTGAGTGCTGCGGAGCTGCCAGCGCTGGAGCCAAACGTCGAATTCGGCGACGTGCAGCAGGTTGCATTTTCGGAGAATGATGGAGCCGTGGACCCGGTGATGGCAACACGGGCTCTCCTCTCGGCTGCCGAAGCCATGGGTGCAGAAATAAGGTATCCGTGTGCATTGACCGGCGTGTCGCCGGTTTCCGGAAGGGTTTCCGCTGTCGAAACAAGCCTGGGTACGATCAGGACGGATAGGCTTGTGCTCGCCACCGGCGCCGAGCAAGGCGCCGGGATTCAGTTTGCCGGCGTCGATATTCCACAGCGGTCTGCCCCCGGAATAATTGCTTTTTCGGCACCGACACCGCGGCTCCTGAATCGGATCATCGTTGCTCCGGGGATTCACATGCACCAGCGCGGGGATGGTCGACTGGTTTTTGGCGAACAGGATGGCGCCCCGCAGAACGAGGCTCACTCGATGCGACTCACGGCGCGTCCAAACGAATTTCCGACCAGGGTTATCGCCGAGCAACATGCGGAACGAATGCTGGCTGTGGCGAAGCGCTTTGTTCCGGGCATTGCAGGCCTGGGGATCGATGACGTGTTCATTGGTTGGCGCCCGCTGCCACTGGACGGACACCCGGTTCTGGGGGCCTCGCCCGCGCGGCGCGATGTCTACCTGGCGATCATGCACAGTGGGGTATCACTGGCGCCGATCGTCGGACAGCTGGTCGCGCATGAGGTCTCCGAGGGCCTGACAATCGACCGGCTGGATGAGTACCGACCGGACCGCACTTTCGAATTCGTCAAGCGCTACTGACAGTGAGCGATGACAGTTACGATCAGGCCCCACTTTCTGCAGCGCCCATTTCTGGCCGGCACCGTCTCGGGAGGCATCGCCTCGGCGTGCCAGTCGGCATCCATTCGCTTCGGCTGGCATCGATCCATGAGTAAATTCCGCTACAACACCATTACCGCCGTCGTCATTGCAAACATGGTCGGCACGGGCGTCTTTACCAGCCTTGGTTTTCAGCTGCTCGAAATCCGCTCCGGGTTTGTCCTGCTCATGCTGTGGGCTGTCGGTGGGCTCATAGCGCTGTGCGGCGCAATGACGTATGCCGAACTCGGCGCCGCAATGCCCAGGTCGGGCGGCGAGTACAACTTCCTGACGCGCATTTATCATCCGGCCGTTGGATTTGTGTCCGGCTGGGTGTCGGCAACGGTTGGCTTCGCCGGGCCGACCGCGCTGGCAGCCATGACGTTTGCGGCCTACGGGGCGTCGGCTTTTTTCGGTGAGCCGAATCCGTGGCTGCTGAAGATTCTCGCCTGTGCCCTGATTATTGTGCTCACGCTGGTCCACGGCAGCAATCGGCGTAACAGTGGCGGGCTGCAGGTGATTTTCACCGTGCTGAAGGTGGGGGTCATCCTGGCTTTCTGCGCAGGAGCCCTCCTGTTCGCCGACACGATCCAGCCGGTTCGGTTTCTTCCTTCCGAAGGTGACGGCCGGCTGCTTGTCAGCGGCGCGTTTGCAATCTCCCTGATCTATGTCAGCTACGCCTACACGGGCTGGAACGCGGCAACCTATCTCAGCGGCGAACTGGAAAACCCCCAGCGCACCCTGCCCTGGATCCTGATCACCGGAACGCTGGTGGTGATGCTCCTTTACCTGGCCCTGAACTTTGTATTCCTGCGCGTGACGCCCATGCAGGCGATGGCCGGGCAAATCGAGGTTGGTTACATCGCCGCCGACGCTGCCTTCGGCGATGCCGGCGGCCGGTTTGCGGGCCTGGTGCTGAGCCTGCTTTTGATCTCCACGGTCAGCGCCATGACGATTGCGGGGCCCCGAGTCCTGCTCGTCATCGGCGAGGACTTTCCGTCCATGCGGAGACTTGCCAGGACGAACAGCGACGGGGTTCCGGCAACGGCCATACTGTTTCAGTCGTCACTGGCAATACTGTTCATACTGACGTCGAGTTTCGAGTCAGTGCTCGTATTTGCCGGTTTCATACTTGCGCTCAACAGCTTTGTCACCGTGCTGGGCATTTTCGTGTTGCGGCTGAGACAGCCCGATCTGCCGCGCCCCTATCGAACGTTCGCGTACCCGCTTCCGCCCCTGATTTACCTGGCGCTTACGGGCTGGACGCTGACGTTCGTTCTGATAAACCGACCTGCCGAGGCGTTCATCGCGCTCGGCGTCATCGGTGCGGGGCTGATTTTTTACACGCTGTCCCCTGCGAATTCACGGCCCTAGCCTCGCTGCGCGCGGGCATCGGGATTCCTGAAGCAGGGTTTTGCAGCCACGGCTCACGGGCAGAGAACGGCGACTGACGGCGTCAGTGATGTCAACGCGTTGACGCTATTGAGGCGAACCAATTACAGGCATGAAACTGCCATTGTAATTTCGAGCTTTGATATATACTCCGGCATGCCACAACCATCCAACAACAAGAGGGCGCCTCAAATGCGAACGATAGCTACGATCTTCGGTATAGCCTGCTCGGTTATATTAGTTTTCTCGACCCAGGCTTTTGCCGACAGTGCAGCGGTCAGCACGATGGCAGAGATCACTCTGAACCTTAATCATGTTCCCAGTGACGAGGACAAGCAGAAGCTGGCGGCGATCGCCAGCAGCAGTGACAGCAGCGAGGCGGAAGTCGCAGTTGCGACGGCGATGTCGAATATAGAACATCGCCTGACCGACGCCGACAAGGAAACGCTGAGTTCGATTGCTGCGGATGACTCCGCCGACGCTGACCTGCGCGCGCTGGCGGGCGTTTTGATCAGCCTCAATCATCGTCCCAGCGATGCCGATAAGGCCAGTCTCGAAC
This sequence comes from Woeseiaceae bacterium, assembly GCA_041552015.1. Lineage (GTDB taxonomy): Bacteria > Pseudomonadota > Gammaproteobacteria > Steroidobacterales > Woeseiaceae > UBA1847. The sequence continues at coordinate 3,619 of JBFELT010000196.1, forward strand.
AGATCGTAGCCGGCACCGGCGATTAGCCGACACCGGACTGCGTTGGGCTGATTTTGCCATGCCCGCTGCGTGCGCAGCGGGCACTCCCCGGCCCGGAAACGCCGGCTCCTCCCGATCGCGTTATTTTGCGAGCGGGTCGGGCCTGACCTGGAAGTGCACGACGATGGGTTTCGAGCCTTTGCCGCCTTCTTTCAGCCACGGTGTGCGGTCTCCCTCCGGAACCCAGATGCCGCGGCCCTTCCAGCCGGCGTCAGGATCGTCTATGCGGCCCTCGAAGCCTTTGGTGTAGAAACCCAAAGGATACGGAATTCGCAACGTAACGAAGTGGTTATCGACCAGCGCGTGCACGCCGTCGAACAGGTTGCCGGTCGCGATCGGGACGTCCTCGCCAAGGCCCAGTGAATCATGCTGGTCGACCCACGTGTAATAGCTCGACTCGACGCTGAAGTCCGGCAGGTCGGCAAAGCCAGGCCCGGGCAGGTCATGCAGTGTCCAGCCTTCCGGGCAGTGATCGCCAGTGGCCGTGGGCCCGTTCAGCGGCCCCTTGCACTTGCGGCGGTCAAACTCGCCCAGGTGCCCGCTCCCGAGTGACGCCCAGATAACGCCGTTCTTGTCGATGTCCGCACCGCGGACAGCGAAGCCCGGCAGCGGTGGATTGTAGACTTCGGCGAGCGCCGTCTGCGGTGGGTTGTCACCCGGCAACAGGCGGGTTATCGAGCCGGGAAAGCCAAATGCGTTCGATCCCCAGACCGCGTCGCCGCGTGGTTCCGGCATCACCGCGTAAAAGCCCTTCACAACGCGACGGTCGAGCGCAGGATCCGGTTCCTCGTCCGGTTCGGTCCAGGTGTCCTGCCGGCCATTGCCGTTGGTATCGAGGATCAGCGGCGCCCAGCCTTGCGCGGCCGCGGCGTCGCCGGTCTCGAGGAAGGTCGTGGTGTCCAGCCAGCCGACGACGTCGCGACCGCCGCTGGTCCAGAGCGTATTGCGATCGTCATAGGCGAACTGCAGGTGGTGGGTGCTGAAACAGGTATCGACAAACGAGTACTCACCGGTCGCAGGGTCGAGCAAAGCGAGATGTCGCGACGAACTGTCCTTGGGATACAGCATCGCGGATGGATGCTCGGAGCCCGCCCTGCAAAAATCCGGGTTGGCCGCCGCGCGGATTCGCGCCGTCAGCCAGACACGGCCTTCCGCGTCGAGCATCGGGTTGTGAATGTTCGAGCGGCTGTCCCAGATTTGCTCCTCGCCCCAGTAGGGGGAGGGCGCGACCACGGGTCTGTCTGTCTCGCTCGGCGTATCTTCGTCGCGGACCGGAACATTGAAAACGCTGGCCTCGTTCGCCACCGGGTCGAGCACCGGCATTTCGTCGGTGCTGAGTTCGGGTGCGCCGTACAGCGGTCCGTAGGCGTTGACGGTCGGATTGCGGCGATCGGTGCCCGACAGGTCGTGCATGTAATACTGCGGGCTCGACCAGTCGCGAATCGTTGCCACGACGTTGCGCTCGGCTCCGCTCGGCCGGTCCGGCACGTGTGCGGGTATCTCGCCGGCGGCGATCCGGTCAGTCCAGTCAGCCATGTATTTTATGGGCAAACCCTTCAGGCGCTCAGACGCCGTACGCAGCATGTTGTCGCCGGCCTGTCCGGATGAAATTCGCCGGGCCCATGCAGCCTGTGATGGCCTGATGTCCGCAAGTGCCGTCGGAATCGTTCGTGTGGCCTCGTTACCCATCTGGTGACAGCCGACGCAGCCCATGTTTTTAACCCAGGTCAGGTAATAGGGCAGGCCGCCAGGCAATTCGGCGACTTCTTCGTCGCTCGGCAGGCCCATCATCGCGTACCAGTATGCTGCCGGGTAAACCTGCGCGGCGATCGTGGGGTCCGGAGCGATGACGGCGGCCAAATCGACAATGGTGCCCGGCGTTGCCGCAACCTTGGGTGAATCCTGCAGACCGTACCCGCGAACCCAGAGTTGATAGTCCGCGGCAGGCAGGACGGGGACCAGG
>JBFELT010000197.1:0-5581 GCA_041552015.1 Woeseiaceae bacterium
AGCGAATGTCGTTCATTCAGCATTGGACAGTAGCGAAGACTATAGTTCGGCGGCATGGACCCCGCAACATCGCACCCGGGGCGTAGTCATTGCCCGATCGGTCGGGAAAAGCGCACTGCTGCAAGGCCGGGCGTTGTCAGAACTCGATGCGGCTGCCGTCCCAGGCGAAGGTATGACCGCTGTCTTCCGGGGCGAGCCCCTCGATGACCTTCAGCAGGTAGCTGGCGGACTGCTCCGGCGAGAACAGCTGCTTGCTGGGCGTCCGCGACGTGAAAGGCTCTGAAAGGCCGGTATCGACCGTGCCCGGATGCAGGCCGGCAACGATGGACTGCGGCCACTGCCGCGCGTGCTCTATTGACAGCGTCTTGAGCAGCATGTTGAGCGCCGCCTTCGAGGCACGATAGGAATACCAGCCGCCGAGCCGGTTGTCGTTGATGCTGCCGACGCGGGCTGAAAGCGCCGCGAACACCGTTTTCGAATCCTTGCGCAGGCTCGGCAGGAAATGTTTCGCCGCGAGCGCCGGGCCCGTGGCGTTGACGGCGAACAGCTTCGCCAGGCCCTCGGGCGTGATCTCGCGTAAGGACTTCTCCGGTCGCAGCTGCTCGCCCTGCCAGAGCATGCCGCTGGCCACGAAAACGAGATCGAGAGGGAGGTCGCCTGCGGAAACTGCAGCCGCTGCCGCGATACTCGCTTCGTCCTCGAGATCGATTCGCCCGGCGCGTACTTTGGATAGTTGCGGCAGCTCGCCGCTGCGCGAAAAGGCGTGGACGCGGCCGACCTGCTCGTCCTCGGACAGGAGCTGAAGAACAGCCGAACCGATTCCGCCGCTGGCACCGATAACGGCGACGTTCATGCCCGCGGCAAATGAAGTGAATGAGGTCATAGGGTAAAGGGCGGCACGTCCCTGTGCCGCATCGGGGACCGCTTGTCTAGTTGGGGAGGATGACGTTGTCGATGACGTGAATTACGCCATTGCTCGCGCCAATGTCCGTCTTGATGACGTTGGCGTCGTCGATACGCACAGCGCCGTCCTGCACCTTGATGGAAACGTCAGCACCGTTCACCGTGGTCGCGGAAGTGAGCTTGACGACGTCCTCTGCCATCACCTTGCCGGCGACGACATGATAGGTGAGGATGGCGGTCAGCTGATCGCGATTCTCGGGCCTCAGGAGATTTTCAACCGTTCCTTCTGGCAGCCTGGAAAAGGCCTCGTCGGTCGGAGCAAAGACGGTGAACGGACCGTCTCCCTTGAGGGTCGGAATCAGCCCTGCCGCGTCGAGTGCGGCAGCAAGCGTGTTGAACTGACCGGCACCTGCGGCTGTTTCGACGATATCTTTGGATTTCATCGCGCCGTGGTGACTGGCGTTGGCTATAGCGCCGAGGAAGCAAACGAAGGCGACAGCGACGACGCTGATGCTGCGAATATTCATCGTTTTCATGGTTCTTGTCCTTTCTGCTGGGTGGGGAGGTCGTTTTCTAGCTGCAAGGACTTTAGCGATCCGCGTCAGTGAATTGGTGTCAATAGTGTGTAGGCTTGTAACAACAGGTTTCTGTGGGATCTGCGGCTCAGGCCTTCTTTAGATAAGCAAGAGTCTCCTCGGTGAATCCGCGCGGCTCCCGGCCGATGAGCTGTCTCAGCATCCCGGGATCTGCGGTGTTGCCCTCCTCCAGCATCGTCAGCTGGGCGCGCGTCACCGGGAAGAACGGCAACCAGTCCAGGAGGGTCGCGGCAAGGCGCATAAAGTAAGTCGGCATTGGCAGTATCCATTTGCGCCGACCGCATGCGCTGCCGATGCGGCGCAACATCTCTTTCCAGCTGAGGACCTCCGGTCCGCCGAGTACGTAAGTCTTGCCGATGGTCTCGTCGTCCTCGAGAGCGGCGACGAACGCGCTGGCAACGTCCTCGACGTGCACCGGCGACATCAGGATAGCGCCGGTCTCGGGATTTCGACCCGAGAAAAAGCCCACGGCCGGAACCGGCGGCTTCACCATGTCCTGAAAAAGCTGCGTGGCGAATTCCATCTTGCCCAGCGGGTCGCCAAATATGACCGACGGGCGCATGACGGTAACGTCCATGCCACTCTGAAACGCGTGTTCCTCGGCGCGCCGCTTGGTTTCCTGGTAGCGCGTCCCGGGTTTCTTGACGCCGTTCGCGCTCATCAGTAGCAGGCGCTTGATCCCCACCGCCCTGGCCGCTTCCACGGTGCGTACCAGGCCCCGGTACTGCGAGTCCTCGAAGGTAATGCCGCGAGACGGGAATTCTCTAAGGATTCCAACGTTGTAGATGACCGCAGAGCAGCCTTCCATGGTCGCTCGCAGCGCCGCTTCAGAGGACAGATCGCCGGCCGTCGTGCGGACGTCCTCGCTGACCTTCGATTCGCTGCCAGGGCGCACCAGCAATGACACCTCGTGACCGGCCTCGAGCAACGCTCGTGTGAGATAACCACCGACAAATCCGGTCCCGCCTATGATTGCGACTCGCATGCCTGTCCGATCTCCTGTCGATTGGCTTCGTTACAAATGAATACGTCTTCGAGCGAAGGCGACTCTTATACTAGTTAGTCTATCCGACGTTTCGAGCGAGAAAAGATTTAATGACAGATTCGGCACCCGTAGTCGTCTGGTTTCGGCAGGATTTGCGTCTCACCGACAATCCCGCGCTGTGCTCTGCCGCGCGAGAAGGTCGACCGATCCTGCCGGTTTACGTTCTCGACGACGAGAACGCAGGCGAATGGAAGATGGGCGCCGCAAGCCGCTACTGGCTGCACCAGAGCCTTACCCGCCTGAACCAGTCGCTGCAAGGCCGGATGGTTTTCCTGCAAGGAGACGCCAGCACTGTCTTGCCGGAACTGCTGCGCGGCGTCGGTGCCGACTCGGTGTACTGGAACCGCTGCTATGAGCCCTGGCGGATAACACGCGATACGGCAATCAAGGAAGCCCTGTTGGCCGATTCCATTACCGTCAGGAGTTCCAATGGCTCGGTACTGTTCGAGCCATCGAATACCAACAAGCCCGACGGCACGCCGTACCGGGTATTTACGCCGTTCTACCGCAAGGGCTGTCTGCAAAACGGTATCCCGCCGAGGCAGCCGTTACCGGCACCCGAAACGTTGCCCCTGTTCGAGGCCGATGCAGGGGTATCGCTGGACGCACTCGATCTCATGCCGGCTATCACCTGGTATCGGGGCATTGAGGACGAATGGTCGCCGGGCGAAGCAGCCGCGGCTCAGCGCTTGCAGGGCTTCCTGGACGAGGGCCTCGGACACTACGACGAAGGCCGGAATCGGCCGGACAAGCGCCATGTGTCGCGGCTGTCGCCACACCTGCACTTCGGCGAGATTTCGCCGAACCAGGTCTGGTTTGCCGTGCTCGACCGCTTTTCCGGAAAACAGCCGACTCCGGATGCCGATCGCTTTCTCAGTGAACTGGGGTGGCGGGAATTCTCGAACAACCTGTTATACAACGAGCCGACGCTGCCCACGAACAACCTGCAGCGCAAGTTCGACAAGTTTCCGTGGCGGGACGATGATTCCGCGCTACGCTGCTGGCAGCAGGGTCGTACCGGCTACCCGATCGTCGATGCGGGCATGCGAGAACTCTGGCAGACCGGCTACATGCACAACCGGGTGCGCATGATCGTCGGTTCTTTCCTGGTCAAGAACCTGCTGTTGCACTGGCATCACGGTGAAGACTGGTTCTGGGACTGCCTGGTCGACGCCGATCTCGCCAATAACAGCGCGAGCTGGCAATGGGTAGCCGGCTGTGGTGCCGATGCGGCGCCCTATTTCAGAATTTTCAATCCCGTAACGCAGGGGAAGAAGTTCGATCCCGAGGGCCTCTATGTGCGGCGCTTCATCCCCGAACTTTCGCAGATGCCGGACAAGTTCATTCACAATCCCTGGGAGGCGCCAGCCGAAGTGCTCGACGATGCCGGCGTAACCCTCGGCGACAATTACCCCGAGCCGCTGGTCGACCTCAAGGCATCGCGTGAACGAGCGCTGGCCGCATTCAAGTCGCTGAGTGCTGCTTCAAACTAATCGCTTCGCAGTCGCGATCCCATGGCGGCACGCCGGAAAATCGCTCCGCGAGAAAATCGATGAGGGCACGCACACGATACGACAGGTGTCGCGTCGGCGGATACACGGCGTAGGCGGGTGAGAGCGGCCAGTCATAGTCGGTCAATACCGGCACGAGCATACCGCGTCGTATCGCCTCCGAGGCAATGAATGTCGGTTGTATGACGAGGCCCATGCCATGCGCCGCCGCGTTGCTCAGGAAGTCGCCGCTGCTGGCCGAAAGCACGGGCCTGATGTGGACGCTTCGCGGCTCGCCGCCCTTGTCGACGTAGCTCCACTTATCCGGTTCCGCAAGATTGGAGTAGACCAGGCAGTCGTGCTCCCGCAGCTCCGCCGGTGACTGCGGTTCACCATGGGCGCTGAGGTAGTGCGGTGAGGCACAGACGACCGCCCGGGCATCAAACAGCCGCCGCGCGATCAGCGACGAGTCCTCCAGCCGGCCGATTCGCAAGGCGAGATCCACACCCTCTTCGATCAGGTCGATACGCCGGTCGTTGAGATTCAGGTCGAACTCCACCTTCGGATGAAGCCGGCTGAAGGCGGCAATGGGCTTGCACATGTGACGAACGCCGAACGAGAGCGGCAAAGCGAGGCGAATCTTGCCGCGCAGCTCCGCATGCTCCTGCTGCACCGCGGCCTCGGCCTCCTCCAGGTCCGAGAGTATCCGCGCGGCGTGCTCGTAGAAGCTCCGCCCGGTCTCGGTCAGGTTCAGCACCCGCGTCGTGCGACGCAACAGCTGCACGCCGAGCCGCTCCTCGAGTGCAGAGATCCTTCGGCTGACCGCCGACTTGGCCGAATCCAGCCGCTCGGCCGCCGCCGTGAAACTCCCGGCCTCCACGACGGCCACAAATGCCTGTAAATCCTCGAATTTGTCCATATTGTTGCTTTTTGAAGAACAATGTAGTTCCCAGATTAGTGTTTATCTCTTATTTGTCAACAACCAGACTACATCCCTCTGAAGCAAGCACTCGACCGCAGGAGATAAAACGATGAAAAGCAATCCACTCAAGGTACTCGAGGTGAGTGCCAGTGCCCGGGGCGCCGAATCGGCCAGCCGCGCGCTGTCGCGCAACCTGGTTGACGCCCCTGACGACCGCTATGGCAATGTCCGGATTGTGCGCCGCGACGTCGCGGCCGGCATACCGTTCGTCGACGAAGCCTGGGTTGAGGCAAACTTCACGCCGGACGAGGCGCGGACCGGCAAGCACCGCGAGGCACTCGCGTTTTCCGATTCGCTCGTCGCGGAGCTGAAGAACGCGGACGTGCTGGTGATCAGCACGCCGATCTACAATTTCACGATACCGGCATCCCTGAAAGCGTGGATCGATACGGTCGCGCGAGCGCGCCTGACATTCCGCTACACGGAAGACGGTCCGCGGGGCCTGCTCGAAGGCAAGAAAGCTTACGTCGTTGTCGCAACGGGCGGCGTCCCTGTCGGCAGCCCGGTGGATTTCGCGACGCCCTACCTCAGACATGCCCTGGGCTTCATCGGCATCACCGACGTC
>JBFELT010000198.1:0-5569 GCA_041552015.1 Woeseiaceae bacterium
AAAACGGGCGAGCGAGAACCCGCCCTGGATGCGATCGAAAGCAAGTCGGCAGTCAAGGAACTCGCCGAGGCGGCAACGGCGCACGTCGCCAGGCGCCTGGTCGTCGACGAACCCAAACGCATGGAATCCTTTCAGATTTGCACGGATATCATCGAGCACTACCAGCGCATCAACACATACATGCGCAAGATTGCCAGGCTGTCGCTATCGACGAGTGGCGACGCCGCGGAGCAGGACGCCTGATGCGGGTTACGTCGCCGCTACCGCTCCCGCTTCGATGCCGCGCAGCAGGCGCCCGAGCAGGTCCGCGCCGGTGATGATCTGCTTGCGCTCGTCGGTCCACAGCAACACGATGTCTTTCTCGATGGCTGCATCGCTTTTGGCCTGCATACCCTGTTTCAGCGCAAGGATGACGTGACCCAGCGGACTAGTCGGGTCGCGAATCACGATAGGCCGGTGGCAGTGCGCGTACGCATCGACGTCGGCCGGATCGGTCATCAGGGCTCTCAGGTAGGAATCGGCATCCAGCAGCAGCTGCGGTTTGCCGTCATTGTCGGTGATGATCGTCCACTTTCTGCCGGAGGCGTTGACGTGCAGGACGAACGGGTCGTTCAGTGACTCGACCTGCGGCAGGATGGGAAGGTCGACCTTCACCGGCAGCGCAATAATGCTCGACGGGTCGACGGCCTCGCCTTCGTCCTGAATCGGTACGTCGTCGATATCGAGGAAGTTAAGCGCTCCCCTGCCCTCGATAAAGTCGATCTCGGCGTGATCGGACACGATGTGCTGCTCGATCACGCCCTTGAGCTGCTGCTCCTGCAGGTAGACCACGCGCTCTGCCCCGAGCCACTTGTCCAGCATCCACGCGCTCGGCTTCGCCACCGGGTAAAGCACGTACTGGTAGAACCGCAGCACCGGACTCAGCAGCGACGCCATCGTCATTGCGCGCCGCGAGAAATAGGCCTGCGGCATGATCTCGCCCGCGAACGTGATGACGACGGTCGAAAAGGCGAAGGCGGCGACACCCGCCATGACGGAATTCGACAACAGGGTCAGCAACACGTTGATGCCGACGTTGCCCCACAGTATGGTCGTCAACAGGAAATTGGAGTCCTCGCGCAACGCCAGGATCTTCTGTGCCGCCTTGTTCCCGGCTGCCGATTCGGCCTCGAGGCGCAGCCGGCTAAGGCTGAAAAAGGCGAGGTTCAGCCCCGAGAACATGGCGGAGTGACACAGGCAAAGGACAATGCCTGCCCAGATAATATTGTCCATTCATCGTTCCTGGCAGTACGATCGTAGAGCGAACTGTACGCAAGAAAAAGGAAAGTGCCACCCTGATCATGCCGACTGCAGCGCCCTGACGGGCCACACCGGCGCAGGGCAAGAGACCAGCGGTGGATGCGGATCAGGAGCCAGGGCCTGAATCCGGCGTTACTTGTAGAATCGCGCAGTTTTCGTGTGATCACGGCAACGCGCCGCCAGGCGATCGGGTGATTGCTTCGATGCCGGTGCCGGGGGCCGCATTCCCGGCATTCGCGGCTGGGGCGGCGCGTGCGATCTAATCCGGCTTGTGAAACCATAAGCCATGCTTCGCCTCTGCCTCTTTGTGACAGCCCTGATCCTCGCTCAGGCCGCGCCGGCTGCCGAACTCGGTGGCTATGTCGCGTTGACGACCGATTACGTCAGGCGCGGTGTTACGCAAAGCGACGGGAACCCGGCACTGCAGCTGGGCGGTGAGGTGAGTTTTGCGAACGGTATCTATGTCGGCGCCTGGGGGTCGACAACCGATATTGACAATGGAGCGGGGCGGCAAAGGGATCGCGAAGTCAATTATTACGTAGGCTACGCTCTGGACCTCGGCGAATCATGGCAGCTGACGGCGAACACCGTGGCCTATGCTTATCCTGGGCAAACAGGCAGTATCGATTACGACTACCGTGAGTACTCCGTCGGCGGCAGTTACGATGACCGGATTTGGCTCGAGTACTCGTATTCGCCAGACCTTTATCACAGCGGTCTATCGTCGACCAACATCGACGTGTTCGCCGAATGGCCACTCAACGGTACCTGGTCGATTGGCGCCGGTGCGGGCCGCTACGATACCTCGAAATTGACAGGCAGCGCTTACCTCTACTGGCAACTCGGCATTACCGCTACTTTCAAATGGGCTGACGTCGACTTACGGATCCACGATACCGACAAGTGGGTCCCGATTATCAGTACGCCTGAGCGCGCGAAAACCCGGCTCGTTCTCAAGATCCAGATACCGTTCTGAGCTATGCCGGCCGGCGCGACAGCGATCGCCGGACAAGGCAATATTCAGTGCATTGCATGCGTTGACGGAAATCATGGCGCCAATCGCGTTCGCCTGGGAGCGTTGCAGAATACTGCGAACGGTCTCGGGCGATTGACCTGGCGCCGCCGCCAGCAGTAGCGCGACGACACCGCTGACGTGAGCCGCCGCCAGCGAACTGCCCGAACGGAAGTCGTAGCGGTCCGTCGGCACGGCCACCAGTATTCGATTGCCCGGCGCAAACAGCGTCGCGTTCGACACTGGCTCGGTGGAATCGTGCAGCGGCGTCGTTCCTACACCGACCACGTTCTCCATCGCAGACGGAAAATCCCTGTTCGCCCGGTCAAGCGACGGCCCCGCCGCAACAACAATGACGCCGGCCTCGATGACCGTCCGGATCAGGCGTTCGAGCAGCGGATCGTACGGTCCGTTCAGGCTCAGGTTAAGCACGTCCGGCGGGTTCTCGAGCATGGCGTCGAGCGCTTTGGACAGCGAAAAACTGTCACAGACGGCAGGTCTCGCCTCACCCCCGCTCCAGCACGCCACGTACAGCTCCAGCAATGCTTCCGGCGCGACCCCGACAATACCGATGGCATTGTTCGAATGCGCGCCGATGACGCTGACGACGGCGGTGCCATGATTACGGTCGGCCGACTCGCCCCGATTTATGAAGATCCCGACACGGCGAATACGCCCTTTCAGGTCTTCGTGCATCCCGTCTGCATCACTGTCGATGATGGCAATTCTGATTCCGGCGCCCTTTGACGTTCGGTGTGCCGCCGCGATGCCAAGAAGATCCAGGCCATACTGGAGGTTCGCGTACGTGTCGTCGTAGGCCTCACTCTCGTTCAGACCGGTTTCGAAACTTTGCAGTGGCTGGGCCGATTCGACGCGACTGTCCGCTTTCAGGCTTGCGATGATCGCACTGCGATCGGCGCCGTCCGCTACCCGATAAACGAAGCAGTAAACGGACAGGGACCGGATTGGCCAGTGCTCTATTTCCTTGAGCGAGAATTGCTCGGCGAGAGCGTTTGCATCGCGCCGCACACTGCGCGACATGAAGTAGCGTTTTCGGCGCTGGTACGGGGCGCCGAGTCCGGCGCTCGCAGCACGCGCGCCTTCGTTGCTGAAGGTGACCAGGATATCGCGTTTTGGATCCGGCGCATCGCTCGCGAGCGCCAGATCCCCGAGCAGGACGGCCCCCAGGGCGAGCATCAGTCTGAGCATCTTCAAGCGGTTCACCTCATCGGTAACTGAAGCGCCGTAAACTCTGCCGATTGTACGCCCGGAAGCGCGTCGACGTGTTGCTCATAGTGCTTCAGAACGGCCAACGAAGGCGTGTCGAGCTGCACATGTATTTCGTAGATTCCACGGTCGTTGACAGCCCAGCGCACGGCTCCCTCGAGCTGTCCGGCAATCCGGCTGCGCTCCCGTTCGGAAACATCGTCCTCGAACTGCACCTGCAGGACGTAGTCAATGCCGTCCGGCGAGCCCGCCGATGTGGCTGTTTCGAACAGCTGGTTATTTACGTTCGCGTTTTTTCCGGCGAACAATGCTGCAAGCAACGCCACGCCGATAATCGCAAGCCCTGCGGCAACGGAAAGTCCCAAGGAGGAAGTCCGGCTGTTTCCCCGCGTCCGCGAGACGCCTGTTCGTCCAATACCGATGATGTCGGCGGCGCTTGTTTTCGGAATGATCGGCGTCACTTCGCGGCCGAGCACCGCGGAGCGCATGCTCGAATGCAGCTCGAAGTCAGCGCGACAGTCCGGGCAGCTATCAATATGCCCTTGCAGGAGCGCGGCCTCGGTTTCCGACAGGGTGCCGTTCACGTACCACGGAATGTCCTGCCGCAGAGGATTCTGGCACGAGTTTTCTTGAGCTTCAGTCATCGCCTTGGTCCTTGTGCTGGTCTTGCGGAATCGCGCTCTCGACAAGATGGCGTTTCATTTTTTGACGCGCGTGATACATGCGGGTTTTGACGGTATTGACCGGAACGCCGCTTGCTGCAGCCGTTTCCTCGCACGAAAGGCCGAGAAAGTAAACGAGTATTACCGTGAGCCGGTGCTTCGGAGATAACGCCTCAATGCCCCGCCGGACCCAGTCCTCGCGTTCGAAGCGGGCGCCGCTCGCATCGTCTGTAATATCGTGTTCGGCAATCGGTACCCACTTGAATTTTCGTTTGCGAAGATGCGCGAGTGCCTGCCGGTAGGCGATGCCGAATACCCAGGTCGAAACCTTCGACTCGCCGCGAAATCGATCGGCATCCTTCCAGAGCGTCAACAGGACATCGTTCGCCAGTTCTTCTGCGGCACCGTGTGAGCGCGTCAGGCGGAACAGGAACGCAAACAGGCGTGGATAATAACTGTCGAACAGGGACTCGAAGGCGTCGCCGTCACTTGCGGCGATGCGACGCAGCAGTCGCACTTCTGCCGCGTTCTCGTCGTTCCCTTGCTTGCCCGCGTAGACAACCATCATCGAAGCACCAGTACTCACCTTGCACCGCCGGCCGGGCCGGCCCGTATTGGTTAGTGTCGAAATACACGGCAAAAGGTTCATTTTCGGAGCACTTGAACCTTTCAGCGTGGCAATCGTACCCACGGTGCGTATCCAGACACCCTCCATGGTGCGCCCTGATCGACCGCGACGCAATGTGACAATATGCAGAATATCGTTATTTTCTCAGTAGTTAGCCTCATCCTGACCGCCTGCACGGGCGGCGACGGAAGCGGTCTGCCTGCGCGGCTGCCGCCAGGCGCGTTTGGCCCGAATTTCTCGGAAATCCAGGCGAACGTGTTCGTGCCGAGCTGCGCCACGACCGGCTGCCATCTTGGCGCCGGCGCACCGCAGGGTCTGCGGCTCGACGACGCCAACAGCTACGGATTGCTGGTCGGCGTTGCGAGTTCAGAGGTGTCGTCGATTCTGCGGGTGGCGCCGGGTGATCCCGACAACAGTTACCTGATCCGGAAACTCGAGGGCACGGCGTCCGTAGGTGCGCAGATGCCGCTGAATGCGCCGCCGATCGAACAGGTCTCCATCGACGTGATCCGCCAGTGGATCACGGACGGCGCCATCGACGACCGCCTCCCGTCGGCGAACCCGATAAGGGTGACGTCACTGTCGCCGGTCCCCGGCACCGTATTGACCGCCGCACCGACCGCCATTGTCGCCCTGTTCGACCGTGAGCTCGACGTCTCGACTGTCAATGCGATGACCTTCGTTGTCGACGCCAGCGGCGGCGACGCGAACTTTGGCGAAGGCAACGAAACCACGATTACC
>JBFELT010000199.1:0-5560 GCA_041552015.1 Woeseiaceae bacterium
CGCGTCAGGAGGCCATTGACGTCGGTTCCGGGGCGATTGTCGGCGCGCTGGCCGGCGGTCCTGTCGGCTTCATCGTCGGCGCGGCGATTGGCGCCAAGCTGGGCGACACAATGCATCAGAAGAACGAACGGCTGCACGCGCTTTCGGCATCACTCGATAGCTCCCGGAATACCGTCGCGACCCTTACGAGCGATGTCGACACGCTCGGCAGGGAGATCGAGCGAATGCAGGGCATGGCCCGGCCTGAATTGCTCGGTCTGCTGCAGGCCGGAATCGCGATGGATCTGTTATTCAGGACCGACGAGTCCGCTCTGCTCGATACCACCGGCGCGCGCCTGGCAACACTGGCGGCAACGCTGTCCTCCATGCCTGATGTCCGCATTCAGCTCGACGGCTTCGCCGACGAGCGCGGCGATGAGCATTACAACTACGAGCTGTCACAAAAGCGCGTTGATTTCGTGCGTGAGCTGTTCCTGCAGGCCGGCGTTGATGCGGATCGCATCAATGCCACCGCACATGGCGAAGCGCCGGCACAGGACGGCAACGCGGACAGCTTTGCCCTCGAGCGTCGCGTCAGCGTCACCCTCTTTATCGATGACGCACCATCACTGGCCTCTAACCCCGATTGACATTCCCTGCGACTCATCTCGAGTCTCCGCCTGGCCGGCCCTGATGGGTCGGCCTTTTTTTGTGGCGCCGCAGGCGTCTCGTTGTTACGGTGCATGGACGAATCGCGGTATCAGGATTGGAGGGAACATCCATGTCAGAAGAGCTTGCCCGGCAACGCTGCAAACCGTGTGAGGGAGGCGTACCGCCGCTGGGCCCGGAGCAGGTAGAGGAATTGCTTCGGGCGCTGCACGATGATTGGCTCCTGAGCGAGGATCGTCTGCGTATTTCACGTCATTTCAAATTCGCCGCCTACAGCCGCACCCTGGCATTTGCCAATGCGGTCGCATGGATAGCGATTAGCGAAGGCCATCATCCGGAGCTGGTAATCAACTACGGCAGCTGCGATGTCAGTTATACGACGCATGCCATCAACGGTCTTTCCGACAACGATTTTATCTGTGCCGCCAAGGTCGACAGACTCTGGGAAGACTCGTCCGGGTGATCGGGATACGTGATATCGAATCCGCAGCCACCCGGCTAACGGGAATCAGCGTACGGACGCCGTTGCTGCGGAATTTCGAGCTGGACCAAATCGCCGGCGGCACCGTCCTGCTGAAACCCGAATGCCTGCAGCGCACCGGATCGTTCAAGATTCGCGGCGCCTACAACTTGTTGTGCCAGCTACCCGAACGCCGCGCGGCGCGCGGTGCCGTCGCCTGGTCTTCCGGCAACCATGCTCAGGGCGTTGCGGCGGCAGGCGCAATTCTGGGCATAAAGACCACGATCGTAATGCCCGATGACGCACCGAAAGCCAAGCTCGAAAATACCCGGAAGCTGGGCGGGGAGGTCGTTACCTACGATCGTTACACCGGGGATCGTGAGGCGATTGCGCGTGCCATCGCCGCAAAGCGCGATGCGGAAATCGTGCCGTCCTACGATCATGAGCACATCATCGCCGGCCAGGGAACGGTTGGCCTGGAAATCGCAGAGCAGTGCGTCGAATTCGGTCTACGGCTCGACCAGGTCCTGATCTGCTGCGGCGGCGGCGGTCTCACCGCCGGCAGCGCCATCGCACTGAAAACGCGGTACCCGGACGTCGCGGTGCACACGGTCGAGCCGGATGAATTCGACGATACTGCCCGTTCCCTGGAACTCGGAAAGCGCGTGCGCGTCGAGGAATCGGCGCGCTCCATCTGCGATGCCCTGCAGTCGCCCATGCCGGGCAAAATGACCTGGAAGATAAATCGTCAAATGCTCGCCAACGGGCTCAGTGTCAGTGATGAGGAGGTGGGCGTGGCGATGCGATTCGCATTCAGGCAGCTGAAACTCGTCATCGAGCCGGGCGGTGCCGTCGCGCTCGCCGCCGTGCTTGCCGGCAAGCTCAGAACGAAGGGAAAGACGACCGTTGTGGTGCTGAGCGGCGGCAACGTCGACAGCGATCTGTTCGCCCGGATTCAGCGTGGTGCATCAGGCTGAACCAAACTGTGGGCGGCGCAATACGCCGCGGACAGACAGTGGCTGGGCATGCGAGGCAGACATCGTCACCGAATCCCTGCGGCGCTCAGGCCACGCGTTCAGCCAGCTTACGATCCTGTCGATCTGTTCGAGGTCCTGCTTGACGCGTGAGGGTTGCATCTCGCAAATGCCCATGCCTTTTTCAGCGGCCTGCACAAAGCTCTGGCTGTCGCGAAGCACGGCAATAATAGGGATGCCGAGGGAGTCAAGGAATCGCATTAGTCGGCCGAAGCTCTTCGTGTGCTTGCGCGTGCGGTTGGCGACAACGGCCAGCTTGCGGTCGCGACGATCGACCTTGGCGACCAGCAGCAGGTCCGCGATACAACGCGAGGCCGCGTGAATATCCATGGACGAGGGAAGTACCGGTACCAGGATGCTGGTTGCATCCCGGGTCAACTCACGGAGACTGTCGTGATTCACGCTTGCCGGAGAGTCAACGAGAACATTTGTCGTTTCGCCGGGAATACGCAGTTGCCAACTTCGCGTTGCCTGCATGGTCTTTTTGAAGGCGGCAATACCGTGGATCTGACGTAGTTCCGGCGAACGGCGCGCCAGCCACGCCATGGAGGAACCCTGAGGGTCGAAGTCCATAATTGCGGGGATGGGGCCATCCAGGGCGTAGCGGGCAGCCAGGTTGGTGACGAGCGTCGACTTGCCACAACCACCCTTGGGGTTGAGGACCACGATCTTGTTCAGATTATCGCGCCTTGGCGTCGTCAGCATCGCTTGATGACCGTTGATTGACCCTGTTGTTAATTTCGCCCATCGGCGGCCTGATTACCATGCACCAGTTCACATAATACCACTGTTCGGCTTCGCGAAAACTCCAGCGAATCCGATGCTTAGGCAGGCTCCTTAAAGCCAGGTGTCATTTTTCCGACGTCCGGAATCGTGCATCACCGCCGACGGACCGCCAGCCCGGCTAGTGGTCGCCGGGATAGGTCTCGTAACAGGGCAGCGCTGTGTCATCGCAGGACCAGGCGGCCCTGGAGTCCTGGTAAATACGGCCCTGCGGGCGTATGCCCGGGTCCCTGTCCAGTGAACCGGCCGGGATGACGGCGACACTCAGGTCCTGCGCGACACGCGGCATGAGACTGCCGCAGCTACTGCAAAAGACGGTTGCAAAGCGTTTCGACTCAGGCACTTTGTAGTACTTCAGGTAATCATTGCCGGAGGTCCAGTTGACGGTATCGGGTTTCATGATGATGTTGCTCGCGTGTCCCGTACCCGTTGCCTTGCGGCATCGCTGGCAATGGCAGTGCCAGAACCGGCCTGCGTCGCCGGTGATCTCGTAACTGACGGCGCCGCAGAGGCAGCTGCCGGTCAAAGTAAGGTCGCCCATCGTCGTTCACCGTCGGGGTCCTCGGTGCCTAATAATAGCGCACTCTCGGGACCGAGCGTATCAAGCCTTCCGCGGACAGGACACTAGGACCTGTGACGATGCTCTCGAAGCAGACCCAGTGCCTCTCGCAGCCATTGGCAGGTGTCACATTGGCAGTCGCGGAGGTGCTGCTCCTGTTGCAGGGTCGTCTCGCGCAGAAATTCCACCGCCGTTCGGAGTGCAGTCAGCATTTCGTCCAGCGTGGCATCCGCCGATGGTCCGCCGAGCCTGGCATTCAGCCAGCGGCAGGCGTCGCCGAAGCCACAGGAGGAACACCGGGGGTCGTTTGCATCGTATTGGCCCTGCAGGTGGCAGTGGGTGAAATCCACTTCCCGTTCAATGACCCAGCGAGGATACTCGAGCAGGGTAATCACATAGCCGACGATCGTACGCGCATTTGTACCTGCCAGCGTCGTCACACAACCCACCTCCAGATGAAAGCGAGCTTAGTTTGCCCGTGGGCGCCGGCGCAATTCGCACTACTACCTAGCAAACAGCACACCAGTTTCGCCTGCCGTACGAATTCCTCGCCTATCCGGGTGCCACACGAGGCCCGCGGCACGCCTGTTCTTCTCAGAACATCTCGCTCGGCCCGGGGGCGTCGTCGACGCGTTTTTCGCGACTCTTGATGTAATCCCCGGTAATCATGCTGTCGTAGCTAAGGCCGGGACCGACCATCGGGTACACGCCCGCATCCCGGTCGATGATGACTTCGAGAAAGGCCGGGCCCTCGAATTCCATGAATTCCCTGATAATTCCAGGCAGGTCGTCCTTCTTGTCGAGGCGTTTCGCAAACTTGAAACCGTCGGCCTCAGCCGCCTTCACGAAGTTCTTGTTGTGCAACGATTTGTCACTGGCCGACATGCGTCCGCCAAAATAGAGTTTCTGCCACTGCCGAACCATGCCGTCGCCAAAATTGTTTAGCACAATAACCTTAATCGGCAGCTTGTAAGTCGTTGCCGTCTCGAGTTCGCCGATGTTCATGCGAATGCTGCCGTCGCCGTCGACGTCGATTACCGTTCGGTCGGGGCGGGCGAACTGCGCACCGATTGCAGCCGGCAGACCGAAACCCATCGTGCCCATGCTGCCGGACGTCAGCCAGAGACGCGGTTCACGGTAGTCGAAGTACTGCGCAGCCCACATCTGGTGCTGGCCAACGCCGGTCGAAATTATCGCCTCGCCCTTCGAGTGCTTGTTGATTTCCTCGATCACGGCATAGGGTTGAATCAGCTCGGAATCACGATCGTAGTTGAGCGCGTACTCGCGCTTGAGTTCGGCGATCTCCTCATGCCACGGCTCGAACGATTTCTCGAATCGGATACGTCGGCCGTACGCGAGCAGGTCAGTGAGATCGCGTTCGAGCATGCCGACGTGATGCCAGTTGACGCGTTTGACCTTGCCTATCTCGGCGAAATCGACGTCGAAATGCGCAATATTCTTGGCATTGGGAGCAAACTGGGCCGGGTTGCCCGCGACGCGATCATCGAAACGCGCGCCAGCGGCAATCAGGAAGTCACAATCCTCGACGGCGTAATTTGCCGAGGCAATACCGTGCATGCCGAGCATGTGCAGGGCCAGCGGGTGCGTTGTGTCGCTCGCGCCCAGCGCCATCAGCGTGGTCGTAACCGGAATGCCATACTCGTTCGCCAGTCGGCGCATCGCCTTGGTCGCATTCGCATTGATAACGCCACCGCCCGCGTAAATGAGCGGCCGACTGCTCTGTGACAGCATCAGGTAGAAACGCTCGCAGGCTTCATCGCTAAGCCTGTTGGCCTCGACTTTGGCAAGCCGGCGGCGGTAGCCATGCAGCGGCAATACGCCAACGCCCTTGAAAGCACCCTCCCAGTTCTGCACATCCTTGGGTATGTCGACAACCACCGGTCCCGGCCGACCGGTCCGCGCCAGTTCGAAGGCGCTGCGCACGGTGTCCTCGAGCAGTTCCGGGTCGGTTACCAGGAACACATGCTTCGCGATGGCGCCCATAATGGCAGAGACCGGTGCCTCCTGAAATGCGTCGGTGCCGATGGCGGCTGTCGGCACCTGCCCGCAGATCAC
>JBFELT010000200.1:0-5552 GCA_041552015.1 Woeseiaceae bacterium
CCCCGCTTTCGTTGACAAAATTTCGCAAATTCCATCGGAAACAGATCGCCGGGCGTGCCGTTCGAGAAATATCGTGTCTGTCGCTGCGATGCCGCTAGCCATTGGCACAGACCTGATCGGCGGCCTGACCCTGACCGGATCTCGCGAACGGCAATGGACGAAATCGATCCGGACCGAAATCGAATTGCTGGGAAAGATCATCGCGAATGCGTACTGGACGGCCAGCGCCCGGCAAAGCCTGCTCGCCAGCGAGGCTCGTTATCGCGCCGTGGTTCAGGATCAATCGGACATGATTATCCGCTGGACACCCGAAGGGAAAATTACCTGGGTGAACGAGCGTATGTGTCAATACCGCGGGATGTCGGCCGATGAACTGGTAGGCAGCACGGATCTCGTCTGCATGACGGAGGACGAATGGGATGGAGTCCAGCGCTACCTGAAAAAATTGACCCCGGGCAACCCGACCTTTAACTACAACTACAGGTGGGAAAAACCCGGCGGCGAAGTCTTGTGGACCGAGTGGACGGAAAGGGGAATTTTCGACGAAGACGGAAAGTTGATCGAGATGCAGAGCGTCGGCCGCGATGTGACGGAGCGAGTGATGGCCGAAGAAGCACTGGCGCGACAAGCCCGTTTTCAGACGCGCCTGGCTGAAGTTTCTTCGACCCTGCTGAACGCCCTGCCCGACGAAACAGATAGTGTCATTGCAGACATACAGGAAAGAATTGGCGTCGACTACGAATTCGATCGAGTCAATGTCACCTGGTACGACCACGCGATGCTGGGCTTCGGAAAAGCGGTGACCTGGACGCCCGACGGCACGACAGGCAGGAGGCAGATACCCGATGAGTTTCCCCACGCCTACCAGGCACTGCTGCAAGGAAACAACTACTGCTTCGATGACGTCGACGATCTTCCCGAAGAAGCGCATATCGATCGGGAACGCTTTCGCCAGTTCGGTGCTCGATCGGTGCTCGCTGTGCCTCTGCGAATCGAGGAAAGCGTTTTCGGCGGTGCTGCATTCGTTTTCCACCAGCCGCACAGGTGGGACGAAAGCACGATCGAGGAACTGCAGCTGATTGCGCATGCAATTACGAACGCCGCCGTTCGGCAGTGGTCGACGATACAGATAACTCGCCGTGAAAAGGACCTGGCGCGCTCGCAGCGGGTTGCCAGAGTCGGTAGCTACCGATTGCAGGCAAGGCGCAATGAAGACGCATCCGACAACCTGCTAGACATACTCAATTTGACGATGTCGGACCAAGCTCTGGAGATATTCGGCATCAGTCCGCAGGAAGACCCCAGGGCCCAGGTCATGTCGATGCTGGCCCGCATCCATCCGGACGATGAACCGAGGGTTCGCGAAACTTGGCGAAATACCCTGCAGGCCGGGACCGAACACACGATCGAGTATCGCGTTGTACGCCCTGACGGGAGCATTGCGCACGTTCAGGCAAAAGAGCAATTTGACGGCATCGACAGTAGCGGCGTGATTACGTTCTTTGGAACTTATAACGATATTACCGAGTGGGTTGAAGCCAACACGAAACTGCAGACGGCGTTGCTGCAAATCGAAGCGCTAAAAGACAGCCTGCAGGAAGAAAATATCCTGCTGAGAGACGAGGTTCGTGCTGCGCAGGGTTTCGACGAGATCGTCGGTAGTAGCGGTCAGCTGCGCGGCGTGCTCGAATCCGCGGCGCAGGTTGCGCCTACGGATGTCACCGTGCTGATCTGCGGCGAGACGGGGACCGGCAAGGAACTGATCGCCCGATCCATCCACGAACTGAGTCACCGCAGCGACAGGCCAATGGTCGCTGTCAATTGTGCCGCGCTATCGAGCGAATTGATCGAGAGCGAGCTCTTCGGCCACGAAAAAGGCGCTTTCACCGGGGCACACTCACGGCGCAGGGGGCGTTTCGAAATCGCCGATGGCGGAACGCTGTTTCTCGATGAGATCGGGGAAATGTCCGGTGACCTGCAGGCGAAGGTGCTGCGCGTGATCCAGGAAGGAGAGTTCGAGCGACTGGGCGGATCCAGGACGCTGAAAACAGATGTGCGCCTGATCGCGGCAACCAACAGGGACCTGGTCCAGGCGATGGATAGCGGCGAGTTTCGCGCGGACCTTTACTACCGAATCAACGCATTTCCGATCGTCCTGCCGGCGCTTCGCGATCGCAAAGAAGACATTCCGATGCTCGCCCAGCATTTTGTTCGCAAGCATCAGAAGGAGCTTGGCAAGGAGATCGAATCGATTTCGGCGCGAATGCTTCGTCGCCTCCAGGAACGCGACTGGCCCGGCAATATCCGCGAGCTGGAAGGCACGATAGTCCGCGCACTCATCTCGTCAAGCGGCCGGGTTCTGGATTACGTCGACAGTGACGAGTCGAGCCCGGAAATCAAGGTCGACGGAGCCGATGCGGTGAGCCTGCTGGATGCCCAGCGCAAGCATATCGTCGATGTCCTTCAGCGCGCCGGCTGGGTGATCGAAGGCAAGCGCGGTGCCGCCGAGGTGCTTGGCCTCGCCCCGAGCTCGCTGCGATCCAAGATGAAGCGCCTGAACATCGTTCGCCCGAACTGACTGCTGGCAAGAGAGTCTGCGGCCGGCCATGCGAATGTGGCGCCGGGCGGCTACTGGGAAGTCGGAAGAATGGCGTAGACGGCAACGACCGGAAGGTGATCGGAGATGTTCAGGGCATCTCCCTGCATGACGTAGGAATTCCGAAGCGACCACTGCTCGCTGTAGAACTGGTAGTCGATCGTGCGATCCGGTCCGGTCGCCGTCGGATCGTTCGGGAAATGCGTGTACCAGGCGCTGGGATCGCTGGAGGACAGGTGCTGCAGGGAAGGGATACCGCGATACTTGTCGTACAGCGGCCTGATCTGCGGAATTTCGTCATAGTGGCCGATTCGCGCGGCGTGAATCCGCCGCAGCTGGCGGTTGTCGTCCGGCGGCAGCAAATTCAGGTCGCCGCCGAGTACCCAGGGGATGCCGGAGTCGTCCAGTGACTCCAGCAGCTTCTCCGTTCTCGCCACCTGCTTTTCCATGATACCGGTGCCTGCGCCCCAGGCCTCGAAGTGGGTATTGATGACGGCGACGCTTGCGCCCGTCGTTGTCGCGATGCGGCTCTCCAGCAGGGCGCGCTGAAAATCGAACGGTCGCACCAGAACGTTATTCGCTTTCCTGGGCAACTGGTGGCGCAGCGACTCTTCGATGCGATACTTCGACAAGGTCAGCAGCTGCATGTCGACCGGTCCGAGAACATCGGGATGAAAGATGAACTCCGCCTTCCAGTAAGGCGTTTCCGAGCGGCAGGGATACAAGCCAGGCGGCAGCCTCGCCAGGAGTTCAGCCGCATGGTCCGTGTAATGCGTGCGGCTGTCCTCCGCCCCGTTGACTTCCTGCAGCAAGACGACGTCCGGATCTTCCTTTTCGATCAGCCGCGCTACCTCGTCCAGGGACCAGAGCACATGCTCCTTCGACGGGTAGCTGGCGACGGTCTTGCCGGCACGCCGCACCGCGGCGAGCCGCTCCGGGTCGTCGACATCCACGTCGTAGAAGAACACGTAGTTCTTGCTCGCCATGTACTGCACGTTGTAGCTCAGGACCTTCAGCGGCGCCCGTACGTCCCACGACGGCGCGCCTTGCGCGCAAAAGCTGCTGGCAGGCTCCACATCCCCGGGTAGCCAGGAGCGAAACCACAGCACGCCGACAACGGCCGCGGGGACCAAAATAAGTGCGGCAAGCAGTTTTTTGAGCGCGGACAGGATCGCTGTCTTCTCCAGTGAAAAAGCGGCCGTATGGTAGCCCATTGTGGTTGTGGAATGCGGGATTCCGCGGTTCTGGTCGGAGCTCGGAAGGGCGGCCGGCAGCCTGGATCGAGCGTCCCTGCCGGAACTTCGTGCCTTGAAATCGCCTCAAATGGACCAACAATCGAGACTCGTTACCGTTTGGAGATCGAGCAATGATCAAGCGCATCGCGCTTTTCCTGGCAACCAACCTCGCCGTCGTCCTGGTGCTGAGCATCGTGCTCCGGCTGCTCGGCGTCGACAGCGTCCTCGATGAGCGCAATATCGGCATCGACTACCGGTCCTTGCTGATACTCTCGCTGGTCATCGGTTTCGGTGGCTCGTTCATCTCCCTTGCCCTGTCGAAATGGATGGCCAAGCGGACGACCGGTGCGCGCGTCATTACGCAGCCCGCCAATGCGACCGAGTCCTGGCTCGTCAACACCGTCGAGCGCCAGGCGCGGCAGGCGGGCATCGAAACGCCCGAAGTCGCGATCTACGATGCGCCGGACATGAACGCCTTCGCAACGGGGGCGCGCCGCAACTCGGCGCTCGTCGCCGTCAGCACCGGACTGTTGCAGGGTATGAGGCAGGACGAAATCGAGGCCGTACTGGCGCACGAGATCTCGCACGTTGCCAACGGCGACATGGTCACGCTGACGCTGATCCAGGGCGTCGTGAATACCTTCGTCATTTTCCTGTCACGCGTGATCGGTCACTTCGTCGATCGTGTCATCCTGCGCAACGAGCAAGGTTACGGCATTGGCTACTTTGCCGCCGTTATCGCCTCGCAGCTGTTGCTCGGCATACTCGCGAGCATCATCGTTATGTGGGTATCGCGACTGCGTGAATTCCGCGCCGATGCGGGTTCGGCAAAACTCAACGGCAAACAGCCGATGATCAACGCGCTGGCGCGGCTCGAGCAGGGGCGGCCGGGCGAATTGCCCGAGTCGCTGCAGGCTTTCGGTATTTCCGGCGGCGGCAGGCAGAAGATGATGAGTCTCTTCATGAGCCACCCGCCGATCCCGGTGCGAATCGAGGCGCTGCGCCGGCTATAGCCGGACGTCTGCCTGGTTCGCGTGTCGGGCAATAAGGTCGACGAGCGTAGGCCACAGTCCCGGCGGCAGGTTGTGGCCCATGCCGTCGATGATTTCCAGCCGCGCTCCCGGGATGTGTCGGGCGGTGTCGATGCCGCCGGCAAGCGGCACCAGCCGGTCTTCGCGCCCGTGGATCACCAGCGTCGGTGATGAGATCCTGGCGAGCCGCTGCCTGCGGTCGCCGTCGTGGACGATAGCACCGACATGGCGCAGGAAACCGGCAGGATAGTAGCAGCGGTCAAAGCTGGCCGACGTCATCTCCCGGCGCGTCTCCTCGTCGACCGGATACGCCGGACTGCCGATCAGCTCGAGCGTACGCATGTTGTGTGCGATGACGGCGTCGCGGTCATCGCCGGTCGGCCGCGATCGAAAGATATGCCGTGACACGAGCGGGTCGGCGCCCGGCAAAGAGCGGTGACCGCTGGTAGACATGATCGACGTGAGTGATCGCACGTGGTCGGGAAAATCCGCCGCGACATTCTGCGCGATCATGCCGCCCATCGACGCGCCCACGATATGCGCCGACGGGATGCCCAGTGCGTCGAGGAGCCCCACCGCATCGTCGGCCATGTCCAGCAGTGTATACGGGGCATGGGCCGTTTTTCTTTGTGCCATCAACTGCTTGAGGGCCGGAATGTCCGGAACGCCGGCATGCTCCAGCCAAGTCGA
>JBFELT010000201.1:0-5547 GCA_041552015.1 Woeseiaceae bacterium
ATTCGGTCCGTGCCGCGAGCATCGCTTCACCTTCGCACCGATAAGAACCGGGATATGACGGCCCCCGGTTTCGTTCACCTGCACGTGCACACCGAGTATTCGCTGGTGGACAGCACCGTGCGAATCCCGTCGCTGATGCAACGCTGCGCGTCGATGTCAATGCCCGCCGTCGCACTCACAGACCAGAACAACCTGTTCGGTCTCGTCAAGTTTTACCGCAAGGCGATAGCCGCCGGCATCAAACCGCTCATCGGCGTCGATCTTCGACTCTTCAACGACGATGAGCCGGAGCGGCCGTTCACGCTGGTGCTGCTTTGCCAGGACGACACTGGCTATCGAAAACTCTCGGAACTGATAACGCGTAGTTACCTTGAGGGCCAGGTTCGCGGTTTGCCGTTGGCGCGGCGCGAGTGGTTGCACGAGGAGAGCTGCCAGGGACTCATTGCATTGTCAGGTGGCCTGCAGGGCGATATCGGTCATGCGCTGCGCAGCGCACACGTTGACAAGGCGGCCGAGCTTTTGAAAGGCTGGCAGGCGACTTTTCCGGATCGTTTTTATATCGAGCTGATTCGCACGGGACGTGCAGGCGAAGAGGACTGCGTCCAGGCCAGCCTGGCGCTGGCCAGCGAAAAACAGGTGCCGGTCGTTGCGACTAACGATGTGCGTTTTCTGGACAGGGACGACTTCAACGCCCACGAGGCCCGTGTCTGCATTCATGACGGACGCGGTCTGGCGGATGCGGAACGACCGCGCCTGTACAGCGAGCATCAATACCTGCGATCGCAGGAGGAAATGGCCGATCTGTTTTCCGACGTTCCGGCCGCACTCGAGAACACGGTAGAGATCGCGCGCCGATGCAATCTCGACCTGAAGCTGGGCGACAGCGTTCTGCCTGCCTTTCCGGTACCCGAAGGCCAGACGGAATCGGAATTTCTTGAAGCGGAAGCGAAACGCGGCCTCGACGCGGCGCTGGCAAGGAAGTTCGAACTCGAAGGCGTCGCCGAAAAAGATCGCGGCCGGCTGGCCGCGCCTTACTTCGAGCGACTCTCCATCGAACTCGGTGTCATTCAATCGATGGGGTTTCCCGGCTACTTCCTGATTGTGGCCGATTTCATTCGCTGGGCGCGTGAAAACGACGTGCCTGTCGGGCCTGGCCGTGGCTCGGGCGCGGGCTCGCTGGTCGCCTGGGTACTCGGCATAACGGCACTGGATCCACTGGAACACGACCTGCTGTTCGAACGCTTCCTCAATCCCGAGCGCGTATCGATGCCGGATTTCGATATCGACTTTTGCATGGAAGGTCGTGATGCGGTCATCGATTACGTCGCGCAGCGCTACGGCCGGGAGCGCGTCTCGCAGATCATTACCTTTGGCACCATGGCGGCGAAAGCCGTCATCCGCGATACCGGTCGAGTCCTCGGGCAGCCTTACGGATTCGTTGACAGGATCGCGAAACAGGTGCCCTTCGAGCTTGGCATAACGCTCGAAAAAGCGCTCGAACAGTCCGACGAGCTTGCGTCGATGTACCGCGACGACGAGGAAGTGGCGGCAATCATCGATCTTGCGAAATCGCTGGAGGGACTCGTGCGCAACGCCGGCAAGCATGCGGGTGGCGTCGTTATATCGCCCGGCCCTTTAACGGATTTTGCACCGCTGTACTGCGAAGAGGGCGGCAGCAACGTAGTCACGCAGCTCGACAAGGATGATGTCGAGGCCGTGGGCCTCGTCAAATTCGATTTCCTCGGCCTGAAGACGCTGACGATCATCGAATGGGCCGTGCGCATCATCAACGAGACGTACCCGGAGCGCAAGCTCGACATAACGCGCATCCCGGGGCGCGACAAAGCCACCTTTGAGCTGCTGCGCAGCACGCAGACCGCCGCCGTATTCCAGCTCGAATCGAGCGGCATGCGTGACCTTATCAAGCGCCTTCGACCCGATCAGTTCGGTGACCTGGTTGCGCTGGTCGCGCTGTTTCGGCCCGGGCCGCTGCAGTCCGGTATGGTCGATGACTTCATGACGCGCAAGCACGCGTCAAACAAGGCCGACATCGACTACCTGCATCCCGACCTGAAGCCGGTTCTCGAAGAGACCTACGGCGTGATCCTGTACCAGGAGCAGGTCATGCAGATCGCACAGGTGCTGGCGGGCTATACGCTGGGCGGCGCCGATCTGCTGCGCCGTGCAATGGGCAAGAAAAAGCCTGAAGAAATGGCGAAGCAACGCGAGATATTCGTCAGCGGTGCAACCGAGCGCGGCGTGACTGAAGCGACCGCGACCCGCATCTTCGACCTGATGGAAAAGTTTGCCGGCTATGGCTTCAATAAATCGCACTCGGCAGCGTACGCGGTGCTGTCGTACCAAACGGCCTACCTGAAAGCGCACTACCCGGCGGCTTTCATGGCAGCGGTGATGAGTGCGGATCTGCAGAACACGGACCGGCTGGTGACGCTGAAAGACGATTGTCGTCAGCTCGGACTGAGCTTGTTGCCACCGGACGTAAACCGATCGGCGTTTCAGTTCAGTGTTTCAGACGAGCGTACGATCCTCTACGGTCTCGGCGCGATCAAAGGCGTGGGACACTCGGCCATCGACTCGCTGATCAGCGAGCGGGAAGCCAACGGCGCATTCGGAAGCCTCGTCGAGTTTTGCCGCCGCGTCGATCACGACAAGATCAACCGGCGTGCGCTGGAAGCGCTGGTGAAATCGGGCGCCATGGATGGCTTCGGCGAGTCCCGCCGCAGCCTGATGCACCAGGTACCGGAGGCATTGCGCAGTGCCGATCAGCAGGCGCGTGCGGCCGCTGCCGGTCAGAACGACATGTTTGGCCTCGAGATACCGGCCGCCGAGATCGCCGTGGCGCCGCTGCGCCTGTCCGAATGGCAGGAGCGTGTTCTGCTCAGCAACGAGAAAGAAGCGCTTGGCCTTTACCTGACAGGCCATCCCTTCGACGCCGTGCGCAACGATGCCGGCTTTTTCGTCGATGGTCGACTGGCGGACATTACGGCGGAACCGCCACCGCAAAACAACAAAGGGGAACGCAATTACGCGCAGTCGCGCCGCGAGGCCACCGTTGCCGGACTCATCGTCGACGTCCGCAAGCGCGGCAATCGCGTCAGCGTCGTGCTTGACGACGACACGGGTCGCATGGAAATAAGCCTGTTCAACGAAGCGTTCCAGGAGTTCCGGCACCTGCTCGTAAAGGACGAAATCGTCGTTATTTCAGGCGGCCTTCGTTACGACGACTTCATCGGCAGCTGGACCATAAACGCGAAGTCGGTGCTGCACATCGACCGCGTAATCGAGTCGCGTGCGAAGGGCATGGTCCTGAGCCTGGCGCCGAACGGTCAGGGTGAGCAGCTACTGGTCAGGCTGCACGATCTGTTGCTGCCGTTTCGCGAGGGCAACTGCGATGTCTCGGTGCGATACGTCGGCGACAGCGCAACGGCTCGATTGTCGCTGGGGCCCGAATGGGCGGTGCGTCCGAGCCGCGAACTGCGCGACAAGCTGAGCGAGTTGCTCGGCACCAATAATGTCCGCTTACTCTACGCGCCTGGCCGCGAAATCATGTAATCTCGGTTTTATGGACCTGAAATTCCTTGATTTTGAGCAACCTATCGCCGAGCTCGAGGCGAAGATCGAAGAGCTGCGTTACGTCGGCAATGACTCGGAGGTCAACATCAATGAGGAGGTTGCACGGCTAAAGAGCAAGAGCGAAGCGCTGACGAAAAGCATCTTCTCCAAGCTCACGCCATGGCAGGTCGCGCGGATAGCCCGGCACGAATCCCGGCCGTATACGATGGACTACCTGCGGATGATCTCGCCCGATTTCCAGGAGCTCCACGGTGATCGCATGTATGCCGACGACCCGGCCATCATCGGAGGCGTAGGCCGTATCGACGGACGCGCCGTGATGTTCATTGGTCACCAGAAGGGTCGAGACACCAAAGAGCGCGTGCGTCGAAACTACGGCATGCCGAAGCCGGAAGGCTATCGCAAGGCACAGCGGCTCATGCGGCTCGCAGAGAAATTTTCCTTGCCGGTCGTTACCTTCATCGATACGCCGGGTGCCTATCCCGGCGTCGGTGCCGAGGAGCGCGGCCAGAGCGAAGCGATCGCGCGAAGCCTTTACCTGATGGCTCTGCTGCGAACGCCCATCATTTGCGTGGTCATCGGCGAAGGCGGATCGGGTGGTGCGCTCGCGATAGGTGTGGGCGACCGGCTACTGATGCTGCAATACGCGGTCTATTCGGTGATCTCGCCGGAGGGCTGTGCCTCGATCCTGTGGAAAAGCGCGGACAAGGCGGAGGCGGCGGCGGAGGCGATGCGCATCACCGCGCCAAGCCTCAGTGAATTCGGCCTGGTCGACGAGGTTCTCGCCGAACCCCTGGGTGGCGCACACCGCAATCCGGAGGAGATGGGCGAGCTGGTTCGCAATGCCATCCTGAAGAGCCTGGATGACCTTGAACGGTTGTCGCTCGACCAGTTGCTCGAGCAGCGTCAGCAGCGGCTGGCGAGCTTCGGCCAGTTCAAAGAGGCGTGACTCCAGACGCCGAGGCTTTATTGCGAAAGCTAAGGGAACTCGAAGCCGTCGCCGGCGTTCCCTCCCGGTACATCGTGGCATTCAGCGGTGGTCTCGATTCCACGGTGCTGTTGCACCTGCTGGTTGCACTGCGCGAACAGCACGGTGTTCCACTGCAGGCGATCCATGTCGATCACGGCCTGCAGACCGATTCCGGCGCCTGGAGCGAGCATTGCAGGCAGATGGCGCAAGATTTCAACGTCGAATTCCAGTCGCTTAGCGTCGCGGTACAGCTGGAATCGGGTAAGGGTCCCGAGGCATCGGCCCGGGACGCGCGCTACAACGCGCTGCACTCGAAGCTCGAATCCGGCGACTGGTTGATGAGCGCTCACCACCGCGAAGACCAGGCCGAGACACTGCTCCTGAATCTCATCCGTGGCAGCGGCCCGATGGGCATCGCCGGTATCGGCGTGCTGCGCCGTTTCGGTCCGGGGTGGCTTGCCCGCCCGCTGCTCGATACGAGCCGGCGCGAACTCGTCGAGTATGCGAGCCGGGAGGCACTGCGCTGGATCGAGGACCCGTCCAACGTGGATCGCCGATTCGACCGGAATTTCCTCAGGCACGATATCCTGCCGCGGCTGGGCGCGCGCTGGCCCGACATCGCGGCGCGGCTGCAACACAGCGCCCGGCACGCGGGTGAGGCGTCGCGGTTGCTGTCGGATCTCGCTCGAATCGATCTCGAGTCGCTGGGCGGATGTGCCCGGCGGCTCGCCATCGACGGTCTGCTTCGGTTGTCGGCGGCAAGGCAGCGCAATCTGCTGCGCTACGCGCTTCGGGAGCTCGGGCTGTCCACGCCAACAGCGATGCAGTTATCGCGGATTCAGAACGAGGTCCTCCCGGCACGTGAAGACGCACAGCCACTCGTGACCTGGCCCGGTACCGTCGTGCGGCGTTATCGAAACGGCTTGTATCTTCTGCCCGAGTCGCCACAAACCGTGCCGGGGAGCATCCGTGTAGACGCGGAC
>JBFELT010000202.1:0-5529 GCA_041552015.1 Woeseiaceae bacterium
AAGGCTGCCGTAACAACGCTTGACGAGAACTTGACGGAGTCTTGACGATACCGGGACAAACAGGCACCAGGTAATTTTGCGGCCTGATTTCTACGTATTGTTCGCCGCCAGGCACGATGGAATACTCAGAACCATATCCGCTTCTGTCGGCAGATAGATCGTGGGCGAGCATCATATTTACCGTTTCGACGACTTCCTCGTAGATCCGGACACGTGGAAGCTTTGCAAGAACGGCGATGAGGTCCACGTCGAGCCGATCGTCCTAAAGCTCCTCATTCACCTGGTTTCCCACCGCGATCGGCTTGTCACGCGCCAGGAACTCATGGACACGGTGTGGGGCGACACGGTGATCAGCGAATCCGCGCTCAGCAAGGCGGCTGCCCGGCTGCGCAAGGCGCTCGATGATGACTCCGCCGCTCCGCGCTACCTGGAGACCGTGCATTCACAGGGCTACCGCTTCATCGCTAAGGTCGAGGAGAGCGATCTCCCGGACCGTCTCGCGCCGCCACGTACGACCGCATTGCGCCGCGGTCTGTTGGTGGGCGTCGCTGTGACGGTTGTTTTAGGCTCGCTGGCCGTCTTTTGGGTGCGCGCGCCCTGGAATGACACTCAGCAAAGGGAAAAAATCGGTTCCGTTGCCGTGCTACCGCTGAGCAACCTGACCGGCGACCCGGAGCAGGACTACTACGTAGACGGATTGCAGGACATTCTGATCACGGAGCTATCGCAGATTCGCGATTTGCGCGTGACGTCTCGGCAGTCGACAAAACGATACCGGGACAGCCAGCTACCCGCTACGGCTATCGCGAAGGAACTCGGCGTGGATGCCCTGGTCGAGGGCAGCCTGTTGCGGGACGGTAGCGAGATCGAAGTCAGCATCCAGCTGATTCACGGTCGAAGTGACGAGCATCTGTGGGCGGAGCGGTATGCGAGAGAAAGGTCTTACGTGTTCGACCTTATATCTGACGTGGCGAGGGCCATCGGCACAGAGATTGTCTCCGCGCCGGCGCCGCCGGGCTCCCGGATGCCGGACCATGGATCTTCCGGACCGGTCGATCCGCGTGCTGTCGAGGCCTATGCCATGGGTCTCATGCATATGGATCGATTCACGTCGGATGGAATCCGCTTCGCGATTGAGCAGTTTCGAGAGGCAGTAAATATCGAACCGGGTTTCGCACTTGCCTGGGGCAACCTGGCGGTGGCACACGCGATGCACGCATTGCAGGGTTTTGCGCCGCCGCGCGAATCTATTGAGAAGGCTCGTGTCGCTGCGCTGCAGGCGATCACAGCGGATAACCAATTTTATATTGGCCACTCCACCCTTGGATGGGTTCGCTTATGGACCGGGGATCTCGACGGCGCTTGCGAATCATTCGATGAGGCACTGCGACTGAACCCGTCGGCTCCCTATGCATTGCATGGCAATGCCGATTGCCTGATGCTGGACGGCCGCATGGAGGAGAGCGTCAGCAGAGCGCGCGAGTTGTTGTTGATTGGCCCGTACAGCGTCATGCACAACCGAGTGCTACCGTTCCATCTTTTCATTGCGCGCCGATATGACGAGGCCGTCTCCGCAGCTTGGGCAGCAGAAGCGCGGGTTCCCGGGTTTTTGATGCACTCGCTACTCGCCCGGATTTACTGGGCCCAAGAGGATCGAGGCAAAGCGCTCGAAGCCCATCGTCGGGAACTGATTTATCGTGGGGACACTGCGCTGCTGGCGGCGCTCGAGCAAGGGTTCGATGCTGCCGGACCGAGCGGCGCCATGCACGCCATGGCGGAAGCACTCGTTGACCGTGCGCAGACGTCGTACGTGGATCCCTTCCTGATTGGCGAGACCTTTGCGAGGGTCGGGGCGGTTGACGAAGCGCTGCTTTGGCTCGACAGAGCTGTGGAATACGGTTCGTTCGAGACGACTTATATCGCTTTCCGGCCGGACTTCGAAGCCTTGCGGGAAGATCCACGGTACTGGGGCCTTGTTGACCGTGTCTACGGGCAGGGGAATCCGATTGCCGAGCGTCCTTAGACCATGAACCCCGTGGAATGTACATGTTCGTGTGGAGCCACCAGTTTTCAGACGGTTGGTTTGCCGCTATTCCGCATCCTCTGTCACTGTACGATCTGCCAGCGATTCAGCGGCGCCCCTTTTGCAGATGCCCTTGTTCACCGGGCCGAACATGTGGCGCTGCCGCCGGCCGAAGTCGTCAGCTTCGACACGTACAAACTGCCACCGAATATTCAGCGAGGGAAATGCGTGACGTGCGGGCAACCAGCGCTAGTGGTTTTCGCCTCCCCATTCCTGCCGAGATTGGTCTCGATTCCCAGGCCGATGTTTACATCAGATGCCGAACTGCCGTTACCCGTAGCGCACATTTTTTACGATAAGCGGGTAGCCGATGCTGAGGACCCATACCCAAAGCACCAGGGTTACTTTCAGAGTCAATTCGCCTTTCTGAAATACCTCCGCTCGGCGAGGCGGCCGTAGACCAGTCCGCTGTGTGGAGCATCGCTCAAATGTTGGTGCCCGTTGATCCCGTTCCTCGCTGCTTCATAACTGAATCCATGTTGAAATGTCGTCAATGAACGCCTCACTCCAGGACTTCGGGTTTGTTCCGTTTTTCGCGCAGCAGACCTCTCTCGACGAAATCGAGCACGGTCGTGTCGGGCGGGTAGTAGAGGTTCAACGATCACTGATCACCGTCATAGATGGATCTGGGGAGCGGTTGATCCAGCTCACTTCGTCCTGGCACAACGCCGCTCCCGCAGACAGGCCGACAGTCGGAGATTGGGTAGTGCTCGATGATCAATGTTCGAGGGTCGAGCGGGTTCTTGATCGAAAAAGCGTATTTCGTCGCGTTGCAGCCGGTGATAAGACTGAAATACAGCTTATCGCGGCAAATATCGATGTCCTTTTTGTCGTGACATCGTGTAATGAGGAATTCAAGGAATCGCGGCTTGAACGGTACCTCACCTTAGCAACAGAGGCGGGCGTCATACCGGTAGTCGTGATCACAAAGATCGACTTGTCGGACGATCCTGATTCCTATGCGGAGCGTGCACGCGGTGTCCAGCCGGGTGTGCACGTCGAGTCGATCAATGCCTTGGATAGAAACACAATTGACGGTGTGATGGCCTGGATCGAGCCTGGCAGCACTATCGCGTTGGTGGGTTCATCAGGGGTTGGCAAGTCCACGCTTCTCAACACATTAGCAGGAACGAGAATTGCCGCTACAAATGAGGTTCGAGGGGACGATAAGAAGGGGCGCCATACAACGAGTCACCGTGCGCTACATCGACTTCCCGGCGGTGGACTGTTGATCGACGTTCCGGGCATCAGAGAGTTGAAGGTAGCCGATGTGGATACGGCATTGGCGAGCGTGTTTAATGACATTGAGGCCGTGGCGTCGAAATGTCGATTCTCGGATTGTCGTCATGGGGCCGAGCCGGGTTGTGCAGTTCGCAATGCGGTCGAAAATGGCGACATAGAAACGCGTCGCTTACGTAACTACCTGAAGTTGTTGCGCGAGAATGAACGCAATAGTGCTTCACTTGCTGAGAAGAGATCCCAGGACCGTTCTTTTGCCAAGCATGTAAAACAGGTGAAAGCTTTAAAGAAGCAAGATAAAGGAACGCAGAACTAGCGTCCGCGAATGGCCGTAAGGCGACAATCGCATGGCTCGCGCTATAATTTCTCCTACCGACACGAAGCAGCCAACGTTTTGATCAGGGAGATCGATGAATGCACATAAAACGACTCGTTCAGCTAGCGGGCCTGGTACTGGCGCTGGCACCCATGATCGCGATGAGCGGCGATGCGCTGTCGCTGAAACAGATCATGCAGGGGCTGCGCAATGACATGGTGGAGATTTCCGACGGACTGCTGACGAATGACTTCGAGAGGGTCATCAAGGGCGCCAACTCGATCGCTGAGCACCCCAAGATCGCCCCTGGGCAGGTGCAGCGCGTGGCTGCGGCTCTCGGGCCGGAGATGGCCGCGTTCAAGCAGCTCGATACGCTGGTACATGACCTGTCACTGGAAGTCAGCGCCGCTGCCGGCGCATTGGATCATGACGCGGCGGTTGCAAGCTACCAGCGCATGGTCCAGGGGTGCTTCGATTGTCACCGCGTGTACAAGGAGCGCGTCGCAGCCGCCCTGGCACCGGAACCCGGGACCTGATCGAGGGCCTGGCCGATGCGCTGGCCCTGGCGGGCGGCGTTTTTGGTTGCACTCGAAATTAATTAAATGGATTCAGTCACTTGACGCGGCTCTCGCGAGGCACCTACACTGGGTGCCACTCATCGAGACCGGTCGAGGGATAGGCCCGACGACACCGGGGCAACCTTCAGGACTAACCATCCTGAAAAGGTGCCAACTCCTGCGATGTCCAATGGACATCGAGAGATGAGGGTTGCTGCAGCACCACTTCGGTGATGGGCAGAACACCCCTCCCTTGCGGCTTCGCAGGGTTCCGATGAGACGAACTGGAACCGGAATGCGGAGACCGACAATGACATCCTCAGTGAACAAAGCCACCAGCGCCGTACGTGCGTCCATCGAATCGGACGCCCAGCATGGCGCGGTCGTGCCGCCGTTGCACCTGTCCTCGAACTACACCTTTGCCGGTTTCGGTCAGCCCAGGCAATACGACTACACCCGATCGGGCAACCCCACGCGCGATGCGCTGGCCGATGCGCTCTCCGAGCTCGAGGGCGGGGCAGGCGCCGTCGTGACCGCATCGGGTATGGGCGCGCTCACCCTGCTGACCCAGTTCCTGCGGCCGGGCGACACCATCGTTGCGCCGCACGACTGCTACGGCGGCACTTACCGCTTGTTCGAGCAGCAGTCGCTCAAGGGGCTGTTTGCCGTCGAGTTCGTCGACCAGACCGATCTCGCGGCGCTGCGCGCCGTCTGTGAGGCGACCCGGCCGAAGATCATCCTCACCGAGTCGCCGTCGAACCCGGTGCTGCGCATCGCGGATCTCGCCGCGATAGCCGGGATCGCCGCATCCTGCGGGGCGTTGTTCGCGGTCGACAATACCTTCCTGTCGCCGGCGCTGCAGAACCCGATCGATTTCGGTGCAGACCTCGTCATTCACTCGACCACGAAGTACATCAACGGTCACAGCGACGTCGTGGGCGGAGCGGTCATCGCCGCGACCGACGAGCTGGCCGAACAGTGCGCCTACTGGGCCAACGTCATCGGCATCACGGGCGCCCCGTTCGACAGTTTCATGACGCTGCGCGGGATCCGCACGCTGCACCCGCGCATCCGGCAGCACGAGGAGAGCGCGAGCCTGGTCGCCAGCGTGCTGTGCGAACAGCCGAACGTTACCCGCGTGTATTACCCGGGACTTGCCGGGCACGAGGGCCACGCGCTGGCCTGCCGGCAGCAGCGCGGATTCGGCGGCATGGTGAGTTTCGAAATCGACGGGGGCGAGGCGGCGGTGCGCGCCTTCGTCGAGAACCTGCGCTATTTTTCGCTGGCGGAGTCACTTGGCGGCGTCGAGAGCCTGGTGTGTCACCCGGCTTCGA
>JBFELT010000203.1:0-5489 GCA_041552015.1 Woeseiaceae bacterium
GAGCAGGTCCTCGACGTTGACGTCCCGGATGTCGTCGAGACGCGCCTTGCCGGACACGATGTCCCGGATCTCCGGCATCGTCTGCACGTGCACGGGAAACTCGGAGAGGCGCTGCAGCACCTGGCGTCGGCGACGGCGAGAGGCGCTCGGCATTGCCAGCAACACACCGGTCGCCCCCTTCCTTACGACCAGGTCCTCGAGTCGCTTCGGCGAATGCACCCGTAGCCCGTGAATGCGCTTGCCGTGCAGGTCGACGTTGTCATCCACCATCGCGACCGGCAGGTAGTCATCCCCGCCGATGAGTGCGGAGACGAGTTGTGCGCCACCCCGGCCTGCGCCATAAATAATCACGGCTTCGCGATTGGGGTTGCGGCGGCTCAGGAACAGCCTCGTCGCGAGCCTGCCGCCAACCACGAGAATCAGCGAGAACGCCCAGAACACGACGCCGACGCGAATAGGGGCACTCAGGATGCCCGCATAGGCACCGATGCTCATGACGATCGCGGTGACGAAAAACGTGGATTTCAGGCCCACGACAATCAGGGCCAGGCCCATGTAGCGAACGATCGAGGCGTACAGGCCAAAGGCCCAGTGAACCGAAATTGCAACCAGTACCGCCGCCGTAGCGATGGCCAGCACCGCCGGGCTGAATTCGGTCGTGCCGTAGACGATCCAGAAGGAGATCACCGCGCCCAGCGCATAGGAAAAAAGGTCGGCGGCCATCATCAGGGCCTGCTTGCCGGGCCGGGACAAGGTGAGCAGCCGGATGCGGATGGACTGCAGATACCTGTCCGCTAGGCCCTTGTCCTCCAAGCGATTTCTAGACTGTGTCAAAGCGTCTGAGCCTGTAAACCGACCCCGAAACGGGTCGAAAGTGGGGCGACTTTATCAAACGGAGGGTACATACGCCAATAATGTCAAATTGACGGCCGGCGGCTTACTCATCGGCGTCAGCGCGGCCCGCTTTCAGGTACATCGACAGCATGAGCAGCGGTACCCAGGCCAGCATCGTCAGCCACCAGCCGAACGACGGCCGTATGGATACCAACCATGCCAGCGGCAGCAGCCACAGGACGTTGATGCCGAGCACCGCAAGCGTCACCGGCCGGTGGCCCCGCATGCGCCTCGATGCCTTCTGGTAGGCGTGGTTCCTGTGGGGCGAATACCATTGCTCGCCACGAATCACCCGGCTGAGCAGAGTGACGGTAGCGTCCACCACAAAGACACCCGCGAGAATCAACCAGCACCAGATCGGCAAGATACCGAGGCTGCCCGAGACGATCGCCAGCACGGCGAGGATGAAGCCGACGAATCCGCTGCCGACGTCCCCCATGAAGATCTTCGCAGGTGGCCAGTTCCATACCAGGAAACCGAGCGATGCGGCGGCCAAAACGGCAAGCAGCGACGCCACCGCGGCAGCGCCTCCCGACGTCGATAGCAGCAGCGCCGCGGCGGCGATGAAGGCGGCCTCGCTGGCGGCTATTCCATCGATTCCGTCCATGAAATTGAATGCGTTCGTGAACCACACCGTGAAAACGATGGCGAGGACATCGCCGGGGATTCCCAGGTCCGCATCAGCCGTTCCGAACTGAATCGCGGGCAGGCCGCCCAGTAACGTGACGGCCAGCGTTGCGGCAGCGGCCTGGACCAGGAAGCGCCAGCGGCTGGAGACATGACGGTGATCGTCCGCGAAACCGATTGCGGCTACCATCCCGCCGCCAACGGCGCAGGCAATCGCGGTATCGCTCCCGAGCGCACCGTAGATCCACAATGCAATAACCGCGGCAAGAAACACGACGACGATACTGAGGCCGCCGCCCCGCGGGGTCGCCGTGTCGTGCGAACTGCGGTGATTGGGCACGTCCAGGAGATTCGCCCGCTGCGCATAGGCCTTCATGACGCCGGTGATGCCGACGCCCAGGACAAACGCGACGACGAGCAGCAGGATGTCGACACTAGCCATTCGCTTTCTGCGCTTCGTACCACTTCACGGTGGCGTCAATGCCGTCGGCCAGCGAGACGGGAGCTTGCCAGCCCAGCGCCTGCGTGGTGCCGGACACGTCCAGCTGCAATGAGCCGATGAGTCGCGACACCTCGGCTGACCGGCCCGTGAGTTTCGCCGCGAGACCGAGCAAACGGAGCGGTACCGGAAAGAGGCGGGCCGGTCGCGACATCGATGCAGCGATCAGCCGTATGAGATCCGGTGTCGAGACATCCGCGTTGTCGGATACGAGGAACCGTTTTCCCGGTGCGGCCGGGTTGCCGAGGCATTCGCAAATCAGGTCACACAGGTTGTCGACGTATACCAGGCTGCGCCGGTTATCGACGCTTGCCAGGGGCATGGGTAGTCGCCGGTCCACGATCTGCATCATCCTGAGGAAGTTGCCGCCAACCCCCGGACCATAGACCAGTGGCGGCCGTATGACGACCGTTTCGAATCCGACATCGGCGCCTATCGCTTCCAGTTTGTGCTCGGCTTCGAGTTTGGACTGCGCATACGGGTCCGATGGATCCGGGGTATCGGCCGCGGAAAACGGCGATGCGGTCGTCGCGTCTCCGTGCACCTTGATGCTGCTGACATAGACGACACGCTTTACCGTGCGCATGTTGGCGCTTCGAAGCAGCTTTTCGGTCCCGAGAACATTGACCCGGCGAAACGCGGCGAGCGGATCGTTGTCCTGCTCATGCATGACGTGAACGCGTGCGGCCAGGTGAATGACGCCGTCGACGCCGTCGAGAATCGGGTCCCAGTCGACGTTTTCAGCGATATCGCCGACGGCCCGGAGTTCGTAGCCGGGAGGTTCCCCGTCTGCTGGCAGCGATCGAACGGCACCAATCACCGTCAGCCCCTTCTTGCTGAGCATCTCGCAGAGATGCCGACCCACGAATCCTGTCGCGCCTGTCACCAAGATCTTGTTCATTGCCGCATCAGATTCTGCCAGAGCGTGCATCGCGAGACGATTCTCGCCTGCCGTCAAGGAGTGCCCGATACGTCGAAAGGTGTGTTGCAACGACGTCCTCGATACTGAAGTGGCGCTCGGCGAATCGGCGGCCGGCGTTCCCCATCGCTCGCCTCAGGTCTGCGTCTTCGATAAGGCGCTCGATCGCGGCGGCCAGCGCTTCTGCATCTCGCGGCGGTACCAGCAGTCCGGACTCGCCCGGCGCGATCGCATCCCGGCACCCGGGCATGTCGGTCGTTACCACCGGACGCCCACAGGCCGCGGCCTCCACCAACACCCTGGGGAGGCCTTCGCCGTAATACGATGGCAGCACCACGATATGCGATCGCGCAAGAATACGCGCGATATCCGAGCGATATCCGAGCAGTTCGACAACGCCCTCCTGCCGCCAGTCCTCGAGTTCCGAGGCGATCACGCTGGTGGGATTCGCCGGATCCGTGTCACCCGCCAACAAGAAGCGAGCGCGCGGCATGCTCTTATTCACGATTCGTGCCGCTTCGACGAATTCATAGACGCCCTTGTCGCGCAACAGGCGAGCCGCCATGACGACGACGGGGATCTCGGTGTCCGCCTCGGCGGTCATTGCGTACTCGGAAAGATCCACTCCCGACCCCGGAATCATGATCACCTGCTCCGGACGCAAGCGCGCCAGGCTCGTCAGGACGTCACGGTCGTTCGAGTTCTGAAATATCACGCGCTGATTTCTGTGCCCGAGGGCAAACCTGTACAGCAGTTTCGCCGCGAAGCGCGTCATTCCGGTTTTCAAACCGCCCGCCGATGCGAACACGATGCCGAGGCCGGATATGGCCGACACGACGCCCGGCACTCCGACCAGCCGGGCTGCGATACCGCCATAGAGTACCGGCTTGATCGTAACGAGGTGCACGACGTCCGGACGCACGGCGCGAAAAAGGCGGACAATCGATACCAGGGACAGGATTTCCGCAAACGGATTCCTGCCGCTGCGCGTCAGCCTGATTTCATGGTGATCGTAGCCCGCGTCTGTGACAGCCGGGACCGCCGGACCGGCTGCGGTCGCCACGACAACCTGAAAACCGGCGTCGCGTGCCGCTTTCGCGACGGGCTCCCTGTGGGATAAAAAGAAGGCCGCGTCATTCACAAGCATGAGCAGCGTCTTCTGGCGGTCTTTCATGGCGAGACTGGCCGGGCGCTAGGCCGGCGGCTGCCTCCGTTGCTGCGTGACCGCCGACAGGAATTCCTTCTCATAGGTCGAGTAAGCGGCAATGCGATCCTTTAGACCGTTGATCGTCGCGGTCGCGAAACCGGCATCAGACCAGCGTTCGCTTACCCGCTGCGCCGCCGCCGATAGTCCCGCCGCATCGACGTCCGAAATAGTCAGCTCGTAGCGATCGCCGATGTAGTTGTTCAATTCGCCCACGACCCTGACGACGGGAACGCAAGCCGCAAACACCGCTTCGATCGTCACCATCGACATGCCTTCGAAATCGGATGTCAGGAGGAAAAACCGGGAGTCCGCCAGGACCTGCCGCACGCCATCCCCGTGCAGCGACTCACGGATGCTGATAGTCCAGCCCGGCCCGAGGTCCAGGTTTCTGAACTCCGCCGGCACTGCCCCGGCCACGATCAGGCAGAGGCTGCCTTGCGGCTTCAGCCGAGCGAGCTCTTTCATGAATGCCGCCACGAGGTCGGTGCGCTTGGCCGCGACGGGACGCCCAACCCAGACGAAATCGTACTTCCTCGACGGCCAGTCGCCAGCCGGCGCCGCCTCCGGAAAGATATAGGGAACGACCCGGTAATTCCTGTCGCTGATGTCGCGGAAGAACGCGCCGGTCGCCTCGCTATCGACAAGGCGAGTATCCGCACGGCGCCAGGCAGACTGCAGGATCGCCCGCTGAATTCTCCCGGTGAAGCCGCAATTGTGAAAAAAAGCGATCCAGCTTACGCCGAAACGCCTCAGCAATGCGCCGAACGGGTGCGACCACCACAGGGAAGTCACCACGACATCCGGGCGCCAGCTGCCCGTGAGACTGGACCACAGGAGCCGCGAAACGTGCCGCTGACCGCAATCGAGGTTGCCGCGCTTGCGGACGAAATAGATCCGGTAATCCACGTTTTCATTGAGATGCCCGTGGCTACGCGCAATCGCAACCTCGACGCCGCCGATGACCATGGCCGGAACGATATGCGCGACCCTGCGCAAGTCACGCCCGGTCATGACTGATCTTCCACGAGGCGTTCTTCAGCAGGCTGAATACGCCGGGCACACGCGCCGCCTGCCTGAGGATGCGCAACTTCAGTTTCGGATAGCCAAGCTCCAGCCCGTGGCGTTGCTCGATGGTGGCAAACTCGCGAAGATAAATGTCGAACGATGTCGCAGACCGGCTGAGGCCCTCCTCACTCGCGACGACCTGGGGCATCGGCAGGTATCGGTAGCCGCCTTCGCGGATCGTATCGCGAATTCCGATGTAGAAATCGAGATCCCCGGCGAGTTTGAAACGGCTGTCAAATCGCTTCGTCTCGAACAGGCTGCGGTGATTCAATGCCGCC
>JBFELT010000204.1:0-5471 GCA_041552015.1 Woeseiaceae bacterium
AGACGCTGAGGTCGCTCGTCGAAGCCAGCTGGATCCGGCTCGGCGGCCCGGCGATTCTCAACGACGAGTACGCGGTCGCCAACGTCTACCGTTACCTGGACGTGCTCGACAGCCTGCACAAACACGGATCACTCGATGACGTTGCCGAACTCG
Organism: Woeseiaceae bacterium; assembly: GCA_041552015.1. Taxonomy (GTDB): domain Bacteria; phylum Pseudomonadota; class Gammaproteobacteria; order Steroidobacterales; family Woeseiaceae; genus UBA1847. Next base: position 154 of record JBFELT010000204.1, read on the forward strand.
AAGTGATGCTGGACCAGGAGCGCGTCTCCAGCGACATGAAGGCGCGCCTGCAGATCATGACAATGCACCGGGCAAAGGGCCTGGAGTTCGAACACGTTGTCCTCTACGGCCTCGGGCGGCTGCCGGGCAGCGGTGACCCGCGTGTCTTGAGCTGGTTCGATGTGCCGGACGAACACGGTGGCCAGAGAAAGATAATCAGCCCGGTGGGGCCGCGCACCGAAACGACGCGCGACCCGGTACACCGGTTCATCGAGCTCAGCGAAGCGGAAAAGGATCGGCACGAGCAGGCGCGGCTCCTCTATGTTGCCTGCACGCGGGCAAGAAAGTCGCTGCACCTCATCGGGCACACAACGACAAACCCCGATGGTGACGATTTCAAACCGCCGGCGAAGCGCAGCCTCCTGGCCTTGCTTTGGCCGGCCGTCGAAGGCCATTTCGCACAAGCTTTTCCGGCGGATGTCGTACGGCAGGAGCCTGCAGCCGGCGATCTCTGGCTGACGCCCGTTCTGCGACGATTCCAGCCGGGCTGGGCGTTGCCTGCGACGAAAGGCCTGCCGGGTCCGACGCCGTCCGACGACCTGGAAGGCAAGGACGAGGCAGTGGAATTCTATTGGGTAGGCACGGACGCGCGCCTCGCCGGGACGGTCGTGCACCGGTGGCTGCACGCATTCAGCGAGCGGCGCGCGACAGCGGACGCCAGCATGCTTGGGCACTATCGCCCGATTACGCGTCGCTGGCTCAAGGAAATGGGTGTTGGCAAGAGCATGCTCGACGGGGTTAGCGAGCGCGCCGAGACTGCCTTGCGGGCGATCCTGCATGATGAAAAGGGCCGCTGGGTCATCGATGGGGAAGGGCGTGCCGAGCTTGCCCTGACCGGTGTCTTCGAGGGCAATATCGAATCCGTGATTCTGGATCGCGTGCGCTTTGATGAGGGCGGCACGCACTGGATCATCGACTACAAGACAAGCTCGCATGAAGGCGGCAATCTCGAAGGTTTCCTGCAAGCGGAGACCGCGCGCTATACCCCGCAGCTGCGAAAGTACAGGGCGATATACAGTGCCTACGCCCCCGGCGCAGAGGTTCGCTGTGCGCTGTACTTTCCGCTGCTGCAGACCTTTCTCGAGGTGCACGTCTGAAGCGGACGGGGCATGGTGGCTACCGCTCTACAGGCGTCCCTCGAGACGCAGCTCCCGTTGACCGCGCGCGTCCGCCGATCCGAGGAATTCCAGCTGCCGCCGCACGCTCTCCGGCGCTTCCGGCTTGGCCACAACCTTGCCGAGGAACTGGTAACTCCGGTCATCCTTTAACTGCAGACTTCCGGCCAGGTCAACGACGCCGTCCGTGTCTTCAACCGTTGCAGCAACGCCATTGTTCTGCGTGAAAAACTCGGCCTGGTAACCGCCGATCGACTCGCGGGCAAGGCGCGGAGCAACAACCCGGCTGACCCTGACCGTGCCGTCGGCCGCAACCGGCAGTCCGTCGCGAACCTCGATGCGATCGAACTGCAGGCTCGCATCGCCTTGCAGCCCGCTGATGTTGAGGCTGCTAGCGAACAGGCTCAGCGGCAACGAAGCTGCCAGCTTGGAAACAACCAGCGTTCCGCCAAATCCGATGCCGACATTGCCTTCGACGAAACCGGATACGGGCGAGGCCGTCACGCGGTAGCTGGCCTGGCCCGTCAGCAGGCGCAGCGGGCGCATTGTCCAGTTCAGATCGCTGAGATAGACGTCGTTCACCGAAACAGCGTCTGCATGGCCGCGCCACACGGTTCCCTGTATGCCGCCGGCTACGAATCCCGCCGGCGCGGCCCAGCGGTAAGCGACACGCGCCGGAGCGTTCGCGACAAGGGCAATGGTGAGCGTCAGCACTGCGAGCAGAAGCAGTCCTCTCCCGGTCCTGATCAAAGACCACGCTCCAGTGTCAGCGTGGCATTGATGCGCCCTGGACCTGTCTGCGAACCTTTGGACAAGCTTCCGGCCTGCACGTGCATCGAATACTGGTCACCGAGATCGCCCAGCCAAAGGACCAGGTCGTCAAACGCGACGTTCTTGAATTCCACGCGAATGCCATTGCTCGACGTGGGTTGGCTACGACGACGGAACTGTTCCAGCTGGCGACTGCGGAGCGTCTGGTCGACGATGATGATTGGCGCCTGTTGATTGGCACCACCGGCAGGGCCGCCCGGCTTCGCAGCGGACTGCGCCATGCCCTTCAGCGGCGCCAGTTCGGCAAGCGAGCGCTGCCAGTCGTCGACACTGGCTGCCATCGACTCATGATTCCTGTCGAGTGGCGCCCAGACAAAACCATAGAACAGGGCGGCGATGACGACCACGGCACCCAGCAGGACGAACAGCTGCTCGCGAACTTCCAGACCTGCAAACCAGTCCTTCATGAGCCCGCCTCGCGAATCTGGAGTCGGCTGCTGATCTCACTGCCCACCTGGTCACTGGACTGTATCGAAGCCCTGAAGCGCCCGGAGGCACTGACGGATTTCTGAATATTATCCAGCGTCGGAACGTCCGGCGAGGTAATGCGTACATCGATGACACCCGCCCTGTAGCTGATCGTTTCGATGCGCGCTGTGGCGTTCTGTGCCATCGCATCACCGAGTTGCCTGAGAGATGGCAGGAATACCTGCGGGCCGCTCGTCGCACCGAGGCCCTGTTTGATGGAGCGCACGGCGTTGATCGGATCCAGGATCTCACGCGTGTCGCCGGGGCGGATCTGCCGGTACTCCTCGACAAAGCGCGCCCGCAGCGTGGCCTCTTCCTCGGCGAGGCGATAGTAGTCGACGCCCTTGCCGATCAGCCCGACAACCATCAGTCCGATCAGCAACATGGCGGCATTGCGCCACGGACGCAGCTGCGAACGATAGTCGACCTTGGCGCCGTAGCGGCCCTGCAACAGGTTGACACCTGCACCGCTGGCAACGGTAACCGCCAGTTTCGGCAACACACCATCCGACAACAAACGAATGTCGACGCTGTGCAGCTCCTGGCGCAATGCGATCCAGTCATGTGAATAGCGTTCTTCGTCCGCAGCCTCACAGTAGGCGACGAGATGACCGGATGGCTCGTCGGCATCCTCATCCGCGCTGCGATCGGAAAGCGCGCCGGCGGCCACCAGCGTGTCGCTGGGCCGGACCCCCTGCATGGCGAACTCCGTATCTGCGCCGTCGTTAAAATAGATGCAATCGCCATCCACCAGGATGCTCAGGGTACCGGGGATGCGCGCGAGACCGTAGTTATCGGGGACCATCTGGTCCGGCTTGATGCCGGCCGCACTAAGTGCCGCTGTCCAGGCATCCATCTTCTCTCGCGATACGAATGCAACCGGCAGCTGGCCATTTTCGCGACGAGTACCCGATGCGAAATGCAATTTCTCGACGTCGTCGGCCAGGTTTTCCTCGAGGGCAAAAGGCAGTGCAGCTCGCAATCGAGCGCCACCGCGAACCGGAATGCGGACTGTCGTTGTGACAGCGTCGATAGCGGGCACCAGTACGATCACGGATCGACCGCGGATGTCGGCAGCAGCCTCGACAAGGGACCCGGCAGTCAGTGCACCGCGACGTGTGCCGTTGTTGTCGACAGCAATCCACTCTGCGGCATCGTCGGAGGAACGACTCAGGCGAATAACGAGAAACTCGGCCATGCTAAATGGTTCCCAGGCTGCGCAGTATTGGTATTACATCGGAGCCATTGGGGCTACGGTACAACACGGTGAACAAACTAATCCGAACCGTATCAATCTGCACGACGGCCTTCAATTGAAAATAACTGGTGGTCTCGGAATACCCGTCCTGCTGCAGATCGGTATCCACCAGCGGCGTAAACACGCCGCCGTAGTCCGGAAAGCCACCGTCCTCGCGCAGTGCGATCAAACCCTCGGCGTCGCCAAGGGTAATATTATCGCCAAGGGATTGCAGCACCGGAATGGTTGCCGTATTGACATTGACCGGCGTCCGACCCGGCAGGGCGGCAACGTGTGGCAGCAGGATCTCGAAGCTGTTTCGGTCCATGCCGTCCAGGGCGGCAAGTTCGGTGATATTGGAAATTGGCTGGTTCGCGGTTCGGTAAGCCGGCGTAAGGCCTGTGTAAAGAGGGTCTTCCGCGCCATAGGGGATGCTTTCGGTCTGGTCGGCATCGAGCCAGTCAGCGGTAATGCTGGCCAGGCGGGTCTCCAACCCCAGCGCTTCGAGCAGGCGCTCGAACTGGCGCAGCGAGGGTTGATGGATTTCGCCATTGGTATCGAGCAGGTTGTTGATGTTGAAGCGTCCCTGCAGATCCTGGATCTCGCCGAAAATCTCGCCCTGTACAGCCTCCGCATCGATAGGCAGCGCCGGGATCTGCGTTGCCCAAATTTCATCGAGATGATCGGAGGTGCTGTTCGCCTGATCATCCTGCAGAATACTGCGGACCCAACCCTCGGAACCGATGGCAACCTGAATGGCCTGGTCGCGGTACAGCATGACCATGGTTCGGCGCACATCCAGGGCGTTATCCCAGGACAGAGCGGCCGCAACCGAACCGGCCAGCGCGGTAATCAGCATGGCGGTGATCAACGCGACGCCACGTTTCCTGCCGGCGAGCTTCACGGCGACACCTCGACGACGCGGGTGATTTCCCCTTCATCGGGGAGCACAAGCACTATCTCCACGGCGCGCGGCAGGCTGGTTACCGGGCCAGCCTGGGCCGTCAGTGGCGGCCATTCGCCGATCCACTCATCGCTCGCGGTCAGAAATCTAAACGCCAGGCTATCGACCTGATCGAGCATCACGGTTGTAATCGGCGTGTTGTTCACGGTCCGGTCCAGCACGTTCCAGTGGTAACGAATCAGCTCGCCGTCCTCGATTCTGTAGGCGGTGCGCTGCAAGGTGCTCCGCGGCACACCGGCGGGATTGGGCCAGCCGCCATGCGTCAGCTGCAGCGAAAATTCGGAGCCCAGGCTCGATTGCAGCGCGGGAATCGGATCCACGCCCAGCTCGACGCGCACCGATCTCGGCGCCGCCTGCAACAGCTCCGTGCTCAGGTAGCTGATGGTTCGCTGAATGGCTCGCAGGCGATCCATACGCTCGGTCAGCATATCGGCATTTGCGAGTGTCTGCCCAAGCGACATATAGGCGAGTAGCGACATCACGCCGAAGACGGCCAGTGCAACCATGACTTCGATTAGCGTGAAGCCTGCTGTTCGCGAACGCCTCATGTCGTTGGTCCACGCGGCGCCGTCGGCAGCCCCTGAGCCCAGATGCTATTGCCCTGTCCGACGGGCATCGGTTCGCCGATGAATCCGGTCACCGTGCGTATGTTGTATTCACTGCC
>JBFELT010000205.1:0-5443 GCA_041552015.1 Woeseiaceae bacterium
AAAGTACACTACGCTCCTCGCGCCTTGCCTTGGCGAATGCCGGTCCGTCGTGGGCGACGAAACTTGTGCAGAGGCTCCCTAGCACGTCGTGATGCGGCAGCGGCGGCGATTTGACGTAGAATAGAACTCTTTCTCAAACCATCTGTCGGACTCGACTATGAAAATAAATTCCCTGCTTGCCACGTTCTCCCTGTTGGCGCTTTTGCTGACATCGACGGGCTTCGCGGCCACTCGCGAAGAAAAAAGAGTCGCTGATGCCGCCGATGTTGTCGACCAGCTGCTGCGGATTCCGGAGAAGTCGATACCGCCGACGCTACTGTCACGCGCCTACGCCGTGGCCGTGGTGCCAAACGTAGTGAAAGCCGCATTCGGCCTTGGTGCGCGACGCGGCAAGGGCGTTCTGGTGGTTCGCCAGGACGACAATTCATGGAGCAACCCGGCCTTCATCACGCTGACCGGCGGCAGCGTCGGCTGGCAGGTGGGCGCGCAATCGACCGACATTATCCTCGTTTTCAAGACTCGAAAGGGTGTCGACGGCATAGCAAACGGCAAGTTGACGCTGGGTGCCGATGCGTCCGTCGCTGCGGGTCCGGTCGGCCGCCAGGCCGCGATCGCAACTGACGTCATGCTAAAAGCCGAGGTCTATTCATACTCACGAAGCAGGGGCCTGTTTGCCGGTGTCGCGCTGGAAGGCGCGGGCGTAACGATGGACCGCAAGGCAAACGCTGCTTTCTACAGTTCCAGCAGCATGACGCCCGAGAAAATATTCGCGAGCTCACCCAATATTGCGCCCGATGTCGCGAATACGTTTGTGCAGATCCTGACCGCACAAACGCGCCGGTTGCCGACCTCTCCCGGCATGCAGGCGGGTGTAGAAGCGGCGCAGGAAGAAGCACCGAGCGTGCGTACATTCGGCATGCCCGGCACCGATGAACCCGACGATGTCGAGGGTGATAACGACGCGGGCGAATACGACCCCAACTACTGATAAGGCCGCAAAACCTGATCTGACGGAGCCCCGAAGCATTGAGCGAGCTATTGGCCAAGATCCAGCAATTCGCTGAGCTGGTAGGTCCCAACGTTTACCTGCAGGCCGCGATTATCGCGACCGTTTTTATTTTCGCCGGAAAGGTAGCCGACTGGATAATCTCCGGAATAATCGGGCGCATCGCGAGTCGTTCGAGCAACAATTTCGATGACCAGCTCGTTGGCCTGGTTCATCGCCCGGTATTTCTTTCTCTCGTTCTGGCGGGACTTGCGCTCGCTGCAATCCGTATCGGATTGCCCGACGCACCGCTGTTCATAACGTTGGGCATACTCAAGACGATAGCCATTTTCGTCTGGTACAGCACCCTGAACCGCCTGCTGGCCCTGGTCGTGGGGGCCCTCAGCCGGAATTCCGACAGCAAGGTCCTGCAGACAGGCATGTTGTCACTGCTCCATAACGTGATGAAGGTGGTGCTTGTCGCTCTGACCGGTTACTTCCTGTTTCTTGCCTGGAAAATCGACGTGACCGCCTGGCTGGCGTCGGCCGGTATTGTCGGGCTGGCGCTCAGTTTTGCCGCCAAGGACACGCTCTCCAATCTGTTTGCCGGGGTTTCGATTATCATGGATGCCCCTTACAAGACCGGAGATTTCATCATCCTCGAAAGCGGCGAACGTGGTGTGGTTACCGATATCGGCCTGCGCAGCACTCGTCTCCTGACTCGTGACGACATCGAGATTACCGTGCCCAACGGCATCATCGGCAACGGAAAAATCATCAACGAGGCCGGTGGGCCGTCCGAGATTCACCGGCTGCGCGTTGCCGTCGGGGTTGCCTACGGCACGGACATCGACCATGTCATCGAAACGCTGCAGCAGGTTGCCGCGGACAACCCGGCGATCGTGCACGACCCGGAGCCGCGCGTGCGATTTCGAATGTTTGGTGATTCCAGCCTGAATTTCGAACTGCTCGGCTGGATCTCGCAACCGGTCGATCGAGGTCGCGTCATGCATGAGTTGAATTGCGCGGTTTACAAGGCGTTCGAGAAAAACGGTATTCAGATTCCGTTTCCGCAGCGCGATTTGCACGTGCGTAGCATGCCTCTCGCGGAAAACCCTGGCTCCTGAGCCCGGGTGTTTCTCTAGTTCCCGCCTCCCTCGCCGCGACGACGCAGCTCTTCGCGAATCGACTCGAGGTCGCTTGCAGGTTGCTGTGGTTCGCTTGCCGGCGGCGGCGCATCGACTTCGGTCGTGACCGGCAATTCAGCGCTGCCGTCCTCGATCGCCGGGGCCTCCTCCGCGGCGGGCACCACCGCTACCGGTAAATTGCCCTGCTCGAGCGGATCCGTCGTCGTTTCTTCGGTGCTTGGCAATACGCCGAATTGCGCCAGGTACTCAGCCTCTTCACGAAGACGCTGCGCCTCGGCAGCCCGCCGCCGGGCCTCTGCTGCAGCCGCCTGCGTGCGACGCAAGGCGGCACGCTTGCTTTCTGATCTCGCCTCCGCCGCCGCTCTCGCCTCGGCCTCTTCCTTTGCCTGAATTCGACTGACTGCCTGCCTGGCGTTGACGCATTCGGCGTCGTAGCGCGTCTTGGCCCTGTCCCGAGAACACCGAACCATCGCCGCCTCGAGCAGAAGCGGATTGTCCAGGAACTCGGTTACCGTCCTCGGCGGCGCCTCCTCGGCGCAGCCAGCCAGTATCAATAATCCGCAAAGCGATAATGCCAGGTGCCGTGTCATAGGGGTCTATCAGTCCAGTATTGGGCAATCGGTAGAAAATCCACCAGGCCGTAGCGAAGATCATAGCAAAAATGTCAAATCGCTTTGACGGTGCGAGTTCGCAGTTTTTCAAGCAGAACGGGCCCTGTTTCACGCTATAGTGACGGCGTGCTCATCACAGGAACGCAGGCCCTTGTCAGAATCGAGCCAATTCAGGCTGCTCGGCCAACGCCGATTCGCCCCGTTTTTCGCAACCCAGTTTCTCGGCGCGCTCAACGACAACATATTTCGTAACGGGCTGGTCATACTGATCACCTTCCAGGGCGTACTGGTCGCGGGCATGGACCACACCCAGCTGGCGAACGTTGCGGCCGGCCTTTTCATCCTGCCTTTCTTCCTGTTTTCGGCGAGCGCCGGCCAGCTGGCCGACAAATATGAGAAGTCGATGCTGATCCGCAGAATCAAGGCTCTCGAGATCGCGCTGATGTGTCTGGCAGCCCTCGCTCTCGTGTCACAAAGCTATTCCCTGTTGCTGCTGGTGCTGTTCCTGATGGGCTGCCAGTCCACGATGTTCGGGCCGGTCAAGTACGCCTACCTGCCACAAAAACTCACCGACGACGAGTTGGTCGGCGGCAATGCGCTGGTGGAGTCGGGAACCTATATCGCGATCATTTTCGGACTGATCGTGGGCGGCATCGCCGTTGGTGATGATGTTGCCAGCCTGCTGGGCGTCGGCAAGCAAACGGTGCTCGGCACCGGACTGGTGGTAGTGGCCTTGGCCGGCTTTGCTACCAGTTTCCAGATACCCAACACACCGGCCGTCGATCCGACGCTAAAGGTCAACTGGAACGCGTGGCAGGAAACCTGGCGCATCGTCCGCTTTGCCCGCGAAGATCGCAGCGTATTCCTGTCCATACTCGGTATTTCCTGGTTCTGGTTTTTCGGGTCCGCAATGACCATTCAGATACCCGCGTATACGCTCGAGATCCTGAACGGCAATGAGGCAATTACCACGGCGCTGCTCGCTGCATTCGCGATCGGCGTGGGCATCGGCTCGCTACTTTGCGAACGCCTGTCAGGTCATCGAATCGAACTGGGGCTGGTGCCGTTCGGCTCCATCGGTCTCAGCCTGTTCGCCATCGACCTCTATTTCGCCCAGCCGACGGTACACCCCCAGGCCGCGACCTCGATAGCCGAGTTTCTGCTGCGCGAGGGAAGCTGGCGAGTACTGGCGGACCTCGCGTTGCTGGGTGCTTTCGGCGGTTTTTACAGCGTGCCGCTCTATGCGCTGATCCAGAAACGTTCGAACCGGCAACATTTGTCACGCATTATTGCAGCCAACAACATCATCAATTCGCTGCTCATGGTTTTCGCCGCGGTACTTTCCATCGTCGTGCTCAAGTCAGGATTTTCGATACCGGAGCTGTTCGTCATCATCGCGATCCTGAACGCCGCCGTCGCCGTCTACATCTATTCATTGCTTCCCGAGTTTCTGATGCGGTTTCTGGCGTGGCTGACGATCAAAGTCGTTTATCGAATACGTCCAACCGGCCTCGAAAACATTCCGGCCACCGGACCCGCCATCGTCGTCTGCAATCACGTCAGCTACATGGATCCTATAATTCTGGGCGGCTCGGTTCGCCGGCCCATGCGATTTGTAATGTGGTACAAGATTTTTCAGATGCCATTGCTGAAGTTCATTTTCAAGACAGCGAAAGCCATTCCGATTGCCTCCGCGAGGGAAGACAAGGAACTCATGGACGAGGCATTTGAAAAAGTCGATGCCGAGCTTGCTGCGGGCAACGTCGTCTGCATTTTTCCGGAAGGCGGTATCACTCGGGACGGCGAAATTCAGCGATTCCGGCCCGGTATCGAAAAGATCATTGCCCGCCGCCCGGTGCCGGTAGTGCCAGCTTCGCTGGGGCGGCTTTGGGGCAGTTGGTTCAGTCGTGGCAAGAGAGGCGGCATAAGGAAGATTCCCGGCCGGCTGTTCGCGCGCGTTCCCGTCTCGTTCGGCGAAGCCGTTCCGCCATCCGAAGTTACGGCCGAAAAACTGGAGTTGTTGGTGAGGACGCTGCGCGGCAATCTGAAATAACGCGGCATTTCAGGCGGCGGCACGGAATCAGGGAGAGCCGGAGACGGCCGGGCTAAGCAGTCTCGACTGCCACTTCTCCAGCAGCTCTTCCCTGCTGCCGAAGAGACCCGGGCCCTGCATGCTGCGAAACCCCAGCTCGACGAGCTCGACGAAACCGTTACGTACGGCCGGAACGTAGATCCGGTTTCCCGCGGCAGCGCCAGCAGTCCCGGTGACGACCCTCGCGCCGTGAATGACGGATGGGCCGAATGCGGCGTCCTGCCAGACCAGGCCCCGATGCGACGAGCTTGCTCGATGGAACCAGCGCGACTTATGAAAAACGACACGACTGCCAGAAAAAGACACGTCAGTGACTGGCGCCGGCAGTTGCAGTGCGGCCTCGGCAATCCGGCCTTCGGCCAGTATGAACTGGCTGGCGAGACTCTTCTGATCGACAACGACGAGATAGGCACCGCCGGGCGCGGCTTCGAGCCAGCGAACTGGCGTCGGTCCCCGCCAGACCTGCTGCAAAGTCCATTTCCGGTCATCGCCTCTGCCGATCACACCCAGAGAACCGCTTTCGCCGCCAACGAACAGCTGATCGTCGGTCGCAAACGCGATACCCGAGTGCAATTCGCCGAGATCGAACTGTGAAATCAGTTCTCCA
>JBFELT010000206.1:0-5429 GCA_041552015.1 Woeseiaceae bacterium
CTGTGTCGCCTCTGTTGAACGCAATCTCAAAAAAGTGCCCGGCGTAGCAATTGCCAACGTCAACCTCACCACAGAACGCGCCGCGGTTGAATTTGATCCCTCTCAAGCCGGTCTGACCGAGATCCTTGACCGGATCAAGTCAGACCCTGGCGACCGCTTCAGGGACAAGGAGGAGCTGCTGGCGTTCTCGCGCAACGCGGTCCGTCGCGCAGAAGCAGTAATGCCGAAATGGATTGGCAACGTGCCGCTTGCGCGCGTTGCGGTGGTGCCATTTGCCGCACACGAGGAAGGCACCGGCCGCTCGGCGCATTACAATCCCGGCAACGACGAGCGCCCCGCCGAGTACCGTATCCCGTTGCATGAACCGGAACAGCAGTCTCGAGGCAACGCCGAGGCAACTGCGTTTCACGAGACATGGCCGGGCCATCACCTGCAGGTTGCGGTTGCTCAGGGTATTGCGGGCCTGCACCCGATAACCCGGATACTCTGGTTCTCGGGGCCTGGCGAAGGTTGGGCGAGGTATTCGGAGGCTCTCGCCGAGGAAATGGGCCTGTACGAATCAAGCTCGGGCCCGATACTGCGACGTGCCTGGCCGGCACGCGGCATGGTCGTCGACCCGGGCATTCATCTGTTCGGCTGGAGTCGCGAAGAGGCCATCGAATTCATGAACGAATCGGGCCGTTTCGCCGCGGCACGGGGCGACGAAATGGTTGACCGAATTGCGATCCTGCCGGGCCAGCTGACGGCCTACGATTCCGGTGGGCTGGAAATCCTCGCGCTGCGCAATCAGGCCGAGCAGGCGCTTGGCGACGACTTCGACATTCGCGAGTTCCATGACCGGGTGCTGGAGAACGGCACGATTCCGCTCACGCAGCTGCGCACGCACATCGAGGCATGGATAGAGGGCAAGACCAGTCGCTAGCCGGCGTCAGCCGGCATGCTCGAACTGTGTCGGCTCCTGCTTCGACAGATGCTCGTAGGTCTGCCAGCGCCGATTCACCGTTTCCTGGGCCATCTGCATCATTCGCTCGGCCTCTTCCGGATTGGTTTTCGTCAGCACCTTGTAGCGATTCTCGTTATACGCGTACTCCCGCAGCGGGATGGTCGGGCGCGGCGAGTCCAGCACGAAGGGTTTCTTGCCGGCCGCTCTCAGTTCCGGATTGTAGCGAATAAGCGGCCAGTAACCGCTCGCCGTTGCGAGCGCCTGCTGCCTCAAGCCATCCTTGAGGTCATAGCCGTGCGCGATGCAATGGCTGTAGGCCAATATCAGAGATGGCCCGTCGTATTCCTCAGCCTCGCGCATTGCCAGCAGCGTCTGCTGCGGATTTGCGCCCATCGCAACCTGCGCGACATAGACGTTGCCGCTGGAGATGGCCTGTAGCGCGAGGTCTTTCTTGCCGATGCGTTTGCCGGCTGACGCAAATTTCGCCGAGGCGCCCAACGGCGTCGCCTTCGACATCTGGCCACCCGTATTGGAGTACACCTCCGTATCCATCACCAGCACGTTCACGTTGCGTCCGCTCGCCAGGACATGGTCGAGTCCGCCAGAGCCAATGTCGTAGGCCCAGCCGTCGCCGCCAACCAGCCAGATACTGCGGCGAATCAGGTGATCGACAATCGACAACAGCGCCTCTGCCTTTGGGCTTTTCCGGGCCGCCGTAACGGCCTGCAGGCGCTCCTTGAGCTGCTTCACACGACGTCTTTGCGCGCGAATCTCGCTGCCTACCGTCTGTCCCCCGTTGACCAGCAGGTCCGCCAGCTCCTCGCCGATATCGGCCGAGAGTTCGGTCACCATTTGTTTCGCGATTGCCATGTGGTGGTCGGCAGCGATACGCATGCCCAGCCCGAATTCCGCATTATCCTCGAACAGCGAATTCGACCAGGCCGGTCCGCTACCCTCCGCGTTCTTTGCCCACGGTGTCGTTGGCAAGTTGCCACCGTAGATGGACGAACAGCCCGTCGCATTCGCAACCAGCAGGCGCGGCCCAAACAGCTGAGACAACAACTTCACATAGGGTGTTTCGCCACAGCCTGCGCATGCGCCGGCAAACTCAAACAGCGGCTGCAGGAACTGGGCACCCCGCACCGAGGAGAATTCGACGGCCGCCCGATCGTTGAAGGCCAGTGTCTCGAAAAAACCGATATCGGTCTTGCCCTTGTCCAGGATCGGCGCCTTGTCGGTCATGTTGATAGCGCGAATCTCCGGGTTGTCCGGGCTCTTTACCGGGCATGCGTCCACGCACAGCGTGCAGCCCGTGCAATCCTCGAGGTACACCTGCAGAGAGTAACGAGTCTCGGGGAAGCCACGCGCGCTGATTGGCGCCGAAGGAAAACCCTCGGGCGCGGCCTCGAGCGAGCTCTCGTGAAAGAACTTCGCGCGAATCACACTGTGTGGACACACAAACGAGCAGTTGCCGCATTGAATACAGAGATCAGGCTCCCACAGCGGTACGCGATCCGAAACGTTGCCCTTCTCAAACTGCGACGTTGCACTCGGATACGTGCCATCAACCGGCAACGCGCTCACCGGCAACTCGTCGCCGTGGCCGCGCATCATTTGTGCCGTGACTTCGCGAACAAAAACTGGTGCATGGGACGGCACGACATCGTTCAGCGGACGTTCGTTGCTTGCCCGCGTCGGTACCTGGACCTCATACAGATGGCCCAGTGCCGCGTCGACGGCCGCGAAATTCTGATCGACAACCTGTTTGCCCTTTGACTTGTAGGTCTTTTCGATCGCCTTCTTGATCTGTTGTATCGCCTCATCGCGCGGCAGCACGCCTGACAGTGCGAAGAAGCAGGCCTGCATAATGGTATTGATGCGCTTGCCCATGCCGGCATCGCGTGCTACCCGCCGCGCATCGATCACGTAAAAACTGATGCGCCGGTCGATGATGGTTTGTTGCACCGGTCGGGGTAACTGCTCCCAAACCGCATCGGCATCGTACGGGCTGTCAAGCAGGAATACCGCTCCCTCGGCAGCGTCTTTCAGGATTTCGATGCGGTTGACCTGATCGAACTGGTGGCAGGCAATGAAGTTCGCCGACTGAATCAAATACGGCGAGTGAATTGGCTCGGGCCCGAATCGCAGGTGCGAAACCGTCCGCGACCCGGACTTTTTCGAGTCGTATACGAAATAGCCCTGGCAGAACAACTCGGTGTTCTCACCGATGATCTTGATGCTGTTCTTGTTTGCACCCACCGTACCGTCGGCACCCAGGCCGAAGAACAGGGCGCGCGTCGCTTTCTTGTCTTCGATCTGCCAGGAGGCATCATAGTCGAGGCTGGTATGCGTGACGTCGTCGTTGATTCCTATCGTGAAGTGGTTTTTCGGCGCCTCCTTCTTGAGTTCGTCGAAAACGGCCCTGACCATCGCCGGGGTAAACTCCTTGGATGACAGGCCGTAGCGTCCGCCGATGATTCTCGGCATCGCAGTAATGCTGCCGTCCGCGACCGCCTCGGCGAGCACGGTGACAACATCCTGATAGAGCGGCTCGCCGCTGGCACCGATCTCTTTGGTACGATCAAGGACGGCAATTCTCTTGCATGTCCCGGGCAGGGCGGCCAGCAGGTGCTCGTTGGAAAACGGTCGGAAAAGCCGCACGTTCACCATGCCGACGCCCTTCTCCGGCAGTGCATCTATAGTCTGCATGACGGTCTCGGCGCCGGAGCCCATCAGGACAATCACGCGCTCCGCTTCCGGATCGCCGTAGTAGTCAAAAAGCCTGTAGCGGCGCCCGCTGATCTCGGCGAAACGATCCATGGTCCTCTGCACGATGTCAGGCGTCTGCGCATAAAAGCGGTTGACGCTCTCGCGGCCCTGGAAATAGACGTCCGGATTCTGCGCGGTACCGCGGATAAAGGGATTATCCGGATTCAGCGCACGCGAACGATGTGCGTAGACGAGATCATCATTCATCATCGCGCGGATTTCTTCCTCGCTCACGAGATCGATCTTGCTGACCTCGTGTGACGTGCGAAAACCGTCGAAGAAATGGATGAACGGGACCCGCGCCTCGAGCGTGGCGACGTGACTGACCAACGCCAGATCCTGTGCCGCCTGCACCGAGGACGAGGCCAGCAGGGCGAAACCGGTGGTGCGCGCCGCCATGACATCCTGGTGATCACCAAAGATGGATAGCGCCTGTGCCGCCAGTGAACGCGACGCAACGTGAAACACGGCGGAGGTCAGCTCACCCGCGATCTTGTACATATTCGGCAGCATCAGCATGAGGCCCTGTGACGCCGTAAACGTAGTCGTCAGTGCCCCGGTCTGCAGTGCACCATGTGCCGTTCCCGCGGCACCGCCCTCGCTCTGCATCTCGATGATGTCAGGCACCTGCCCCCAGATGTTCTGCTTGCGCGCGGCCGACCAGACATCCGCCTGCTCGGCCATCGGCGACGAGGGCGTGATCGGGTAGATGGAACAAATTTCGCTGACCGAATAGGCAATGCGCGCTACCGCTTCGTTGCCTTCGAGCGCCCGTTTTTCGCTCACGCCTTTTCTCCCTCGATGCCCGGCTCGTCGATCATCTCGATGGCGTGGCACGGACACTGTTCATAGCAGACGGCGCAGCCGGTACATTTGTCGAAGTCGAACCGGTAACGCTTGCCGGGGCCGAGCTTGATAATAGCGTCCTGCGGACAGGCGCCGTAGCAGCCATCACACTCGAAGCAGTTGCCGCAGGACAGGCATCTCTTCGCCTCGAACAAGGCTTCGGACTCGGACAGATTCTTCAGGATCTCCTCGAATCCCTTGCCGCGGCGCTCGACCGGCAGGCGGTCCTGCTCGACCTTCGGCGCCGACGTCCTGTACCACAAGTGCAGGCGCTCGTGGCCTATTATCGGGTTGCGCTGTCCGCGCAGGTAGGTTGAACCGTTCAGAAAGGCATCGATGTGTCGTGCGGCATGCTTGCCATGTCCGACCGCGATCGTGACCGACCGCTCGCTGGGAACCATGTCGCCACCGGCGAAGATGCCGGGGTGACCCGTCATCATGTTGTCGTCGACGACAACCGTATGGTCCCACTCGAATTTGATACCGGGAACAGATTCGAGGAACGCCGTGTCCGTGTCCTGACCGACCGCAAGAATCAGCGAGTCCGCCTCGAGATTCTCGAACTTGCCGGTCGGTTGCGGCCGGCCATTTTCGTCGAGTTCCATCACCTCGACCTTGAACGTCGATTTGTCAATTTCCTTGATGGTCCGCAGCCAGTTGATCTTGACGCCCTCCTCGATCGCCTCGTCGGCCTCGAAGTCGTGCGCGGGCATACTGCTGCGATCGCGTCGATAGATGATCATCGTCTCGGTTGCGCCCAGGCGCTTCGCCGTGCGAGCGGCATCCATCGCCGTATTACCGCCACCGTAGATGGCGACCCGACGACCGAGCTTCGGCGGCGTCCCCTCATTCGCCTGGCTGAGGAAGCTTA
>JBFELT010000207.1:0-5400 GCA_041552015.1 Woeseiaceae bacterium
CCCGCGCTAACGATGACGACATCGTCATTTACCGCGACAACGGTACCGGTAATGATTGATCCGGGCTTTATTTGTTGACTGGCAAAACTTTCTTCAAATAACTCAGCAAAACTCTCAGACATGTTAAAAAAATTCCAGGGGAACTCAGGTTCCCGCCCAAACGTCTGGTTGCATCCTGCTACCGACGGTCATTAATAAAAGGAACGAACATCCTGTCCGATCCCGTCCTCAAATCCTTAAGGAGAAGTTAGAGGTCTGCTACCCAGTCGAGAATGGTACGGGTGACCGCCTCGATGGATTGACCGGAGGAATCCAGTATTCTGGCGTCCTCGGCTGGCCTGAGCGGTGCGACCGATCGCTCGGTATCCCGCCGGTCACGGTCCTCTATGTCCCGTGAAAGGGCGGCAAGGCTAACATCCATCCCTTTGTCTTTCAACTGCTTATGGCGCCTTCTGGCGCGTTCCTCGGCGCTCGCTGTCAGGTAGATCTTGAGCGGCGCATCGGCGAACACGTGAGTCCCCATGTCGCGGCCATCCGCGACCAGGCCGGGCGGCTGGCGGAAGGCCCGCTGACGCTCGAGGAGCGCCGCCCTGACGGCCGGGATCACGGCGACCGCCGAGGCGCCGGCGCCGGATTCCTCCGTTCTGACCTCAATCGTCACGTCCTCACCATCCAGCCAGATGCGCTCGGATCCGTCCTGATTACTGTCAAATCGGACCTCCAGTGCGCTGGCCAGCGCTGCAAGCCGGTCCGCATCGTCCAGTGGCACTCCGGCTTTGCGTGCGGCCAGGGCGACCAGGCGATACAGCGCTCCGCTGTCCAGCAGATGCCAGCCCAGGGCGTTCGCGACACGGTGAGCGATCGTCCCCTTGCCGGATCCACTGGGGCCATCGATTGCAATGACCGGGACAGGTATCTTTCTCACGAGACGTCCCCCTCACCGCGAATCGATGCGCCGATTCCGTCCAGGCACTCCGCAAAGCCCGGAAACGAGGTCTCAACGGCATCGACATCGCGGACAATCACCGCCGCCTCCGCGATCGTGCCCGCAATTGCCAATGACATTGCGACGCGATGATCACCGAAACTGTCGACCGTTCCGCCCGTGAAGCGCCCCCCATGCACCACCGCGCCATCTGGCGATTCGTCGATCCTGATGCCCAGTTTGCGCATGCCATCAGCCATCGCCGCGATCCGGTCACTCTCTTTCACGCGCAGCTCGCCGATGCCGGAGAATACCGTCTGCCCCTCTGCAGCTGCCGCAGCGACAAACAGCACGGGAAACTCGTCGATCGCGAGTGACACCAGCGCCGGGTCGATCGCCCGACCCCTGAGCCGCGACGATCGCACTCGAAGATCGGCGACAGGCTCCTCTCCGAGCATCCTGTAATTCGCGAGTACGATATCCGCGCCCATGTCGCGCAGTATGTCAATGACACCGGTGCGCGTCGGGTTGATGCCCACACCCGATATCAGGACATCCGCTTGTTTCGCCAGCAACGCCGCGAGAATGACGAACGCAGCCGAAGACAGGTCGGCCGGCACCTCGACGCGGCATGCGTCAAGGCGCTGACCGCCCTCGACCGAGATCCGGTGGCCCTCGACCCGAACGCCTACCCCCATGGCCTTCAGCATGCGCTCCGTGTGATCGCGCGTAACGGCCGGTTCGGTAACCCGCGTAACGCCGTCCGCGTAAAGCCCGGCCAGCAGCAGCGCCGACTTCACCTGCGCACTGGCTACCGGCATTTCATAGTCGATGCCACCAAGCCTGCTTCCGCCGGTGATTTGCAGCGGCGGCCTGCCGTCGCTGCTATTGATTCGCGCGCCCATCTGCGTCAGCGGTTTGATGATGCGCCCCATCGGCCGGGCGCTGAGCGACGCATCGCCGATCAGCACGCTGTCGAAGGCCTGCCCGCTGAGGAGGCCCGCCATCAAGCGCATCGCCGTGCCCGAATTGCCCAGGTCGATTGGCGCTGCGGACGCTTCGAGACCTCGCAGACCAACGCCGTGTATCGACATCCTGCTGGCGTCAGGCTGGTCTATCTCCACCCCCATGGCTCGCATGGCGGCCAGCGTGTGCAGGCAATCTTCCCCCGCGAGGAAACCGCTGATGTCGCTGCGGCCCTGCGCAATGCTGCCAAGCATCAGCGCACGATGGGAAATGGACTTGTCGCCCGGCACGGTCAGCGTGCCATCACCGACTTTCGATGGAGTTGAAATGAAGTGCACGGAGCGTGAGCCCTACCCTATGGCTTTCGGGTAGGCCCCGAGCACCTTGAACAAGGAGCTGCGCTCTTCGAGCCGTGCCAGGGCATCAGAGACCGGTGCCTCCTCGGCATGGCCCTCGATGTCGATAAAGAACACGTAATCCCATTTACGTCGACGCGACGGCCGCGACTCGATCCGGGTCATGCTGACGCCGAAGTCCGACAGCGGCTGCAACAGCTGATGCAACACGCCTGCACCCCCCGCTGTATCGCCGGTGGATACGAGCAGCGTGGTCTTGTCGTCGCCGCTGGGCGTCAATAACTTGCGGCCAACGACAAGGAATCGCGTCGCATTGTCCGGTCTATCCTCGACGTTGTTTACCATGATGCTGAGTTCGTAAACGTCGGCAGCGACATCCGGGCCTATCGCCGCCGTGCCCTCTTCATCCCGGGCGCGCCTTGCACCCGCGGCGTTGCTCGACATGCCGATCAACTCGACGTGCGGCAGATGCTCGCGGATCCAGCCGCGGCACTGCGCCAGCGACTGCTCGTGGGCGCATATACGCTCGATGTTTTCGAGTCCCTTGAACTTGCTCATCAGGTGCTGCTCGATCTTGAGCTCGATTTCTCCTGATATCTTGAGCGGCGAGGTGAGAAACATGTCCAGCGTGTTGTTGACCGAGCCTTCGGTGGAGTTCTCAATGGGAACAACACCGAAATCGGCGGCGCCGCATTCGACTTCCTGGAATACCTCATCGATCGTGTGAAAAGGCAGGGCACGTACAGAATGCCCGAAGTGCTTGAAAACGGCCGTTTGCGTAAACGTCCCTTCGGGCCCGAGAAATCCGATCTTCAGCGGCTCCTGCTGCGCGAGGCAGGCCGACATGATTTCCCGAAACAGGCGCAGCATCTCCTCGTCGCGCATCGGCCCTTCATTCCGGTCCAGCACCGCGCGCAGCACCTCGGCCTCACGCTCCGGACGGTAATAGTCGACCGCCGATGCCAGCTCGCCCTTTGCGATACCCACCTGCTGGGCGATCTTTGCGCGATCGTTGATCAGCGATTGAAGCTGCTCGTCAATCGTATTGATGCGGCGACGGATCTCGGCCAGATCCGGCGCCTGCGGCTTTTTATCCGACCCTGGCATATGTCCCCTGCCTGGTGCCCCGATCCACCAGGGTGCTGAAGTTTCGCGCGACGCCGCAACAAACGGCTAGCCGGGATCCCGGCACTGGCTGCGGAAGCCGTTTCGCTGCCGCAAATGTCGCTGTTTCTGATTGCATCCAACTAGACGGATCGATCCACCCGAAAATCGTAAGGCAATCCTCAGGTTACAGGCTTGCCGAGATTTCGCAACGTCAAAACGCCGTCGATCGCCCTGATTTGCGCCAGGAGTTCCTCGCTCGGCTCGCCGCTGATATCGACGATCGTGTAGGCGAGCCCGCCAATCGACTTGTTCAGCAGATCCTCGATATTGTGGCCGGCGTTCGCAATGCAGGTGGAAATCTGTCCGACCATGTTCGGCACGTTCGCATTCGCCACCGTGATACGCCAGGCATCCAGCCTGGGGAGGCGCGCCTCCGGGAAATTCACCGAGTGACGAATATTGCCGTTCTCGAGGTAGTCCTTGACGTTTTCGGCGACCATAATCGCGCAATTCTCTTCGGCCTCTCCCGTTGACGCGCCAAGGTGCGGCAACGCAATGACCTTCGGATGCGTGATTAACTCGGCCGTCGGGAAGTCGGTCACATATGCATGCAACTTGCCGCTGTCCAGTGCCGCGATTGCTGCGTCGTCGTCGACAATGCCACCGCGCGCAAAGTTTATTAGCACCCCCCCGTCATTCATCAGTGCCAGGCGGCTGGCATTGACGATCTTTCGCGTGGCATCGACAAGCGGCACGTGCGCGGTTACAAAATCCGCATGTTGAAACATCTGGTCCAGGGTTTCCGCCTTCTCCACGCCGGAGGACAGCTGCCACGCGCTTCTCACTGTAATTGCAGGATCGAAACCCACGACCTTCATGCCAAGCCCAAGCGCGGCATTGGCAACCTCGACACCGATGGCGCCGAGCCCGATAACGCCGAGCGTCTTGCCAGGCAGTTCGAAGCCGACGAACTGTTTCTTGCCCGCCTCCACCGCCTTGTTCAGCGCGGCACCGCTTTCCTTCAGCGCCTTGACGTACTCGCGCCCGTCACACAGGTTTCTTGCGGCCAGCAGCATGCCGGCGATAGCGAGCTCCTTGACCGCATTTGCATTTGCGCCTGGCGCATTGAACACCGGTACGCCGCGCTCGCTCATGGCCGAGATCGGTATGTTATTGGTGCCCGCTCCCGCCCGACCGACGGCGGCGACCGTGTCCGGAATCTCCATGTCGTGCATGTTGTGTGAGCGCAGCAGAATGGCGTCCGGGTGCGCGATCTCCGAGGCGACCTCGTAGCGTTGACGCGGAAGTCGGCGCAGCCCCTCGACGGCTATATTATTGAGTGTCAGAACCTTGAACATGGTATTACCCGTTTGTCTTTTCGAAGTCGGCCATGAAGTCAATCAATGCATCGACCGCCTCTTCACTGACCGCATTGTAGATTGATGCCCGCATGCCGCCCACAGAGCGATGCCCTTTCAGGTTTGTAAGGCCGGCCTTGCTCGATTCCTCGAGGAATTTTGTGTCCAGCGAGCTGTCAGCCAGGATGAACGGCACGTTCATCCAGGAACGGCAGTCTTTACTGACCGGATTGGAGTAGAAGTCCGACGCGTCGACAGCCGCGTAAAGCTTGCTGGCCTTGCGGCGGTTGATCTCGCCCATGGCGGCCAGGCCACCCCGGTCCTTCAGGTACTGGAATACCAGGTCCGCGACGTACCACGCGAACGTCGGCGGCGTGTTGGTCATCGAGTCGGAGTCTGCGTACGCTTTCCACGTCATCAGGTGCGCGTTGTTCGGGCGCACCCTGTCGAGAAGGTCCTTGCGCACAATAACGAGCGTGATGCCTGCGGGCCCGATATTCTTCTGCGCGCCTGCGTAGATGACACCGAAACGGCTGACGTCAATCGGGCGAGACAATATCGTGCTGGACATGTCGGCGACCAGCGGCACATCGCCGCCAGGGCCGAAATGAAACTCGACGCCGGCAATGGTCTCGTTCGGCGGATAGTGCAGATACGCCGCGTTGTCACTGCGGCGCCAGGTAGACTC
>JBFELT010000208.1:0-5390 GCA_041552015.1 Woeseiaceae bacterium
CAAGCTACTGACCCACCTGCCTGACTTTGATACGAAAAACAGCTATTTCGACGTTACGGACCAGGACGAAGTGTTCTACAACCTGGTCGATGGGGGCAATGACGAGATCTGGCTGGTCGCGACGGAGTAACGACGGCCGTTCCCTATTCCGTATCACTTCGCCCTATCCGCCGCCGCATTGAGTTAGAATTTTGCTTCGAACCCGCCGGTCAAGAAGCAATGAGCAACAGCTCAGAAGAACAAAAATCACTGCTATCGGAGATGAAGCGCCGCCGGGTGTTTCGTACGATCGTTGCCTACGTCGTCGCGGGCTGGGTGCTGGTCCAGGTCGCCGACGTACTGCTGCCCGCGTTCGGCGGGCCGTCCTGGGGCGTTCGCGCGATTACAACGGCGCTCGTCGTGGGCTTTCCAATGGTCCTGATTCTCTCCTGGCTGTTCGACGTCGGTGGCCATGGAATCGTCCGTACGCCCGATGCCGCCGGCGTGCCGCAGTTGCGAGCGGCGCGGTGGTTCCGCTTTGTTATTGTCGTGCCGACCGTCCTGGCGACGATCGCAGCGGTCTGGTACCTGTGGGCGACGGACTATATCGTCGATGAAGGCGTCAACTGGGCGAGTGAACCGAAAACCAACCCGGTGATTGCCGTCTTGCCGGCCAGGAACCTGACCGGGGATCCAGGTCTCGACTGGCTCGGCGAGGGTTTTGCCAACCTGTTGCACAACCAGCTGGCGAGTTCCAAGCACACGATAATGGTGTCCGATTCCGGGCTCGAACCCATCCTGCGGGGCATCGATAAACCGGTTGAGATCGTCAGGGCGGCGGGCGCTGCGAATATCGACTACCTCGTAACCGGCGAGATTATCCGGTCTCCGACCGGCCTCATCCTGACGCAACGCGTTACCGACCTGGATGCAAACATCGATCTTGTCGCGCAGTCGTTTCCCGACCTTACGCCGGAGACGCTGATCGGATCCGCGGCCCCCCTCATGCGTATCATCATGCAGGGCCTGAAGCTTCCGTACGTACAACAACAGGAGTCACTCGCCGCGGATTTCGCCGTGAATAACATCGCGGCTTACGAAGCGTTCAACGCAGGCTTGATTTTCTTCAACGAGTTCAAGTACGAAGACGCCGTACAGTCACTGGAGACCGCCCTCGAACTCGCGCCAGATTTTCACATTGCGCGGTACCGGCTCGCGCATATCCTCATGTCGATGGGCCAGGAGATACGCGCTCGGGAGATGATCAGCAAAATTCCCGAAGATGCGAAGCTCGGTCGTCGAGAGAAACTCTACATCGATGCGGCACGTGCTTTCATACCGCGGGACCTCGACGCTGCAATCGAGCGCTACCAGGCTCTGCTATCGGAGTTCCCGTACGAGACCGATGCGCGGGTTTTTCTATCCGAAGCGTATTACAACAACTACCAGGATCTCGAGGCGATCGAGCAGCTGCAGCTAATCGTTGCGCAGGAACCGGAGAATGAGCATGCATGGTCGACGCTTGGCTACTACCAGCTGCAGATCGGCGATGTCGACGCGGCGCGCGTGGCTATTGATCGTTACGCTGGACTCAATGCCGACGAGGCACACCCGTGGATCCTGAAGGGCGATCTCGCGACTCACGAACGGGATTTTGACGCGGCCATCACCAGCTACGACAAGGCGCTATCAGTCGACCCCTCGGCCTCACTCGCGGCACTTGGCTCCGCGCGCGCGCGAATCGCAAGTGGCGATCGCGACGGTGCCAAAGCACTGCTCTGGCAGGTCGTGCGTGATGAAGAGGCGATACCGGCAGACCGGACGGATGCTGCGCTGGACCTCGCGTTCGTGCTTCGATCGGAGTTCCGCTATGAAGGGTCCATCATTCCCCTGCGCGAACTGCGAGAGATCTTCAGTGCTGAGCAAATTCTCGAATCCAAGGCGCTGATCACCGAAGCACTGTCGCTGCTGGAAATCGGAGAGAACGATAACGCCGCTGCGCGTATCGAGGAGGCGATAGAGAAATCACCGGGGCAGCCGGTTCGCTACCTGTTCGCCAAGGGAATCATGCAGTTGCGCACTGGCCAGGTTGAACGTGTAGCGGGTACAGCGAACGAGATCCTGAAGTACGCGCTGCCCGAGGAAGACGGTAACGAGCGAGCCGAGAAGGCTGCCGACTATCTCAATGGGCTGGTTCTGCTTGCCGCGGGGCAGGCAGAGCAGGCCGCCGAGTTGATGCGCCGTGCCGTCGAGGCGCCGGGATTCAGTTATGCGATCTACGAACTCGGCCTGGCACGGGCCTACCTGGAAATGGGCCTCCTGGAGCAGGCGCTGGAGTTCGTCGGCAAGGCCGAGGAGCTGCGCTTCGAGGGCAATGCCGTGCGTACCGAGTTCGAACACGAGCGCCGGCTCGCGCAAGAACTTCACATCGAGATTCTCGCGGCCATTGGCCGGCCCGATGAGGCCGAGAAGCGACGTATCGAATACGAAATCGCCTGGGGCGGCGCCAACTAGGCACCGCCCCGGCGTCGCTTTACTGGGGTATGCGCTTGACCGAGCGCGAGCTGCCGTCGCCGTCCTGGCAGAGGTAGCCGATGTTGTTGCCGTCGAGGTCGATACCCACGATGACACGGAACGATGGGCATTCAATCGTCCCGCCGAAATCCTCGAACTTTTCTTGCTGGATTACGTTTATGGTTCGCTTGGCCTGGTTGGATAGCGGCGTGTAACCCATCAGTACAAGGTCGTTGATCGTAAACCTGCCGTTCTGGTCAACATCGTCGATGTACGCAGGCGCCGGGCCTTCCACGAGTACCGCACGCACCTTGACGGTCGTGCTGTCGGGTAACGTTGCCAGCAATTCCTCTATTTCGGCCGCTGTATAGCTGCTCGTGGGTTGCGTAACCCAGTTGAATGTCTCCACCGGACCGCTATCGATGCGCCGTTGGAACGTCGACCCGATGAAGGGGGACGTCGGTGCGGTACGGGCATCGAAAGCGACAAGTGGCTCGAGCATACCGCGCTCGATTTGCATGTGTGCCACGACATGGCTTCGACCGAGCCGGTCCTGTAGTTCCCGCGTCACCGTCGACGTGAAGCCCGCCAGGTTGCGAATGCGGCGAACGCCAGGGGCGACCTCAACGAGATCGAAATTCTGGTCGAAAACGCGCGCCGCGCCCACATCGACCATGACGACGAGTCCGGGCAGGTCTTCGTCCTGGCCGTATCCATAGCAGTCGCCGATCGTCTGTCCGCCCGTCAAGGGGCCCATACTGCGTGCGATCGGGGGCGAGCCGTCAGGAATGGCTTGATCGGGCGCCAGCAGGTAGGCCTTATTGCTATCCGCAGGCGATGTCGTAGGCGGATCGTCCTGCAGGCGCGGCTGCTCGATCAAGAAATCGCATTGGTCGATATCGGCAACACCGGACCGGTCGTTCGGATCTGACCGGAACGCGAAGTACACCTCGTCAGCCGGGCTATTTGCGCAGGCTCCGTCGAATGCGCCCGGATAGGTCGGGTGTCCAAGATCGAATTCGAGGCAATCGTCCGGGTCCGATATGACGAGCGCCTCGCGCCTGTCCCCGTTGCCGGTTAGCTCGACAAACCCCAGGGCATTGTTGACGGTCAGCCTGAACTCGAGGTTCCAGTCTCGCCCTTCAAGGGCACCGCCGTTCTTGTTGTGCCTGATCGGCTCACGGATGCTGAGGTTCACGGCTGGCTCTGGATCGGTTGCGAGCGCGGCGCCACTTGTTAACATAATCGAGACGACGCACGTGAACGCTATTACTCCGACAGATAACTTCCCCACAATATTTCCCTCCTCACTCTTCTTGTTGATTCTCAGAAAGAATTGACACTTATAGTAGTAATACATCTCAAGGGTCAAATTGTTGGTGACAAACGGGAATTATTGCCGCTATTGCGGATCTGGATTCGGCGATCATTCGTCATCGGTGGACCCTAGAAACCGGCCTCAACTCGATCAAGCCACTTTTCAATTTCGGAACGTTGCTCTTCTGAAATATCGTCATCGTCCAGCATTGCCCGCGCTCTAGCCGGATCGGTCCTCATCGCGGCGTGTATCTGTCGGACTTTCGCCTGGCTGCGCTTCTCTCGATCCTCGATGCTGGCGATCAGGGCAGCCTGTTGCGCAGTTGGCTCCGGCCAACTCATTGCCAACCGCATGATTGCGGAATCCCTGCTCGATCCTGATGGCATGCTTGAAGCCCAGTGCGTCGCCGCGGCCGGATCTTGTGCATACCACTGAGATGCAATCTGGGTAATAGCCTGGTTGCGCATATTCTCGTCCCCAATGCTGTCGAGCCAGCCGAGTGCCTCGGTCCGGTTTGTTTCGGCATGCTGCATAACTATCTGCATCTGGGCCGAGTCGCGCGCCGCGCTATCCTGGATCTGGTTGGCAAGTTGTCTTGCCATCGGCGCGTCGAAACTTGCCACCCTGGCAACCACGGTCGCCTGCAGTCGATCGTAGTCAGGTTGGCCCTGGTACTGCAGGATAAACGCCTGTGCCTCGTCGATAGAGCGGGTTTCAGCGAGCACTCCTGCGATCAACTCACGAGCTTGGGCCTGCTTTTCGTTACCCAGCTTGGGCAGCAAGCGAATGGCTGCGTCGATATCGTTGTTGACCAACCCATATACGGTTCGCGCCATCAATTCCCCGGATGTTTCTTCGTCCTGGCCCAGGATCCACTCGATCGCAGCTTGTGAATCCGTTCGGATCCATGCCTCGGCCAGGTGTTCGCTCACCTCCATGCGTTGCCGCTTGTCTTCGACCTGGTCGAGGAGAGCAATCGCGGCGGCCGGATCAGTCATCGCAGTCCGCTGCACAATGCTGGTGGCCATCATCGAGCGAACCAGCTTGCTTGACGACGTGAGCGCCTCCTTCAGTGCAAGTTGCGGGTCCGACCGCGCGATTTGTTGAAGCGCAGACATCTCGAGGGTGGGCCTGTTGCCCGTGTCATTCGCACGGGCCCAGGCCAGCGCATCTGCCGGGTTGTCCTTGGCCAACTCCAGGGCGATCGCCGAGCCCAGAATCTGACGATGCTGGGGTGCGCGGGCCTGCTCGTAGTAACGCCTCACCGCGTCGAGATCGGTACTTGCCAGCTCCACGACAGCCTGCTCGAATTGCCGCCAAAGCCGCATGTCCGAGCCGTCTGCCAACATCGTTTCAATGGCTGCCGCCGGTTCGGCAACCAGGATATGTCCCTGCAGGAAATTGCTGAAGCGCTCGCCTTCCGAGGCGTCTGCAAACAGACCTGCATACTGGAGAGCGTCGCTCGGATCTCCGAGCGAGAGGTAATGCGCCAGCCACCCAGTGGCTCGCTGGCGCTCACGGTCCTGTTCGAGGCCATTGATATACCGAATGGCCTCAGCCGGAGACCTGTCCGCCAGCC
>JBFELT010000209.1:0-5322 GCA_041552015.1 Woeseiaceae bacterium
CCGAAGCTTTCGTTACCCCGTGACGACTTCGAATAAAGACCGTTCTCGTTGCGCTCACCAAACCAGTTGAATCCGATCTCCGTCCCGCTCGCGAGTTGCAGGTGGTTTCCCATCAACATATCGACGCTTTCCCTGGAGAGGATCTCCTCGCCCCGCAGCGTCTGCACGAACGCGAACAAATCGTGCACAGAGGCACGCATTCCGGTTGCCCCTCGAAAGCCCCAGTTAGATCCGGATACACTTTGCCCCGGCGCCGCAGCAACTTCCGGCACACAGCTGATTGCTTCTACCGGCATCCCCCAGAATCCCGAGTTCTTCATCGACGCCGGCGCGAAGATCTCCGTGCGCAGGAATTCCTCGTAGGGCACGCCCGACTGAATCTCCAGTATTATTGCAAGCAGGTTGTAGTTGTCGTTCGCGTAGGCGAATGTCTCGCCAGGCTTCGATTGCAGGCTCGCCGCCAACAGGGATTGCTGCGCTGATTTTCTGTCGAAGATACCGTCCGCGGCGTAGCGCTGTCGCAGGCCTGACGTGTGCGTAAGCAAGTGAAATAGCGTTATGCCCGAAAACTCGTCGGGAACATCGGGCAGGTATGCAGCAATCGAATTTCGAATATCCAGCTTGTTACGCTCTTGTAGCAACAGTATTCCCGCCGCTACGAATTGCTTCGTTATCGATGCGATCCAATACGAAGGTATGCAGGACGCATCTTTTTCGAGTACGGAGTCTCGAAAGAATTCGATGTTGCCGTCCTGCGCGACCAGCACCGAGCCCGCATACCCTTGACGTTCAAGCTCGAGAATTGCTTTCTCCGCTGCTTGCTGCCGGCTTGCCTGATCCGGGCTTGCCGCCAGGGGTGCCGAAATCAGCGCTATGCCGAGGAGAAACCATTTGACCAGCCCTCGTGTCTTGCTATTTCTCATGGCGCTTGTCCTTGATCGTAGCTGGCGCACGCGGGAATCAAACCGCGGCGCGTTTTCACCTGCAAGCCGGGCTGAGACCGCGAGGTCAATCCGAACAGCCGCCAGTTGGTGTCACTCACAGCTGGTTCGCGGCCGGTGTGGGATTTTTGTTGCGGGCCAGGCAGTCAGAACAACCAATCGTACGCCCGGCGCACAGCGGAATTCAAGAATGAGGCCTGCTACTCTTGACACCTTCTTCCTCCCGGGTGAACTCAATGAATACCTCCGCACGCCATTGTCGTCTGTGTCGGCAGACGAACGTCGCCATGATAGCCGTTGCCTGTCTCGTATCGCTGAGCGCGATCGCCGGGGAGGGGCCGAGGGCGAGGGACATCGGCATCCCTTTCGCCGGCACGCCCGGACCGTTGAACGCAATAACTGACGTAGACGGGGTTACCGTCGGCCACACCACGATAATCTCCGGCGAAGGGAAGTTGGAAGTGGGTTCGGGCCCGATAAGAACCGGTGTTACCGCCATTCACCCCCGCGGCAAGACCTACGACCCTGTGTTTGCCGGCTGGTATGCGCTCAACGGCAACGGGGAAATGACAGGGACGACCTGGGTCGAGGAATCCGGTTTCCTCGAGGGACCCGTCGTAATCACCAACACGCACAGCGTGGGCATCGCTCGCGATGCAACTATCGAGTGGCAATATGCAAACGACCTGTTCGACCCGCTGCCGGACGATCCCGAGGTTTTCTGGTCCCTGCCCGTTGTTGCCGAGACCTACGATGGCGATCTCAATGACATCAACGGTTTTCATGTCACCAGGGAGCACGTCATCCACGCCCTGGAATCTGCGAAGAGCGGTCCGGTCGCCGAAGGCAATGTCGGCGGCGGCACCGGGATGATCTGCCATCAGTTCAAAGGCGGCATCGGTACCGCGTCACGGCAGCTGGAGGTTGCCGGTCATGAGTACACGATCGGTATTCTGGTTCAGGCGAATTACGGCTCCCGCAAAACCCTGACCATTGCGGGGGTGCCGCTCGGCGAGGAGTTCTCCGACCTCATGCCGGTGTTCCGGCCGACCGATCGAAGCACCGGGTCGATTATCGTCGTTGTCGCCACGGATGCGCCACTGCTTCCGCATCAGCTGAAGCGCCTGGCGCGACGCGTGCCGCTGGGTATTGCGAGGTTGGGCGGCTACGCATCGAACGGCTCGGGCGATATCTTTATCGCGTTTTCTACGGCAAACCGGGGCGCGGCCGCACGCGAGGGCGTTCTGAACACGGAGATGCTGCCGAACGACCAGATGAGCCCGCTGTTCCTGGCAACCGCCGAGGCAACCGAAGAAGCCATCGTAAACGCACTCATTGCGGCGAAGACCATGTCAGGGATCAATGGCAATACGGTGTATGCCCTGCCTCACGATCGACTGATCGACGTGCTGAAAAAATACAAACGAATTCCCTAGCCCCTGGCAAACGCATAATTTTCCTACCGACCGCGCGCCCGTTGTGCCGCGGTCGCTTCCTTGAGCATCCGGACAAGCTCCTCATCGCTGTAGCTGTACGCATGGTCGGCATTGAGCTCGGCCGTTTCCTCGAGCATCCTGCGTATAGTCCAACCCGCCTCACGCTGGTTCGGGACGACCAGGTAATTCGGCTTGGGTGCTTCCGCAAACAGTGCATGCATGACCGCGGCACTAACGTCGTCCGGCTCCTTGTACATGCTTCTGTCCGACAGGTATTTGATATGCCCGGCCATCTCGTCTGCGTACGGCGAACCCGGCTGCGCGTACGGCTTCCTGGCCATGGAATCCGCGTCTTTGGTTCCAATTTCCGAGCGGTAGTTACCCGGGTTGATTGCGCTTACCTGGACGCCAAACAGGGCCATCTCTTCGGCCAGCGCATCGGTGTAAGACTCAAGCGCGTGCTTGCTCATGCCGTACGGTCCCCAGAGCATTCCGGACAGTACGCCGGATATCGAACTGATGTTGCTGATCCGTCCTTTGGACTCGACAATCAAGGGCGCAAATGCCTTGGTGACGCGAAACACGCCGACGACGTTGACGTTCAGAATCCAGTTCAGCTCGTCCTCGTCGATCTCGGTCAGGGGACCCGACACCAGGATGCCGGCGTTATTGACCAGGCCATAGAGTCCCCTGCCACCCGCACGTACGGTTGCCACGGCGGCATCGATTTCGTCCTGTCTGGTAACGTCCAGGCGAACCGCCTGAACATTCGGGATCTTGTTGAGTGCGTCAATATCTGCCTGCTTGCGCGCACCGGCATAGACGTAATAGCCGTTCCCGGCGAGTGTCCTGGTGATGTTCAGGCCAATACCGGAGCTTGCTCCGGTAACGAGGATGGCCTTCTGCGGGCTGTTCTCCGCCGCTTCGGCAAAGCTTTTCTGCGGTGCGGCGAGAGCTACGAGCGCACAAAAAGCTAGTGCTGCGGTGATGTGTTTGAACATCGTCTGGTTCCTTGTTGCTTATCGTTAGTGTGGATTGACGTTGCAGTCGCAAGTATGCGTCGTCCCGCGATCCCGGTCCATCGACGAATATCATCGTGCTATCGTTGCCATCCGGAGGATTGACCCATGCGACAAATGCCTGCTCTCTTGATTCTATTGCTGCCGATCATCGCGGCGGCGGAGGACCGATACCTCGTCGACTGGCAATCGGTTGGTGACGAGGCAGTCGACTATCTCGTCGACCTCGTCAAGATCGATTCCTCCAATCCGCCCGGTAACGAGACCCGGGTGGCGGAGTACCTGGAGACCGCTCTGGCAGCCGAGGGCATCAAGTCCGAGACGTACGCGCTCGACCCGGATCGGGCCAACCTCGTTGCACGCTACAAGGGCAACGGCTCGAAGCCGCCGATTCTTATCATGGGACACACAGACGTCGTCGGCGTGCAGGCCGATAAATGGACAGAGCCGCCGTTCGAGGGTATTCGCAAGGACGGCTATGTCTGGGGGCGCGGCACGCTGGATGACAAGGACAACGTCACCGCCGGCCTGATGGTCATGCTGCTGCTCAAGCGGCTGAACGTCGACATGGATCGCGACATCATCTTCCTGGCCGAGTCCGGCGAGGAAGGCACGCCCGAGGTCGGCATCAACTTCATGGTCGAAAAGCACTGGGACAAGATTGCCGCCGAGTACGCGATCGCCGAAGGCGGTGGCATGCAGGAAGTCGACGGCCACGTGCACGTCGTCGGCGTGCAGACCACGGAAAAAATGCCGCGTCGCGCAACCCTGGTCGCCCGAGGTACCGCGGGCCACGGCTCGCGTCCACGCGCCGATAACGCTGTTGCCATGATTGCCGAGGCCGTGGCCAGAGCCGCGGCATGGGAGACGCCGGTGAGCCTCAACGCGACGACCAGAGCCTACTTCGAGCGCATGGCCGCACTGAACGAGGGCGACACGGCCTTTCGCTACGCAAACGTCGACAATCCCGAGCACCAGCGCGAGATCGACGAGTGGTTTCGCCTGAACGATCCCCTGCACTACTCCACGGTTCGAAGTTCCGTCGTGCCAACGATTATCGACGCCGGCTTTCGCAAGAACGTCATTCCGTCCGAGGCACGGGCCGTTCTCGATATTCGCATGCTGCCCGGCGAGGACGTCGAGGGTTTCTACCGCGAACTCGCGGCGATCATCGACAACCCGGCTATCGAGATCGTGCCGGAGCACATCTACCGGCCCGCCGCGCCGCCGTCCGAGATCGACAACGAGATGTTCCAGGTGATCGAAGCCGTTTCGGAGCGCCTTTATCCGCAGTCGACGACGCTGCCAATCATGGCCACCGGCGCCACCGACATGTCACAGCTCCGCGCCAAGGGCACTCCGTCCTATGGCATCGGCCCGGCTCGCACACTCGAAGAAATCAACAGCCGTTTTGGCGCTCACAGCGACGACGAACGTGTGTCCGAGGAGTCGCTCAGGGAGCTGGTGCGCTTCCTGTGGAATATCGTCATCGATATTGGCGCAGCTCGATAGCTCACTCAGGACGTCAACTTCGCTAGAATTACGCCACTAACCTTAGAGTCCAAGGGGAAAATAATGTCGCAAGGTCGCTTTTTTCAGTGGGCGCTGCTGCTCACAAGTCTCTGGATCGTAAGCGCCTCCGCCGAGGAAAAAGACACGCATCCACTGGCAGGCCTGTCGCTCAGGTCCATAGGGCCGGCGATCACGTCGGGGCGGATCTCCGACTTCGCGTTTCATCCCGAGCGAAAGCACGAATACTTTGCGGCAACCGCGTCGGGCAACCTGTGGAAGACGGAAAACAACGGCATCACCTGGAATCCGCTGTTTGACGGCGAAGCGTCCTACGCCATCGGTGTCGTCACCCTCGATCCCAACGATCCGCTGGTCGTCTGGGTAGGCACCGGCGAAAACAATGCGCAGCGCAGC
>JBFELT010000210.1:0-5301 GCA_041552015.1 Woeseiaceae bacterium
AACCGCCGCCGCTCAGTGTGCGCCGCTCAATCGCCGGCGGACGTGCGACGCAGTCGAAGGCCCTACATGTTCGCGTAGTTGGGTCCGCCGCCGCCTTCCGGTACATCCCACACGATATTCTGCCGCGGATCCTTGATGTCGCAGGTCTTACAGTGCACGCAGTTCTGGGCATTGATCTGGAAACGCGGCTCACCGCCCTCGTGCACGATTTCATAGACACCAGCCGGGCAGTAGCGCTGCGCCGGTTCGTCGTAGTTGGGAAGGTTGTAGGCGATAGGCAGGGACGCATCCTTGAGTTTCAGGTGCGAAGGCTGGTCTTCTTCGTGATTGGTACTCGAGAGGAATACGGACGACAGCTTGTCGAAGGTGATGACTCCATCCGGTTTCGGATAGTCGATGCGTTTTGCGTCGGACGCCTTCTGCAGGGACTCGTGGTCGGGTTCCCTGTTG
Source organism: Woeseiaceae bacterium (assembly GCA_041552015.1). Lineage (GTDB taxonomy): Bacteria > Pseudomonadota > Gammaproteobacteria > Steroidobacterales > Woeseiaceae > UBA1847. The sequence continues at coordinate 451 of JBFELT010000210.1, forward strand.
TGCCAGGTGAACGGCAGCTTGCCGAAGAAGATGTTCTGGTCGATGAATGCAAACGCCGCGCCCCAGAACATACCGAGCTTGTGCAGCCCCGGCCCGAAATTACGGCCGCGGTGCAACTCCTTGTGCACCCAGGATGCGGCGACGCTCGTCTCGAAGTCCGTCAGATCCGAATTGCCCGTATCGCCGCCGGCCAACGCCCGGTGAACGCTGTCCGCAGCCAGCATTCCCGTCTTGATCGCCGTATGAGCGCCCTTGATCTTGACGCCGTTGAGGAAGCCGGCCCCGCAGCCAACCAGCATGCCACCGGGAAAGGACAACCTGGGCAGTGACTGCAGACCGCCTTTGTTGACGGCTCTCGCACCATAGGCGATGCGCTTGCCGCCTTCCAGGTAGGTCCGGATCTTCGGATGAAGTTTCCAACGCTGGAATTCGTCAAACGTCGACAGGTGCGGATTCCTGTAATTCAGGGCAATGATCAGTCCGAGGAATACCTTGTTATCGGCCGCGTGATACAGAAAGCCGCCGCCCTCAGTGTGCTTATCCAGCGGCCATCCCGTGGTATGAACGACGAGCCCCTCCCGGTGTTTCGCGGGGTCGATTTCCCAGACCTCCTTGATGCCGAGTCCGTAATGCTGTGGATCGGAGTTCGCGCGCAGCGCGAAGCGCTCCATCACCTGCTCGCTGAGATTGCCGCGCACACCTTCCGCGAAGATGGTGTACTTTCCGGTGAGTTCATAACCGGCCTGGTAGGCAGCTTTTTTCTCGCCGTCCTTGCCGATTCCCATGTCGCTCGTGGCAACACCACGTACGCTGCCATCTTCGTTGTAAAGGACCTCGGACGCGGCGAAACCGGGAAATACGTTCGCGCCCATCGCTTCCGCCTGCTCACCCAGCCACTGGCACAGCTGGCCAAGGCTGATGATGTAGTTACCCTTGTTGTGCATCGGCCTTGGCAGGAACAGGCCCGGCACGCGCACGGCGCCCGTCTCGCTCGTCAGGTAATGCACCAGATCGCCGGTCACGGCGGTCTTGACGGGCGCGCCCTTTTCCTGCCAATCGGGAAACAGCTCATCCAGGCCGGTGGGCTCGAACACGTTGCCGGACAATATATGGGCGCCGATTTCCGAGCCTTTCTCCACGACGACAACCGAAAGGCTGTCGTCGAGCTGCAGCAGGCGACACGCAGCAGACAGCCCGGCGGGACCGCCACCGACGATAACTACGTCGAACTCCATGGACTCCCGTTCGTTCGCTTCCGACATTGGCGATGCCTCTCTCGTTCGTGATGTTGCGTAATCGTATCAGCCTCTATGGTGGGCCTGATATCGACCATGTAATCTTGCCGAGGCGGCGGATTGCCGCAAATACAGGATTGAAGGTAGTTTGAATATACGCGAAGCCTATGAGGACAGCCTGCATCGCGAAGGGCATGTCAAAGACCAGGCGCAACTCGAAGTCGTCGCCAGGCTGGAATCTCTGCAGGCGAACCTTGCGGAGCATCGGCCAGGACGCAAAGGCCCGCTGGCCATCTTCAAAGCCAGGCGCGACGAAAACCAGGCGGGGATTCGTGGCCTGTATCTGTGGGGCGGCGTGGGTCGCGGCAAAACGCTGCTCATGGACCTGTTTTTCGAAACTTTGCCGATAAAGGCGAAGAAACGGATCCACTTCCACCGCATGATGCGGGAGGTCCATGCCCGCCGCAAAGCCCTGGGCAATGTTTCGGATCCGCTGGATAGAGTGGCGGCTGATATCGCGCGGCAGACTCGGGTCCTTTGCTTTGACGAATTTTTTGTCAGCGACATTGGCGACGCGATGATTCTCGGGCGCCTGCTCGACGGGCTGTTCCGACGCGGTGTCACGCTCGTCGCGACATCCAACTCGAGGCCGGATGAACTCTACAGGGACGGTCTGCAGAGGCAGCGCTTCCTGCCCGCTATCGAATTGCTCAATCAGCATACCGATGTCATACACCTGGATGGTGGCATCGACTATCGATTGCGGCTTCTCGAGAAAGCCGGAACCTACCTGTTCCCTGACGACGACGCCGCCACGGCAAAGCTGTCTTACTTTTTCGATGAGTCGGCTTCGAGCGAAATCCGCCTGAATCCGCAACTCGATATCAATGCGCGAAAGATCCCGGCGAAAAAGAGTGCCAAAGGCATTGTCTGGTTTCGCTTCGAGCAGATCTGCGATGGTCCCCGGAGCCAGGCAGACTACATCGAAGTCGCGCGCTGGTACCCGGCCGTCATCGTCTCCGGCGTGCCCCAATTCGACGCAACGCTCGAAAACCAGGCGCGACGCTTCATCGCGCTGGTTGACGAATTCTACGATCGGCGGGTGAAACTGATTCTCTCCTGCGCGGTCGACCTCGATGCACTGTACCGGGGAGACCGCCACGGGTTCGAATTCGATCGAACCACGAGTCGGCTCATCGAAATGCAATCCACCGACTATCTCGCCCTGCCCCATCTCGCATGATAGATTTGTCGTAATGAGCGACGAACTGATACTCGAAGATTTCCTGCCTTACCGGCTTGCGATCCTGTCGCATACGGTCAGTACGACGATCGCGCAGGTCTATGAGAAACGCTTCAACCTGTCGATACCGGAATGGCGTGTCATCGCCATTCTGGGGCGCTTTCCGGGCCTGTCCGCGGTAGAGGTCGCCGAGCGCACCTTCATGGACAAAGTCGCCGTCAGCCGCGCCGTAACCAAATTGCTGAAGAACGGCCGTATCGACCGGCAGTTTGCTGATGCGGACCGGCGGCGCTCGATTCTGAACCTCTCCGAGGAAGGGCGTCGCGTGCATGACGAAGTCGCTCCGCTGGCGCTGCAGTTCGAACGCGATCTCCTCGCGGGCCTCGACGAAGAGGAGACTCGTACGCTGGACAGGATCGTGGAACGGCTGATGGCGCGCGCGAAGTTGCTCGACAAGGGCTGATCAGCCCTCTTTCTCGCTGCCGATCTCGGTGCGAACGCGCAACAGCTCCGGAAAGAACTCGATGTCCAGCGCCTTCTTGAGGAAGGGCACGCCCGACGAGCCGCCTGTGCCCGGTTTGTGACCGATAATGCGCTCTACCGTCTTCATGTGATGAAAACGCCAGAACTGGAAGTTATTGCCGATGTCCACCAGCGCCTCGCAGGTTTCGTAGTGCTGCCAGTACTGTTCCCGGTCGGCATAAATGTCACCGAGGACCCTGACGACATCTGCATCCTCGTCGCGCACTTCGCTGAAGTCCCGATCAATGACGTGAGCCGGTATCGCCATGCCCTGGCGGGCCAGGTGCATGAGGAATTCTTCATAGAGACTGGCTGATTCCAGCGCCGCACTGAGGCGCGCATACCACTCGGGCTGCTGCTTGTGCACGCTCAAAGTAGAGCGACTCTTGTTGCCGAGCAGGAATTCCAGAATACGGTACTGCGCAGACTGGAAACCCGACGCCTTGCCAAATACGTGGCGGAATTCTGCGTATTCGCTGGGCGTCAGGGTGTCGAGCACGTTCCACTGGTTGTACATCTGGTTCTGGATATGACGAACGCGCGCCAGGTTCTTGACGGCCGGGGCGAGCCGGTCGTTCCGCATGTGCGCGATGGCGCCGCCAATCTCGTGAATGATCAGCTTGATCCAGAGTTCCGCAACCTGGTGCTGGATGATGAAAAGCATCTCATCGTGATGCGGCGGCTGGCTCAGCGGCTTTTGCGCACCTAACAGCTTATCCAGCTGCAGGTACCCGGTGTAATCGTCGTCTCGTGACAAGTCCGTATAGATTGTCTGCTCAAGATCGCGTTTATTCATTTTGGATGGTTTCCGCGGCGTCCAGACAGGGCCGCATTGTAGGCCATTTGCGGCACAATCCGGCGATTTGGGGAAATTTGTTGCAATTGCAATTACTGTATAATCCAATGCGGTCCGAAAAGGCCAGTTTCTTTGCCTGCAAGCATCGAATTCGGCGCGATCCTCAACATCTGTCGGGCTCGTATTTCCCCTCGGAGCAAACGCAGTGACACAAAACGAAAACCGTCGTGGCGGAGACATCAGGCAAGTGATCGTCGACGCCATCGTCGCCTCGCGCGTGACATCGAAATGCCTGAAGAAACAGGCACAAATAAAACGCTATCTCAAACAGTACTTCGCCAACGTCCCCGTTGAAGATCTGCAGGGCCGTTCGGAAACGATCATGGCTCGGGTCGCGCTCGATCACCTGGAATTCGCCGCTGTTCGTTCGAAGGGCCAGTCACTGATAAGAATTTTCAATCCCACCGAGAAGCAACACGGCTATGCATCGGCATTCACATTCGTCGAGATGGTCAACCCCGACATGCCCTTTCTCGTCGACTCGGTGGCCGCCGCCATCAATCGCAAGAACCTGGGCGTCCACATCACGGTGCATCCGATTATCTGGGTGAAGCGTGACGCCAAGGGCCAGATAGCGGCCGTTTCCAGCATCGATGACGAAGATGCCAGCCCGGAATCGTTCGTTCGATTCGCGATCGATCGCATCACCGACACGTCTGAGCTTCAGCGCCTGAGACAGGAGATCGACAAGGTCCTGACAGATGTCCGACTGGCCGTGCGCGACTGGGGAAAGATGCGCCAGTGCATGCGCGACACCAGCGAGCTGCTGGCCAACGGCCCCAAGGGCGCGGACCCGCTGCTACGCTCCGAAAGCCAGGCGCTGCTGAACTGGTTCGCCGATGAGCATTTTACTTTTCTCGGCTACCGCGAATACTCACTCTCCAAGAAGGGCAAGCGTGTCTTCCTGAAGCCGGTAAAGGGTTCGGGACTTGGCGTATTAAGCAAGGATGACAAGGGCTCGGGCGGTATCGAGCTGACCACGGAAATGTGGCGCC
>JBFELT010000211.1:0-5263 GCA_041552015.1 Woeseiaceae bacterium
CAGCGAGGCGTTCGAAGGCCTCAAGAAGGCCACGCGCAAGAAGACAACAAGAAAGCGCTCTGTCAGGAAAAAACAGGGCCGAGCAAAAACGGGGTCGTAAAATCGGAGTTGATTCGCCCCGACCTGATGTCCGATCTTGTGAGAATCACACTATTCGTTGTCGACAGACTATCGAACTTCGATTTCATCAGGTGCAGGATCCATCGTCACCATCGGCAAGACTGTCTTGCGATAGGCAATGTGCATGCCGATGCCGCGACTGGCCATGAACAGCATGAAGGCGAGCCATAGCCCGTGGTTACCCAGCGGCTGCAGCAGGTACCAGGCGGGCAGGAAAACGACCACGGTCGATACAAACATGATATTGCGCATCTCCTTCGCGCGCGTCGCGCCGACGTACACGCCGTCGTAAAGAAAACACCACACGGAGACGAGTGGTGAAACAATCATCCAGGGCAGGTAACGAGTCGCCGTCGAGCGCACCTCGGGCAGGTCCGTGAGGATACGGATAATGAAAGGGCCCGCCAGCAGGTAGACGACGGTAAAGCCGAGCGAGAATATCAGCGACCACTTCAGGGTCAGTCGCACGGATTCCTCGAGCGCATCCCGCCGCTTTTGCCCGATCGCTTTGCCGACCAGGGCTTCGGCAGCATGCGCGAGTCCGTCGAGTCCGAATGACGTCAGGTGCTGAAAGTTCATCAACACGGCATTCGCTGCCAGTACCAGGCTTCCCAGGCGCGCACCTTGTGCGGTAACGAAGCCGAGCGTAAACATCAACGCCATCGTGCGTATGAACAGGTTGGCATTGACCGAGAAGAAAGCCTTGTAGGCGGACACATTGACCAGGCGCGCCAGCGGCCAGTGGCCTTCGCGACGTCGCAGCGAGGCGATTGCAAAGCTTCCGCCCACGGCCAGCCCGGTGTACTCGGCAAAGACCGAGGCGAGGGCGACGCCATCGACCTTCATGCCAAATCCAAGCACGAACACCAGGTCGAGAACGATATTGGTGAGATTGATCGTGAGGAAGATGAGCAGCGGAATACGTGCGTTCTGCAAGCCGATGAACCAGCCGATCAGAGCGAAATTGGCCAGCGTCCCCGGTGCACTCCAGATACGGATGGAAAAATACTCGAGCGCATAAACCTCTGTCTGGGCATCGGCGCCGAGCAGTTGCATGGCGAGCTTGCCGAGCGGCACCTGCAGCAGGAGCAACGTCAATGCGATCAGCAATGCGACGACCAGCGCCTGGCCAAGTGACACTCTCAGGCCGTCGTTGTCGTCCGCCCCGAAACTCTGCGCAGTGATGCCGGTGGTTCCCATACGCAGGAAGTTCACGCCGGTGTACAGGAAGCTGAAGATCATCGCGCCGATCGCCACGGCGCCGAGGTAGACGGGACTCTCGAGATGCCCGGTAACGCCGGTATCAACCATGCCCAGTAGTGGCACGGAGACGTTGGACAGGATCATGGGCGCGGCAATGCGCCACATGTCACGGTTTTGTGGAAGGAGACTCTGCGAGGCGCCCGATCTCAAACAGCGTTCATCCGAACGCGTTTACACCCGTCAATTCCTTGCCGACGATTAGTTGATGAATCGTTTCGGTTCCTTCGTAGGTGATCACGCTTTCCAGGTTCAGCATGTGTCGAATGGGCACGTATTCAGCGCTGATGCCGGCACCGCCCAGTATGTCGCGAGCGTCTCGAGCGATATCCAGCGCCGCACGACAGTTGTTCCACTTCGCGAGTGATACCTGCGCCGGCTGCAGCTCGCCCTTGTCCTTGATGCGGCCCAGTCGCAATGAAAGCAGCTGCGCCGTTGTGATGCGGCGGCTCATGTCGGCAAGGCGAATCTGCATGGATTGCGTGTGCGAAACGGGGTGGTTAAAGAGAACACGTTCCTGCGAGTACTTCAGCGCCTCGTCCAGGCAGGCCTGGGCCGCACCGATGACACCCCAGGTGATTCCGTAGCGAGCCTGCGTGAGACAGCTGAGCGGGCCCCGCATGCTGGACACGCCGGGCAGGACATTGGCATCGGGGACGCGAACGTCATTGAAGAACAGCGCACCCGTTACCGACGCGCGCAGTGAAAACTTGTTCTCGATTTCCTGGGTTTCGAAGCCCGGCATGTCCTTCTCGAGAATGAAACCCTTGACGCCTTCGTCCGTCATCGCCCAGACGACGGCCGCATCCGCTATCGTCGCATTAGTGATCCACATCTTCGCGCCATTCAGCACCCAGTCGCCGCCGTCGCGCTTCGCGTGCGTCTTCATGTTGCCGGGGTCCGAGCCTCCCTGCGGCTCGGTCAGGCCAAAGCAACCGATCGCTTCGCCGCGCGCCATCGCCGGCAGCCAGCGCTGCTTCTGTTCCTCGGAACCATAGGCGTGTATCGGGAACATGACGAGGCTGCTTTGCACCGACACGAAACTTCTCAACGCGCTGTCGCCACGTTCCAGCTCCTGGCAGATCAGCCCGTAACTGACGCTGTTGAGGCCGGCGCAATCGTAGCCGTCGATCGAAGTGCCGAGCAGACCCAGCTCCGCAACCTCGCCGATCAGGTGGCTGGGGAATTCGTGTTGTTCGAAGGCTTCCCGCATCAGTGGGATGACTTTTTCGTCGACGTAGCGTCCGACGGTGTCCTTAACCATGATCTCGTCTTCGGAGAGCTCCGAGCGAATATCGTAGAGGTCGAGTGGATCGAGGTGTTGCGCGCTCACGGCGGGTTTCCTTGGGTCAATGGGGCGTTGATTCTAGACCAAGCGGGGCCTGTTCACACTAGCCCGGTATGAAAGCTACTTTACCGTGACACGCCGCTAATAAGGGATACCAAGGCGCCGGTAGATGACCGACAGCAGCCACGCGGGCCCGATCATCATGAGCTGCAGGTCCTGCAGCAGGCCCCGGATCTGGCCGGATCCGCGGCGGCCCAGCCACAGGCCCACGGTACCGGCGACCAGCAAACCGATGGATACGCCCTGTGCCGGGAATTGTGAGGCGGTGAGCCAGATTTGCAGGCTGGCGAGGCCCAGCATGAACGGCAGCATACCGATCGCGATGGACAGGGAAATGATGAAATAGTAGATCGTGGCGGCGATCAGAAAAGCGCTGCCCCAGTTCAGGAACGGCGATATTTCGTAGAATTCGACGGGGATCGGCAGGGACCAGAGCAGTCCGACGGTGCCTATGACCACCATCGGAACGGCTGCCCAGTAAACGACGGGATTGCTGAGATCGGTGTGGTTTGCCTCGTAGCGTGCTAGCCAGCTGTCGGTTTCGCTCATTTGAGTTCCTGGCAGACAGCCCCATATTCTACACGTACAATCGGGCGCCTGTGACGCAGGCCACAAACCTGGCAGTTTCCAGGACCCCGCTGAACATAAGTATAGAAGTTAAGCCCCGGTTCAGGCACCGTGCGCCTACAATGCACCCATTTATTTTGCCCGCAAGAGGAAAAACCATGACAAACACGTCTCCCAAATTCGTTCTCGCAATGACGCTGTTCGCCGTCCTTGTGACAGGCTGCGAAACGCTGGATCCCTATACCCGCGAAGAGAAGACCAGCAAGGCGACGAAAGGCGCACTGATCGGCGCAGCAGCCGGCGCGGTCGTCGGCCTGATCTCAGGTGATGACGCGGTCGAGCGCAGGCAGCGTGCTCTGATTGGCGCAGGCGTCGGCGCGCTCGCCGGCGGCGCAATCGGCAACTACCAGGATCGCCAGGAAGCCAAGCTGCGCGCGGAGCTTGAAGGCACCGGTGTCAGCGTCACGCGTATCGGCGACAATATCACGCTCAACATGCCCGGTAACGTGACGTTCGCGACCAACAGTTCGGACCTGAGCCCGGCGTTTTTCGACGTACTGAATTCCGTGGCCAAAGTCATGAAGGAATTTAACAAGACCGTGGTTGAGGTGGCAGGGCACACGGACAGCACCGGATCCGACAGCTACAACCAGAGTCTGTCCGAGCGACGCGCAGCATCGGTCTCGACCTACCTGAGGGGCCAGGGCGTCAATTCGGAACGCCTGATCACGGTCGGCATGGGCGAGCAGCGACCGGTTGCTGACAACAGCACGGACGCAGGACGCCAGGCCAATCGCCGTGTCGAGATCACGATGGTACCGATCACGGCCGGCTAATGTAATTTGGCGCGAGTATCTGCGATTCCTGAATCGCCACGAGCAGACAGGACAGCAGAGCGGCGCAAGCAACACGCAAAACGCGGCGGCCAGGGATGGTTTGCCGCGTTTTTTGTGGCAGGCTGTATTGCAAGGGCCCCCGTACAAGAACAGAAAATCAGGAGGGCGCAGCTTGAGTAATCGTTTTGGCAAAGCCGATACTGGCACCTGGATCGAGATCCGGGGCGTCGTGGTAAAGCTGTTGTCGAACGACAATGACGGCTCGCGACACCAGCGTTTTATCCTCGATATCGGTAACCGTGAAACGCTGTTGATCGCCCACAATATCGATCTTGCGGAACGAGTGCCGGTCGGCCTCGGTGATCGCGTACGCGTTCGCGGCATGTATGAATGGAACGACCTGGGCGGCCTTGTGCATTGGACCCACCACGATCCCCTGGGTATCGAAGAAGGCGGCTTTGTTCGCTACCGGCGGCGGGACTATCGATAGCGTGCTGACGCTCTCGATACGGCATGCAGGCATAAAAAAAGGCCGCTCAGAGAGCGGCCTTTTGCTTGATCCGTGAGCCGTGTATCAGGCCATCAGACAGCCATCGCGTTCCTGAGTTTCCTGATGGCATTCGACTCGAGCTGGCGAATACGTTCTGCGGAAATATCGTACTCCGCGGCGAGTTCGTGCAGCGTCATCTTGTCGTCAGTTAGCCAGCGCTTCTCCAGAATTCGGCGGCTTCTTTCGTCAAGGATGTTCAGCGCCGAGGTCATGCGCGTGGTTGCGTCATTGTTCCAGTCGGCAGTCTCGACAAGCACGGCCGGGTCGGAATCGGGACTCGGCAGGTACGCGGCCGGCGTGAAGTTACGGTCGTCGTCGGCATCGGGTGTCGGGTCGAATATCGCGTCCCGCGAGTGCAGGCGCTTTTCCATTTCCGTCACTTCCTTCGCACTGACGCCGAGATCGCTGGCAACGGCTTTGGTCTCATCCGCGGACAGCCAGGCAAGACTTTTCTTCGCCTTGCGAAGATTGAAGAACAGCTTACGCTGCGCTTTGGTCGTCGCAACTTTCACGATGCGCCAGTTCTTCAGGACGAACTCGTGTATCTCTGCGCGAATCCAGTGCACAGCAAATGAGACGAGG
>JBFELT010000212.1:0-5254 GCA_041552015.1 Woeseiaceae bacterium
CTCGGCGATCAGCTCGGGAGTGACGAGGATATTGTTCGCCGTTGATCCATCGAACTCGAACAATCCCAGCTCGGGTTTGCGCCAATGGATACCGTCGTCAGGTCGGTACCGCGCCGCAGGATATCGGGCCCATAGGACCTCAAGGCCGCGTGGCCCGCACAATCGATCATATGATCGATGTCGTCCGGCAGCTCCGCGACCGACGACACCCGGAGCGTATCGCCGCGCTCCGTCGTACGAGTTTTCAGCCGCTCGGGGCGCAGCAGCAGCGCCCGAAGGATATGGCCTCGTTCAAGAAGTCTGTCACGGACATAGCGGCCGATGGCGCCCTCGCCAATGATTCCGATGTTCATCTGCTGCTCCGTCGGGGTCTTCCTATTATCGCAAGATCAAACCAATCAGGTATCGTATTCTTTACTATCCAGTGGCCGTCATTCGGGCCGGTCTTCGAATATCGTCTGCCTGGATCGCCATTCACCCATTCAACAACGGACGTACCGTGATCAACTACTCGAAACTGGATGCCAAGGACTATGCCCGCGAAAACATGCGCGGGATCTGGGCCGCCGCGCTGAACCCGTTTAGCGAAGACCTGTCGCTGAACGAGGCCGGCCTGCGCGCGAATATCCGCCACTGGATCGACGACCTCGACATCCAGGGCCTGTTCATCGCCGGCAAGCAGGGCGAGTTCTTCTCGATGAGCGTCGATGAACGCAAGCGCAACTTCGAGATAGCGGTCGAGGAATGCGACGGCAAAGCCGGCGTTATCGTCTCGGTTTCGGATCAGAACTTCGATACGGTTCACGATCTCGCCCTGCATGCACAGAACTGCGGGGCCGACTACATCGTGGTGCATGCGCCGGTCCTGAGCTTCGTGCACGAACGCGGCGAGGTCCTGTATCAATACTACAAGGCGCTCAGCGAGCGCCTCGATATCGGCATTGCCATGTGGAGCCATCCGGACTCCGGCTACCTGATGCAACCGGAGGAATGCGCCCGTATCGCCGAGCTGCCGAACATCGTCGCCATCAAGTACTCGGTTCCCCGCGAGATGTATGTGCGCCTGAGTCACATGGTCGGGGACAGGATCCAGGTTTCGACATCGTCGGAGGACGAGTGGCTCGACAACATCGAAGAGCTGGGATGGAGGCTCTACCTGTGCTCCTCGCCGCCGTACCACTTGCAGACCCGGGACGACAAACGCATGGACGAGTACACGCGCCTCGCGTTTGCCGGAAAGTTCGACGAGGCGCGACGCGTGCGCGACAGCCTCGATCCCGTTCGTGATGCCATGAAGCGGTCACGACCGGCGGACAAACCGCAGGCTTTCGGCAAGTACTGGCAGGAGCTGCTCGGGCAGGTCGGAGGCCGCGTGCGACCGCCGATGCTGGAACTGACGGCAACAGAAAAAGCGGACATCCGCGAAGCCTTCGAGACCTGCGGGCTGAAGGCTGCCAGGTAGATACCTGGCTCGTGCTCCTGCCGGAGCCCGGTGTGCCAGGAGAATCGAGGTTTCCTCCGGGTATCGCGGCTTTCCGCAATATACAGCGCCTGATTCCGTCGAGCATGATGGTGTGAGTTGAGGAGATCACTGATATGCGAGTCATTTTCGTTCCGGTTGCAGATCGGCCCGAGTGCGCGGTCGCGTTGACGCGGGCGTTTGCGCTCGGACAATCCCTGGGCGCCAGCGTTATTGGCTGTCACATCCGGCGGCACAGTGATTCGCCGGTTGCGGTGCCATCGGCGCTGGATTTGTCGGGGGGCATAAACGACGAGGCCGAATGGCAGGCGGCGGGCAAACCGCAGGATGCGGAGGAGGCCGAAACCGCGGCCAGGAACCTGTATTCGAAAGTTGCAGAGCGTCACGGCTACGAAGTCCTGAGCAATCCGCGCGCCAAGCCAGGGGCGGTCTGGATGGAAAAAACCGGCTCGCCGCAGAAGGTGATCAGCATCATGGGGCCGGTAGCGGACCTGTTGGTTGTCTCCCGGCCTTCCAACAAGGGTGGGACGCTTGCGCGGCTGTTTCTGTCGGCGTCGCTGCTGCGATCGTCGCGACCGGTGCTGGTACTCCCGCAGAACGGAAAGGCGGCGGTCGGTAAACGCATCTGCATCGCCTGGAACCAGAGCGTCGAGGCTGCGCGGGCCGTCGCCGCGGCGATGCCGCTGCTGGCCCAGGCCGACGCCGTCGTGATCGCTACCTGTGGACCTGAAAACAGGGTAGGCCCGAAGTCGGGACAGCTGGCGACATACCTTAAGTTCTGGGGTATCAAGTCAGAACGTGTCGCCAGCAAGGGAAAGGATGAGTCGAAAGAGCTTCTGGCAAGCTTCAAGTCCTCGGACAGCGATTTGTTGCTAATGGGTGCCTACAGTCGAAGTCGAATGAGCCAGCTGGTATTCGGGGGCGTGACCGACTTCATGCTCAAGGAAGCGTCGATTCCGATCTTGATGTTGCATACCTGACGGTGTCCTGGACGACGCGCTTCGCTCGAATGCACATTCGAAGTGAAGTGTGGCGTGGTTTGCTTCGCAACGGCTTGCTGTTCGCCCTTGTGTGGTGGATCCTGGTCGGTGGCGAAACAGGCGCCTGGTGGATTGGCGTACCGGTGGTCCTGCTCGCCGCCGCGGTCAGCGTCGCGCTCTTTCCCCCTGTAACGCTGGTCTGGTTCGAGTTGTTCCGATTCCTGCCGTTTTTTCTCATTCGTTCCGTATCAGGCGGTGCGGACGTTGCCTGGCGTGCGCTTCATCCCGACATGCCGATCGACCCCCACGTGATCGAGTACCCCATAAAGCTGCCGCCGGGACTCGCCCTGGTGTTCATGGCAAACACGGTGAGTCTCCTGCCCGGTACCCTGAGCGTGACATTGAATTCGGATTCCCTGAAAGTCCATGTGCTCAGCGGCCGCAAAGAAATCGTGTCGGAGCTCGCGACGCTTGAAGCGATGGTGGCCGCATTGTTCGGCCTATCCTTGCCTGAAGCTGGCGGGGAGGGTCGCTAGTGCAGCTCTTCGATCTCACGCTGGCACTGGTGCTGCTGCTGACGCTCGGAGGAGGTGTGTGGCGCGCCCTTCGCGGCCCCAGCCCTGCCGATCGCCTGCTCGCCGTACAGGTGTTCGGTACGACCGCCGTCGCCGTATTGCTGTTGCTTTCACAGGCACTCGACAACGCGGCGCTGCGCGATGTGGCGATGGTGTTCGCTCTCTTGGCAGCGGTTACGGCAGTGGCGTTCGTGCAGCGCGCCTGGCCGGAGGAGGGGGCCGACCATGACGCCGAGTGAGTTTGTAGCTGCCGTGCTATTGATTATCGGCGCGGCTTTTTTCCTGGCGGGGACCGTGGGCCTGGTTCGTTTTCCGGATGTCTATACGCGGCTGCACGCGCTGACCAAGTCCGACAACGTTGGACTGGGTTTCGTCATCACGGGGCTCGCGGTGCAGTCCGGATCGTGGTTCGTTGTCGGCAAGTTGCTGCTGATCTGGGTGCTGGTACTTGCTGCCGGCGCAAGTGTCGCGCACCTGATTGCCGACGGCGCCGCACGGCGAGGGGTCTCGATGTGGACGCGCTGACACTGCTGCCCCGGATTTTCGATGGCGTGACGGGACTGGCTCTTCTGCTCCTGGCCTTCTGGGCGTTGGCGAGCCCCCGTTTGTTCACGGGAATCGTCATGTTCGTCGCTTTCGGTCTCATGATGTCAATTGCCTGGGTGCGACTCGACGCGCCGGACATCGCGCTTGCCGAAGTGGCGATCGGCGCGGGCTTGACCGGGGCCTTGCTGTTGGCCGCATTGGCAAGGCTGAGCGCCGCGCAACCCGCGCAGGAGAGTACGAGTCAATCCGTTAAACGGAAACAGACGCTTCGACTCTTTCGATGGGTGCCCGCATTGCTGCTGGCGATGGTCGCCGCGGGGCTCGCCTATGCTGTGCAGTCTTTACCGCCCGACTCGCCAGGCCTCAGCGCTGACGTTGCCGCCAACATCGCTCGCAGCGGCGTCAGTAACCCGGTGACGGCCGTGCTGCTCAACTTCCGCGGCTATGACACGCTGCTGGAAATACTGGTGCTGTTACTGGCATTGATAAGCGTCTGGACGCTTGGCGGTTTGTCTTCTCGACGTACTGTGTCGGCAGGGCCCGTGCTGGATGTGCTGACACGCGTGCTGACACCCGTGTTACTCCTGCTGTCCGCTTACCTGTTGTGGGCCGGCGCGCGCTCGCCAGGCGGCGCATTCCAGGCCGCCGCGGTGTTGGCGGCAGCCGGCGTCCTGCTCCTGCTGGCGGGCTGGCGGCCACATCCCCGGTTAACAGGCTTGCCGTTGCGGCTTGTCTTGGTGGCCGGTCCGGTCCTGTTTCTCGCGTTTTCGCTCACGACGATCGCGACGGGCCGAAACCTGATGGAATATCCGCCGCCACAAGCCGGTGTCCTGATCTTTTTCCTGGAAGCCGCCGCGACGCTCTCGATCGGCGTCACCCTGGTAGCGCTGTTCCTGGCAGAACGCCCTCCCGATAAGGAAGGTCAATGAGCGCTGCGCATTTTTTCGCCCTGGTTGGCGTTGGCCTGTTCTGTCTCGGGCTCTACGCCCTGATCGTGCGCGCACACCTGCTGCGCAAGATCCTGGCAGTCAACGTGATGGGCAGCGGCGTGTTCCTGGTGCTGGCGGCACTGGCAAAGCGTACCGGTAACGCAGCGCCGGACCCGGTGCCGCAGGCGATGGTGATTACCGGAATAGTGGTTGCGGTCGCGGCTACCGCCTTTGCGCTGGTGTTGATGTTGAGGTTGGTCGCGGAAACCGGACGGGCGAAACTGCCAGACGAGCGGATTGAGTAACGCCGATGGGCGCGGCAGCCGCAACGATTCCCTGGGGCGCCCTGCTCATAGTTTTGCCGTTGCTCGGGGCGATCGCCTGTTTCGTCTGGCCAAACGCGGCAAAGAAGCTGGCGCTGGGCACGGTGTTCGCAGTGCTCCTGTCGGTTGCAGGCCTGGGCTTTCGGTTGACGACCGTAGGCGCTTATCGCCATGCCGTGGGTGGCTGGGGCGCGCCGCTGGGTATCGAGCTCGTTGCCGATGGCGTGAGCCTGCTGATGCTGGCCGCGGCCAGCATTGTGGGTCTCGGCATTACGATCTACGCGACCGCCTATTTTCAGGCCAGGCAGTCGTCGCGGTTCTGGCCGCTCTGGTTGTTCCTCCTGGGGTCGCTTAACGCCCGGTTTCTTTCCGCCGACATCTTCAATCTCTATGTCACTCTCGAGCTGGTGGGGCTGGCGGC
>JBFELT010000213.1:0-5239 GCA_041552015.1 Woeseiaceae bacterium
CGGCATCACGGGGCTGTTCGGCGAGTCCGGCTCCGGCAAGACGACGTTGCTGCGCTGCATCGCCGGCCTCGAAGCCGGCCTGACACATGACAGGCGGCCGGTCCATCGGCGCGGTGTCGGCTATGTTTTCCAGGAGCCGCAATTGTTCCCGCACCTCGATGTTCTCGGCAATATCGAATACGGCATGCGCCGCTCCAGGGCTTCGCGGGTGAATCAGCAACAGGTTGTCGACATGCTGGACCTGAGCGGGCTGCTGGATCGCAAGCCCGACGGTCTGTCAGGCGGTGAAGCACAGCGCGTCGCGATCGCATCGGTGCTGCTTCGCTCGCCGCGACTCGTTCTGATGGATGAGCCGCTGGCATCGCTGGATCAGCGCCGCAAGGAAGAGCTGCTGCCCTACCTCGATCGCCTGCATGACGAACTCTCGGTGCCCATCGTCTACGTCAGCCACAGCATCGATGAAGTCAGTCGCCTGTGTGATCACCTGCTGTTGATCGACAATGGCCGGATCGTCGCCAGCGGTGAGCTCCACGAAGTGTTGTCACGACTGGATCTGCCGCTGCTGTCCGGCAGCAACGCCGGCTGCGTCGTCGATGCCCGGCCACAGCGCTTTGACAAGGCCTTCAATCTCACCGAGCTGGCATTTTCGGGTGGCGTCTTGACCGTGCCGGGTCGCTACGAGAGCAGGGACCGCAGCGTGCGGCTGCGAATCGCCGCGCAGGATGTCAGTCTGTGCCTGAGCCGGCCCGATGGTACGACCATACTCAATGTTATCGAGGCGACGATCGATGACGTCAGATCGGTCGGCCCGTCGTCGTCGCTGGTGCGGCTCGCCGCCGGAGACGACTACCTGCTCGCGCTGATCACGCGGCGATCGGTCGCGCGTCTCGATCTCAAGACCGGTGACCGGGTGTTCGCGCAAGTGAAGTCGGTGACCGTAAGACGGTAAGCGCCTGCGGAACCGTAATTTCGATGGCACGGCCCCTGCCTTGACGGGATGAGATTGGCAAACCCGATCGGGCCGTCGGCCGTGATTCTGCTAGTCTAGCGACACAACAAGATCAAAAAGTGAATACATGGCGACCAAAATAATAGAACGAATAAGCAGCGGCAGCCTGGTCCTTCAGATTGGCATCGGCATTGTCGCGGGCATCGTGCTGTCACAGGTATCGCCGCAGGCCGGTGCGGCGGCGATGCTGCTCGGCAATCTCTTCGTGCAGGCGCTGAAGGCGGTCGCGCCGGTGCTGGTGCTGGTGCTGGTTGCTTCGGCGATCGCCAATCGCCGCGTGAGCCACACCTCGCAGATGCGGCCGATCCTGATCATGTACCTGCTGGGCACGGTGGCTGCGGCGCTGCTCGCGGTGACAATGAGTACCTTGTTTCCGACAACGCTGGCACTGCAGATGACGGATGTCGATGCCAGCGCGCCGCAGGGCATCGCCGAGGTGCTCGGTGGCTTGCTGCAAAAGCTGGTCGACAATCCGGTGAACGCCATACTCACCGGCAACTTCATCGGCATCCTCGTCTGGGGCGTGCTGCTTGGCGTTTTTCTGCATCATGCGGCCGACTCGACGCGACGGGTGCTGGCCGATACGGCAGACGCGGTGACACACATCGTGCGACTCGTTATTCGCCTGGCGCCGATCGGCATCTTCGGACTGGTCGCCGGCAACCTCGCGACGTCCGGCCTGTCGGTTTTGGCCGGTTACGCGCGTATCCTCTCCGTGCTGCTCGGCAGCATGCTCATCATGGCGCTACTGATTAACCCGCTGATAGTCTGGGTCAAGACACGAAGAAATCCCTACCCCATCGTGCTTACTGCTCTCCGGGAGAGCGGCGTAACGGCGTTTTTCACACGCAGTTCGGCGGCAAACATACCGGTCAATCTCGCACTCTGCGAGCGACTTAACCTGGAGAAGGATACCTACGCAGTATCCATACCCCTGGGTGCCACGATTAACATGGGCGGTGCCGCCATTACGATTACCGTACTCACACTCGCCGCGGCGCACACGCTGGGTATCCAGGTGGATCTCGCAACGGCGCTGTTGCTCAGCGTTGTCGCGGCGCTGTCGGCCTGCGGCGCGTCGGGGGTGGCCGGAGGCTCGCTGCTCCTCATCCCGCTGAGCTGTGGCCTGTTCGGTATTTCCAACGACATCGCGATGCAGGTCGTCGCGGTCGGCTTTGTTATCAGCGTTTTGCAGGACTCGGCAGAAACCGCGTTAAACAGCTCGACGGATGTTGTTTTCACCGCCGCTGTCGCATCGAAGGACTGAGCTGGCGGTCGCGCTTCTGCAACCCCGAAACGGCTGCGACGAGATAGGCTCGGCTCTGGCCCTCTTACGGGCTATTGCTCATCGGTCACAATGCGGCGCCAGGTGTACCTGCGCTTCAGCGTCCAGATATCGCCCGCGATGTCGAAGCTCTCGGTAATGTAGGTGTCGCTGTCGGGAAATCGGCTGACGTGACCGGTTCGGGTCGTGGTTCCATCAATCGAATAAAACGTCTGGTCGGATTTTGTCGCGGAGTCCGCGAGCCAAATCGTTCCAATGCCGATGGTGCCGCCCCAGCCGAATTGTTCGACCACAGCCTCCTGCATCCCGGGATGCCAATACTGTCGGAACTCCCAGAAATTGCCCGTTTCCTTGCCGTCTTTGATGCCGAACAAACGGCCACTCATGGTTGTACCGTCGAAAGAGGCTTTCCACGCGGTAACGTAGGCGTCGAACGGTTCCTGGTCGCTCTTGTAAGCTGAATTGTCGGTTACCCAGCGACCCGTGCCGGCTGTCAGAGCGGCTATCTCGTCGATAAACCATTCGGGTGCAGCAGCGGACTGTGACCGGGCGTCACCCGAAAACACCAACAACAGTGCAGCGATCGTTACGAAGGTTTTCATCCGACAGTCCTTCCTGCAGGCAGTACCAGCCAGATCCTAGGCTCAGCCAGACTCCCGGTCAAAAGGAACCGGGTCGACGGCGCTTCTCCCGGCAATCTGAAAAGACCGGTTCGATACGTATTCGGACCTGCCTAGGCCTGCTTGCGCCGCCGCCGCGGAGCGCTGCTGCGCTTTGCGGCGTGGCTCTTCGGTGGGCCTGATCGACGCTTCTGTGCGCCCCCGTTTCGGGATCCCGACGGACGCCCAGAGCGCCCGTTCTGAATCGGCTCGGCCTTGATGCGGGGATCGACCTCGTAGCCCGGCACGAACTCCTTCTCAATCTTTGTTCCAAGCAACTGCTCGATGTCACGCAGAAGTTTCAGCTCATCGACGCAGACCAGCGAAATAGCGCAGCCTTCGTTTCCGGCACGAGCGGTTCGACCGATGCGATGCACATAGTCTTCCGGCACGTTCGGCAATTCGTAATTGACGACGTGAGGAAGCCGGTCGATGTCGAGGCCGCGTGCCGCGAGATCGGTAGCAACGAGAACGCGAACGGCGCCGCGTTTGAAGTCAGCCAGCGCGCGCGTACGGGCCGTTTGCGACTTGTTTCCGTGGATCGCGGTTGCCGAAATTCCATCGGTCTCGAGTTGTGTCGCGAGCCTGTTCGCGCCGTGCTTGGTTCTCGTGAAGACGAGCACCTGCTGCCAGTTCTCGGCACCAATGCGATGCGACAGCAGCTCGCGTTTGCGCGCCTTGTCGACCGGGTAGACCATCTGGCTGACGCGATCCGCCGTCGTATTTTGCTGTGCCACCTGGATCTCAGTAGGCGCATTCAATGTGCTTGCGGCGAGCGCTTTTATCTCTTTCGAGAAGGTTGCCGAGAACAGCAGGTTCTGGCGCTGTTTGGGAAGCACCTGCAGGACCTTGCGAATGTCACGAATAAATCCCATGTCCAGCATGCGATCAGCTTCGTCGAGCACCAGGACTTCAACGGCAGAGAGGTTTATGGTCCTTTGCTGCATGTGGTCCAGCAGCCGGCCCGGCGTGGCGACGACAACATCGACGCCTTTGCGCAATTTGCTGATCTGCGTGTTGATACTGACGCCACCGAATATCACGGCGGTCTTGAACGGCAGGTAGCGGCCGTAGTCTTCGACGCTTTGGGCTACTTGCGCCGCCAGTTCTCGCGTTGGTGTCAGAACCAGTGCCCTGATCCTGCCGCGATTGACGTCATTGGTTTGCAGCCGCTGCAACAGCGGCAAGGTAAAGCCCGCCGTCTTGCCAGTGCCGGTTTGTGCACCGGCCAGGATATCGTGGCCCTTGAGAATG
Source organism: Woeseiaceae bacterium (assembly GCA_041552015.1). Classification (GTDB taxonomy): domain Bacteria; phylum Pseudomonadota; class Gammaproteobacteria; order Steroidobacterales; family Woeseiaceae; genus UBA1847. The sequence goes on from JBFELT010000213.1 coordinate 4,208, forward strand.
TGGGGAATAGCTTGCTGCTGAATCGGGGTAGCTTCGCTATAGCCCTTTTTTTCGACTGCACGCAGCAGTTCGGCCGAGAGGCCGAGTTCTTTGAATAACATTGTATTGTTGCTCCAGGTCGCCTGACCGTCCGCGGCAATGCTGCCGCGCAGGGTTCGGTCCAGGCTGGGAAATCTTTGGGTAGCTCCGAAACCCGCAGGATTGCTGGGTTTGGAGTAAATGGCGCAGACCGAAGTGCGCCAGAGACGCCGCGGACTATAACAGAGTACCGGCCAATTGGAAGGGCATGGCAGGATTGTTATTGTTCTATAGTGCATTTCGATCAACGGGCAGCGGGACTATGGCGAAGGGCGACAGGCTGGCAGGTGTAATAGGCGGGATGGGGCCGGAAGCCACGATCGACTTCATGTCCCGTGTAATGGCCTGCACACCGGCTGCAACGGATCAGGATCACATCCGCATGCTGGTCGATCACAATCCGCGCATACCCAGCCGACAGCAGGCGATGCGTGGCGAGGGTCAGGATCCGGGTCCGGTACTCGCGTCGATTGCCGCAGGGCTCCAGGCAGGCGGCGCCGATTTCATTGTCATGCCCTGCAACCTTGCGCACGCCTGGGTCAGTGATATCGAGGCGGCAATCAGCATTCCGTTTATCAGCATCGTCAATGAGACGGTGGCCAGTGCGCTGCAGATCAGCGGCGGCGGCGCGATCGGATTGCTGACGACGCCGGGCTGCTTTGCCGCCGGCCTGTACCAGGAAGCGCTCGCCGGTCACGAACTCGTCCTGCCGTCGGCCGATGAACTGGCCGAGACGATGGCGCTGGTCCGGCGCATCAAGTCTGGCGACAAGTCCGATCCGGTCGCGCAAGGCCTTGGCGAGCTGGCGGCGAAGCTGGTGACAAGAGGCGCGCAGGCAGTCATAGGCGCCTGCACGGAATTTCCGCTGGTTCTTGATGCCGCGATGCTTACGGTTCCGCTAATTTCATCCACCGTTGTGCTCGCGGAGAAGACGGTGCGCCTGGCGCTCTCTGA
>JBFELT010000214.1:0-5211 GCA_041552015.1 Woeseiaceae bacterium
GACGGTGAAGTCGTACGCTTCCGGGATATCCTCGCGCACATAGAAGGACGGCTGCACATGAGTCCCTTGTTCAAGCGACGGCTGGTACATGTGCCACTGGAACTCGATTTCCCATACTGGGTCGATGATGAGCATTTCGATCTCGAGTATCACGTTCAACACGGCCGACTCCCCAGGCCCGGCGACTGGCGTCAGTTCTGTATCCACATGGCGCGTTACCATTCTCGTCCTTTGGATATGAATCGCCCTCTCTGGGAAATGTTTGTCGTCGAGGGGCTGGACCACATCGATTGGCTGCCAAAAGGCAGCTATGCAATCGCGACCAAGATTCACCACGCAGCCGTTGACGGGAGCGCGATTGTGGACTTCTTCGGCGCTATGGCCGACATCGACAACAAGGGAACACCCGCTATGCCGCTGAATATGGCCAAGCTCCGGCGCAGCCCGAAGCCGAGCCTGCTGGACATGGCGGTGCGCGCTGCCTGGCATTCGATTCGTTCGCCAATTGGCATGACCGACGCCGTGATGCGTTCGGCACCCAATATTTACAGGCTGGCGCAAAATGCGCTGCGATCACAGAAAAAAAACAGGCGACCGGTCCCGGCAACGCGATTCAATACCCATGTAGCGCCGCAAAAGATGTTCGACGCCAGGGTCTTCGAGCTATCGGATCTGAAGGCGATACGCGAGGTAGTCCCCGGCAGCACGATCAACGACGTGGTGCTGGCGATCTGCGGTGGCGGACTGCGCCGCTACCTGCAGCATCATGAGGAACTCCCGGATGACTCGCTCATTGCCTGGGTGCCGATCAACGCGCGCCAGGGAACGGGACCTGACCCGGATGCGCCGGGCAATAACGTGTCATCCATGACGGCGCCGATCTTCACCAACATAGAGGACCCGAAAGAACGTTTACAGTGTATTCACGAGGCAACGCAGCAAAGCAAGGCGGCCAAAGCCGGCGTATCTGCGCGCGTGATGGTCGATCTCAGCAAGCACGTACCCGCCTCGACCCAGGTGATCGCCAGCCGGCTGGTATTGCGCGCCGGCGTTTCGCAGCGCATGTGCAACCTGTTTATCTCCAATGTGCCCGGACCACAGGTACCGCTGTACATGAATGGCGCAATGCAGGTTGGAACTTTCGGCATGGCGCCACTGGCCAACGGCATGGGCCTGTTTATCGCGACCCCGAGTTACAACGGCAAGATCTCGTTCAACGTGACATCGACCCGGGAAATCCTTCCGGACATCGACTTTTTCGTGGATTGCCTGGAAAAATCGCTGCGCGAGCTCAAACGTGCGGCAAAGCCGGCCAGAAAGACACCGGCGCGCAAAAAGATACGAGCCGTCAAGGCGTAAGCGGGTCTGCCGCTGCGGGCCCTAGCCGACTCGCCGTGAGACGGCGCTGCGCACGTAAGGCTCCGGGTTGTCCAGCTTCGTCAGTATCTGATCGAGCTTGCGGCTGATCTTGGTCTGAATGCGGATCATCTCGATCTTCGGCCAGGTCGCTTTCTCGCCCATCTCGATGAGTTCGACGACTTCCTCGATGGATCGATGCGCCAGCAGCTTCAGCGGGTTGAACAGGCGTTTGTCCGGGAGGATGTTGATGTCACCGAAGTAGTCCTGGTTGATGATACTCAGCCCTACGTTGGTCAGTCGACTCACGGACGGGTTCCAGGACAACGGCTTTTCCAGCAACGACGCACTGGCATTGATCCATTCGCGCGCCGAGCGGGCCGCCGCATGCTTCACGGTCGTGAGTAAATCCCGCTTTCTCTTCGTGTCTGTCACGAAGGGGAAAATGTGCGGGTTCACCTGGCTCACGATAAAGTGGTTAACACCATAGATGCGGGCCAGGCGCTTAGCCGGAAGATCATCGCTCAGGGAGCCGTCAACCCATCGGCGAGAAGGCAGATACGGCTGTTTCTGACCCTGGGCATTTTTCGCCGCAAGCGCGACCGGCGGATAAAAGCCGGGAACTGCGGCCGACGCCATAACGGCTTCGCGCACGTAAACATTCGGCGTCGTAATGGCATTCAGCAGTCGAGATGTCTGGTGCTTTTCAGCGGCCGCGATCGACACGTTGAGGTTTCGCCCGGTGTTCTCAAAGGCCTCCTGGAAAGTAAGGTCGGGGATCAGCCGATTGAGTGCTTCCTGCACATCCTCGATAGGCGTCACTTCCGGCCGGAATGCTTCGAAGCGCTGAAACAGGCCCTGGTCGCGTTCTATCTCCTCTACCAGGTGTTCCGGCTTGAAGATGTCCTGCAGGAACTCGTCACTTCGAGTGCTGACGAGACTGCCGACAACGGCGCCACCGCTGCTTCCCGACAGGATATCCGGCAGCACGCCCTCCAGCCACAACGCCTTGACTACACCGATGTGAAAGAACAGCAGCGACCCGGCGCCACTCATCATCAGCGCGGAGCAGCCATAGCAGTGACGGGCGCGGCGGAAGAAATCGAGTCGTTCGTCCAGCGGAATGCCGCGAGCCTTGCTGCTCGCCAGCACGTCCAGTGCGCTGACAACTTCGTCGACGTAATCGACGATCAGCTTCTTGGTACTGAACTTGGCTTTGCCGTACAGCGCCGAGCTGCCCATGCCGTCGATATTGCCGTGAAGGCCCTCATTCAGTGCAAACAGTATTCCGGCATAGTCGTTCCTGGTTTTCAGGCGGCGCAACCGCTTCAAACGGCGGCGAATTGACGCGTGGTCGAAGTGTTTTGACTCATCCGACTTCTGCCAGCGCTGAACGCCGGATTTCTTGTCATGGGCAATAGCGGCCGCTTTCCACTCTTTGTAAGAGGTCGCGGCGGCCATATCCGCCTCCAGACGTCGTAACCCTGTATTGATCATGCTCGGCGTGTCCGTATTTCGGGCCTTGAGCAAATCAGCATACACGCTAAACCGGCTCAGAAAAAACGCCCTGTTCGCTATTTTTGATAGCTGAATGTCCCTATTCCTGTGGCAGGGCGCGGCGTGTAGATTGGCTATGGGATTGGTGTCAGGCTGGTTGTAGAACCGGCGGGAGGCAGCGAGCGGATGGCTAACAAGAAGATGCTGGCGGCGATGCCGGATGACCTGATGGCAATAATCAACAATGGTTATGCCATTTGGGCGAATAACGACGTGGATCCCGCCTTACGTGCTCGTTTCGACGATCGCCGCATTCCTGTTGTCGGCGTCCGTCACGTTCGCGTCTGGGGCCTGCAGGTGGACGACGAGCGTGAGCTGCCGGGGCTGGAGCGAACCCAGATGGCGGACGATGAAATATGGGAAGTGAATCTCGAGGCCAGGGACGGCTCGAAATTCGAGTTTGAGTCACGTTTGCTGAAACCAGCGCCAGAAGCCTAGCCCACGATTTGCGAGGCGTTTCGTCGGGCCTGTTCAGAATATTGTTTTTCGCCAGTTCATGACGGCCTTCACGAATCGACCGCTGTCCTCATAATCGGGCGTCGGCCGATTTTCATGATTGAAGAAAAGGCCGTCCGCTTCGCGCAACATCTTGCCAAATGACGAATGTCGCTCTGAATTGAACTTGACCCTGCCAACCAACGGCGAAGGAATGTCGCGTTGCTTATAGGCGCGCATCGATTTCTTCGCCGCGACGCAAACCTGATTCGTCGCCTTTGCTTCATCAAAATAAGGATTTTCCCGTAGCAGAACGCAGAAACGTCGCCCGCCGATATGCGCGATGGATTCCGCAGACCGGAAATAGCTGCGAAGCAACTGCGCGAAAACAGTTTCGGCAGCGGCTCGGGTTTCTGAATCGTCCTGCGGTCGAGAAACATGGCTGATGTCGAACAAGAGCAGCGACAAAGCACGATCGTCGGACACGTGCTCGAATAATCTCGCACCGGTAACGAGCAGCGCATGCCTGTTTGCCAGGTCCGTTTTGGGATCGACGTAACTGATCATCTCGTCGACGACCATGTCGGCAAGATCCTTCAATAAACGTCTGTCTTCCTCGCGAAGCTGCCTGGGCACCCGGTCGATAATGCAGAGCGTCCCGATCTTGTTTCCATCCGGGGTGACAAGCGGTGCACCCGCGTAATAGCGAATGTGCGGCTGCTCGACAACCAGCGGGTTATCGCGAAAACGGGCATCGCGCCTGGAGTTACGAACCTCAAAAACGTCGTCGCCCAATATCGCGTGAGCACAAAAAGAGAATTCCCGCGGCGTCTCGGCGCCGTCGAAGCCCTCGACAGACTTGAACCACTGTCGCTGCTCGTCGACCAGGCTGATCAGCGCGATAGGCATGTCAAAGATACGCGCCGCGAGTCGCGTAAAGCGGTCAAATCGGTCGTCCCGGGGCGTGTCCAGGATACTGAGGCTGCGCAGCGTTGCGAGGCGCTCGGCCTCGTTCTCAGGGAGTCTGGCTTCTTGCATAACAGTCACCCGAATGATTGCTTCGCCGATCTGTCAGTTTAAACCCTTGAGCACGATTTTTTCGGGTTTTCACCGACAGAGCGGCCGTCAACGCACTTGTCTTTCACGATTTTCGACAAAATAGGGTGTAAATCACGCGAACTTCAGCGAAACAGGTCACTGCGAGCCATCTCCGTAATGCGCGCGACCGAAGGATGTTTGATACGCCGCTCCGGGGAAATGGCATAAAAATGTTCGGTAACCGAGTCGGTCCTGCCGATGACGCTCATGCCGTACATCTTGCAGATCTCCTTCTCGATGACCGACGGGGCCGCAAACAGCCCCGCCCCTGCCTCGCCAAATGCTTTCAATAACGCGCTATCGTCAAACTCGCCGACGATCCTTGGCGAAATCTTATGGCTGTCAAACCAGTCATCAAGCCGTCGCCGGAGCGCCGAATGCAGGCTCGGCAATAGCATCGGTGCATCGTTCAGGCTGACCGGGAATTTGCCTCTGTATTGCCGCGCGACGCGACGCTGTGAGAAAAACGCCAGGCCGCTTTCGCCGAGGTGATGATTGAACGCACGCAAGCTAAGACCCGCCGGCATCGGCTGGTCCGAAAGTACGATATCGATCTGATGCACGGCCAGCTCGCCGAGCAACTGCTCCAGCGAGGCCTCGTGGCAACGAATACGAATCGGCTCCGGATCCAGCAGGCAGGGCGCTATGATGCGCTCGGCAATCAGCTTCGGCATCGAGCTGACCATGCCAACGCCCAGAACCGCGCGGCTCGCCGACTTCTGGCCCTGTACAACCTGGCTGAGTTCGGCGCCAATCGAGAAGATC
>JBFELT010000215.1:0-5207 GCA_041552015.1 Woeseiaceae bacterium
CGGCTGCCCGCCGATCGCCGAAGTCATGACGGGCGTCATCACCTACATGATCGCCTTCGATCGTCTGCCGCCGCTGGATCGCCAGGGTCGGCCGAAGATGTTCTACGGGCAGCGTCTGCACGACAAGTGCTACCGTCGGCCGCATTTCGATGCCGGCCAGTTCGTCGAGCATGTCGACGACGAGGGCGCGCGCAAGGGCTACTGCCTCTATAAGGTCGGCTGCAAGGGCCCGACGACCTATAACGCATGCTCGACGGTCGAGTGGAATGGCGGCCTGTCGTGGCCCGTCAAGTCAGGTCATGGCTGTCTCGGCTGTGCCGAAGACAATTTCTGGGACAAAGGCTCGTTCTACAGCCCGGTCACCAATTTCGGTGTCATGGGCGGCGCGGAAGCAACGGCTGACAGGATCGGTGGCGTGCTCGCCGGTGCCGCCGCCGTCGGTGTCGCTGCGCATGCGGCGGTTTCCGCTGTCAGCAAAGTAACTCACAAAAGGTCAAAGGAGGTGAGCCATGACTAGTATCGCTACGCCAAACGGCTTCACACTCGATGACGCCGGCCAACGCATCGTCGTTGACCCGATCTGTCGCATCGAAGGACACCTCCGTATCGAGGTCAACGTCGACGAAAACAACGTCATTCGCAACGCCGTCTCGACCGGCAACATGTGGCGCGGGCTGGAAGTGATCTTGCAGGGACGCGATCCTAGAGATGCCTGGGCATTCACGGAGCGTATCTGCGGTGTCTGCACGGGCGTACACGCCCTGATTTCCTGCCGCTCCGTCGAGGACGCGCTCGGTATCGACATACCGGCGAACGCGAATTCGATCCGCAACCTGATGATGCTGGCGCAGTACACGCAGGACCACCTGGTGCATTTCTATCACCTGCATGCCCTGGACTGGGTCGACGTCGTCAGCGCCCTGAACGCCGATCCCGCGGCAACCTCGGCACTGCAACAGTCGATCAGCCCCTGGCCGAAATCGTCACCGGGTTACTTCCGCGACGTGCAGAACAAGATCAAGCGCTTCGTGGAGTCCGGGCAACTCGGACCATTCGCCAACGCGTACTGGGGAAGCCCGGCCTACAAGCTGCCGCCGGAAGCCAATCTCATGGCGGTCACGCACTACCTCGAGGCGCTCGATTTCCAGAAAGAGATTGTCAAGATCCATACGATCTTCGGTGGCCGCAATCCCCATCCGAACTGGCTGGTCGGCGGAATGCCATGCTCGATAAACGTCGACGACGTCGGCGCCGTCGGTGCCGTCAATATGACGTGGCTCAACATGGTTTCCGACATTATCGACAAGTCGATCACTTTCGTTGACCAGGTCTACATACCGGACCTGACAGCGATCGCCTCGTTCTACAAGGACTGGGGATTCGGCGGCGGACTCTCGAGCAAGAACGTCATGGCCTACGGCGAGTTCCCGGCAATACCGAATAACTACACGAACGAGAGCTGGATGTTGCCGAATGGCGCGATCCTGAATGGTGATCTCAGCACGGTGTACGACGTGGACCCGCGCGATCCCGCACAGATCCAGGAGTTCGTTTCCCACTCCTGGTACAAGTATTCGGATCCCGACAGAGGCCTGCATCCCTGGGACGGCGAGACGGAACCGAATTTCGAACTCGGCCCGAATGCGAAAGGCAGCAAGACCAACATCGAGGAAATCGACGAAGGCGGCAAGTACTCCTGGCTGAAAGCACCGCGCTGGCGCGGCAATGCAATGGAAGTCGGGCCGCTGGCGCGCTACCTGGTTGCCTACGCGCGCGGCCAGGAGGACATCAAGGCGCAGGTCGACGGACTTCTGGCAGCGCTGGACTTGCCGGTCACGGCATTGTTCTCGACGCTCGGTCGCACCGCGGCGAGAGGCCTCGAATGTTCATGGGCCGCGCACAAGATGCGCGAGGTTTATGACGGCATGATGGCCAACCTCAAGGCCGGCGACACGGCGACCGCCAATATGACGATGTGGGAACCGGTGACCTGGCCGGCGGACACCAAGGGTGTCGGCTTTGGCGAGGCACCTCGCGGCGCGCTCGGCCACTGGTTGCATATCAGGGACACGAAGATTGCCAACTACCAGGCGATCGTGCCCACGACATGGAACGCGTCGCCACGGGACAAGGAGGGCAATATTGGCGCCTACGAAGCCGCGTTACTCGGAACGCCCATGGCGAATCCCGAGCAACCGCTCGAGATCCTGCGCACCATACACAGCTTCGATCCGTGTCTGGCCTGCGCGTCTCACGTCATCTCGCCCGACGGGCAGGAACTCGCCAGTGTGAAGATTCGCTAGCGCCTAGCGAGGGAGGTACAGGACATGCAAGGCAATGCAGCAGGCAGCGTCGTTCGTCCGGAAGACCGGCAAGCGGTCTATATCTTTGAAGCGCCGGTGCGGATCTGGCACTGGATTCATGCGCTGTCCATCGTGGTGCTGGCGGTCACGGGCTACCTGATCGCCAATCCCCTGCCATCGATTGGCGGAGAGGCAAGCGAGCACTTCATGATGGGCAACCTGCGCATGATTCATTTCATTGCGGGCTACGTGTTTGGCATCGGCTTCGCCGTGCGCATCTACTGGGCGATCGTTGGCAACTCGCATTCGCGCGAGCTGTTCTACCTGCCGCTCTGGCGCGCCCAATGGTGGCGGGATTTCTGGGAGGAGCTCAAGTTTTACCTGTTCCTGCGCTACGATGCGCCGCCGATCGCCGGCCACAACCCGATCGCGCAGACGTCCTACTGGGTATTCAACGTGCTGCTGACGCTGTTCATGATCGTCACCGGGTTCGCGCTATACGGCGAGGGGCTCGGGCTCGGCAGCTGGGCCGACAGCTGGTTCGGCTGGGTGTTCCTGTGGCTGGGCGATGCGCAGAGCGTGCGCATGTGGCACATCCTGGGCATGTGGCTGTTCATCGTGTTCGCCATACTGCATATCTACATGGCGATTCGCGCCGACATCATGACGCGGCAGAGCAGCGTCAGCGCGATCCTCAGCGGCTGGCGGACCTACCGCAAAGTCAAGTAAGGCGACGGAGACAGGGACAGCAGCATGATCGACGCGCACAGCCCGCATGCCCAGGAATCGAGCTGGGACACCCTGATACTGGGCATCGGCAACGTGCTGTACGCAGACGAGGGCTTTGGTGTTCGCTGCGTCGAGGCTCTGCATGCGCGCTACGTGTTTCCGGAGTCCGTCAGTGTCATGGACGGCGGCACGCAGGGAATTTTCCTGCTGCCCTGGGTGCGCAGCGCCACGCGCCTGCTGATATTCGACGCCATCGACTTCGGTTTCGAGCCCGCGACGCTGAAACTCATTGTCGGCGACGACGTGCCGCGCTACATGGGCGCAAAGAAGGTCAGCATGCACCAGGCGGGTTTCCAGGAGGTGTTGTCCTCGGCCGCCTTGACCGGCGATTTTCCCGCCGAACTCGCCCTCGTCGGCGTGCAGCCGGAGTTACTGAACGACTATGGCGGCAGCCTGACAAAATGCGTGAAGGCGCAGATCGATCCTGCGATCGAGCTTGCCTGTGGCGTCCTGGCTGACTGGGGCGTCGAGTTTCGAAAGCGCGAACAGGCGCTGGACGAGAGTGAACTGATCGGTCCGAATGCGCTCGACATCAGCGATTACGAGCAGGGCCGACCACAGTTCCCCGGAGTACCGACATGAGTCACCCCCTCATAGACCGATTGCTGCATGAGCTCGACTACGCGGAAATTTCCCTCGCGAATCACGACGCGTTCGTTGCCGAGCCCGGCATGAACGTGCTGTTCTTTCCTGGCGATCCCGGCACCGTCAAGGACGCGACCGACGTCGCCGTGGTCCTGCCGGAGCTTGTCAAGGCGTTCGATGGCCAGCTTCGCCCGGGTGTCGTTACCGACGTGTTCGGCGATGGCAAGACGCTGAAGCGCCAGTACGGTTTCAGCGAGTATCCGTCCCTGGTATTCGTTCGCTCCGGCGAGTACGTGGGCACGCTGTCGCGTATCCAGGACTGGGGCGAGTACCTCGACAAGATCAGCGACCTTTTCGTGGCGGCGCCGAGACGCCCGCCAGGATTCAGCATTCCCGTCGTCACGGCCTGAGGGCTGTGTCATTCCCGGAGGTCCCGACATGGACATCAAGAATATTCCTGTAAGCGTCGTTGGCCCCGGCAGCCAGCCTGTCAGCGAGGACGGCGAGGGCTTGTCCTATATCGACATGCCGGGTGACATGGCGACCTTCGAGGAACCGAGCATCCCCGAGCCCGATGCTGTCAAGGGGCTGGTCGGCGCGCGCGAGGCGATGCTGTGGTTGCGACAGGCGCTCGCCGACTATTCGGCGGGCGGCGAGGCGCAGCTCGCCAATCTCACCGCCCTGGACGAGGAAAATCGCGAGCTCGTCAACCAGATTCTCGGCGAGGGCGAGGTCAGCATCCGCTACAACGGTGCTATCCGTGCACGTTCGCAGGAATCCGTTCTCGCCGGCGTCTGGCGCACGCTGTACCTCGATGAGGACGACAGGGTCTGCTACGACATACTCGAAGTTGCCGATGTACCGCATACAGCCCGCATGCCCGACGGCCGCGACCGAGCGGTCAATGCGGACAAGCAGGACGTTTCGCCGGAGCTGAATAACGCGCTGGCAATACTCGTCGAACTGGAAGCGCAGTACCCGGCTTTCCTTGCGGAGGGCGTGCCGTATACGATCAACCTGACGCTGCTGCCACTGAGCGAAGACGAACTCGCCTTCATCGACGAACGCCTGGGCCGGGGGCCGATCGACACGCTGTCGCGTGCCTACGGGAAATGCCAGGTCAGCAGTACCCTGACGCCGAACGTCTGGTGGGTGCGATACTATAATTCGATGGATACACTGATATTGAATACGATCGAGCTTGTCGATGTTCCCGAAGCCCTGCGCGCCGCCGCCGAAGACCTCGCTGATTCGGCGAAACGCCTTGATGACATCCTGACGCCGTACTGGTCCGATGTCACATGAGCGATTCCGCGACCTCGGATCCGGCGGCCCGGCTCGACAGCGGCACGCGCCTCGAATGCCGTATCTGCTGGTATGTCTATGACCCCGCCGAGGGAGACGCCGCCCAGCAGATAGAGCCGGGAACGGCGTTTCTCGAGCTGCCCGGTCACTGGCGCTGTCCGCAGTGCGATTCGGAGCCGCAGGTCTTCATTCCCGTGGAAGACTGAGATGGCCGACATCGTCGCC